>CP071184.1:3915000-4243125 GCA_017298655.1 Alicyclobacillus curvatus
GAAGGCACATCTCTGTACCGGTCAGAGGGATGTCAAGCCCTGGTAAGGTTCTTCGCGTTGCTTCGAATTAAACCACATGCTCCACTGCTTGTGCGGGCCCCCGTCAATTCCTTTGAGTTTCAGTCTTGCGACCGTACTCCCCAGGCGGAGTGCTTATTGGGTTTCCTTCGGCACTGAAGGTCTGAACCTCCAACACCTAGCACTCATCGTTTACGGCGTGGACTACCAGGGTATCTAATCCTGTTTGCTCCCCACGCTTTCGTGCCTCAGCGTCAGTCACTGTCCAGCAAGGCGCCTTCGCCACTGGTATTCCTCCACATCTCTACGCATTTCACCGCTACACGTGGAATTCCCCTTGCCTCTCCAGTACTCAAGTCTGCCAGTTTCCAAAGCATTCCCATGGTTGAGCCATGGCCTTTCACTTCAGACTTAACAAACCGCCTACGCACGCTTTACGCCCAGTGATTCCGGACAACGCTTGCCCCCTACGTATTACCGCGGCTGCTGGCACGTAGTTAGCCGGGGCTTCCTCTCCCGGTACCGTCTCTCCAAGGGCATTCCCTCCCTTGGTCTCTCTTCCCGGGTGACTGAGCTTTACAACCCGAAGGCCTTCTTCGCTCACGCGGCGTTGCTCGGTCAGGCTTGCGCCCATTGCCGAAGATTCCCTACTGCTGCCTCCCGTAGGAGTCTGGGCCGTGTCTCAGTCCCAGTGTGGCCGGTCACCCTCTCAGGTCGGCTACGCATCGTCGCCTTGGTAGGCCATTACCCCACCAACTAGCTAATGCGCCGCGGGCTCCTCTTTCAGTGGTGCCGTAGCACCTTTCCCAACAGGTAGATGCCTACCCATTGCGCTATCCAGCATTAGCACCCGTTTCCAGGCGTTATTCCGGTCTGAAAGGCAGATTGCCCACGTGTTACTCACCCGTCCGCCGCTGATGCCCGAAGGCACCCGCGCGACTTGCATGTATTAGGCACGCCGCCAGCGTTCGTCCTGAGCCAGGATCAAACTCTCAAAGAAAAGTTTGCTCTTCTCTTCTTCATCCGCAAAATGACCGAAGTCATCTCACAAACTTCAAAGAGCGCTCACTTCGAATCTGTACGTTTTCACTCTCTGCGTGTGTTTAGTTTTCAAGGAACAAACTTCACTTTGATGCCTGATAGCTTGCCCTAAAAACGGCGTGGTTATCAGGTTTTTCATTCAGCCGCCTCGCGGCGACATCGACTAATATACCACGGTGTTGGACCAAGATCAAATGGTATATATAGGATGAAGAAAATGTACGAAATATGACTGGTGCTTCGGAACCACCTAGTCTTTCACGATGGCGTTAAAGATGATGAATGACACTACAACTAGGATTATAAATCCGAAGAACATACCACCCTGACGGATCACCAACTCTTCAAAGGCTGGCACATTACTCACCTCACTTGAAATCAGTAGCAAAACCACGTCGACGCGGTCTCGTGAATGATTTTAAACCACATGGGTGCCAGACACAAAACTTTCGGCGGACTCAGTTGTCGTTGAAGGTAAAGCGTTAGCCGGGGAGGACTTGGGGGGGAGCACGGCAGAGGAGAGAGGAAGATTAGTCGAGCAGTGGAAAGGTGGAGAGGAGGAGTGGGTGGGTTGGAGGAGTGCGTTGGAGGAGCGCAAAGGAGAAAGAGAGGATAAGAGAAAGAGAGGAGGAGCGGGCAAAGGAGAGGCGGGGCGGTTGACGCGTTCGCCATGCAAAGTCATCGGCAGCGCGTCCTCACTACTAGAACGCGCTGCGGGACTCCGCGGCTCTGCCTCACTCCTAGACCCCGCCGCTCCATTCAACTCCCTCTATGCCTCTATGCCTCTACATCATTATTCCTCGTCTTCGTCTCCGGCGATGACGCGTGCAACGGTCGCAACTTCCTCGCCATCAGGAACATTAATCAATCTAACGCCCTGGGTATTGCGGCTCTGCGTGGAGATGTCAGCCACATGAATCCGGATGGCGACTCCAGCATTGGTGACAATCATCAGGTCATCTTCTGCCATAACCATCTTCAGACCCACGACGATGCCATTTTTGCTCGTGCAATGCAGTGTCTTGATGCCCTTACCACCGCGAGACTGAACTCTGTAACCCTCTACATGAGTCTTTTTCCCGTAGCCTCGGCTCGTTACAACCAAGACGTCGTTGTCATCCTCGACGACATCCATACCAATGACGTAGTCCTCACCGGATAACTGAATACCCTTAACACCGGTTGAAACGCGTCCCATCTGACGAACATCAGACGCTGGGAAGCGAATAGACATCCCTCGGCTCGTAGCCATGATGATATCCCGTTCACCATCAGTAAGGCGAACCGCAATCAACTGGTCATCATCGCGAAGATTAATAGCGATAAGCCCGTTCTTGCGAATGTTTGAGTATTCCTTAAGCGCTGTCTTCTTCACGACACCTTGCCTGGTGGCGAAGAACAGTTTGAGGTCGCCGCAATCCTCGAGGCTGCTAACCGGGATGACAGTAGAAATCTTTTCGTCAGAATCGACTTGCAGCAGGTTAACAATCGGCAACCCCTTAGCCTGGCGACTGTATTCGGGAATCTCATACGCCTTCAGGCTATACATGCGACCTTTGTTTGTAAACACCAGCAAATAGTGGTGTGATGACGTGATGAACATGTGTTCAACAAAGTCTTCTTCGCGGGTTCCCATGACTGTGACGCCACGGCCACCGCGTCGCTGACTCTGATAAGCAGTGAGCGGAATGCGTTTCACATAACCAGCATGCGTGATGGTTACCACGACATCCTGAACCGGAATCAGGTCCTCTTCGTTGATATCCCCTTCATCCGCCACAATGCTGGTGCGCCGTTCGTCAGCGTACTTGTCACGAACTTCGACCAACTCTTCGCGAATAACCCTCATCAACTCAGACTCGTTTGCAAGGATGTTTTTCAACTCCGCTATTAATTTCTGCAACTCGGCGTATTCATTTTCAATCTTTTCCCGTTCAAGTCCGGTCAGGCGTTGCAGACGCATGTCAAGAATTGCTTGGGCCTGCTCGTGGCTAAGTGAAAAATGGGCCATCAAGCCGTCACGTGCAATTTCCGTCGTGGCCGAAGAACGGATGAGGTTGATGACCTCATCGAGGTTGTCCAGCGCAATTCGCAAGCCTTCTAAGATGTGCGCTCTGGCTTCAGCTTTGTTTAAGTCAAACTGCGTCCGTCTCGTAACGACGTCTCGCTGATGCTTGATGTAGTGGTGAAGCATGTCATGCAAATTGAGAACCTTCGGTTCGCCGTTCACAAGAGCGAGTGCAATAACCCCGAACGAACTCTGGAGTCCTGTGTGCTTAAACAGGTTATTGAGCACGACCTGCGGTTTTACATCGCGGCGAAGTTCGATAGCAATGCGCATACCGGTGCGGTCTGATTCATCGCGCAAATCAGTAATACCGTCAAGCTTCTTGTCGCGGCTGAGTTCTGCAATCTTTTCAATTAAGCGAGCCTTATTCTGCTGATACGGAATTTCCGTGACAACAATTCTGGTTTTGCCGCCGGGCATCTCTTCAAATTGTGTTTTTGCTCGGATGGTAATGCTTCCGCGCCCTGTTCGGTATGCATCGCGAATCCCGTCGCGGCCAAGAATGATACCACCAGTAGGGAAGTCTGGACCCTTCACAATCTGCATGAGTTCCTCGTTTGTGGCACCAGGAACATCAATCATATAAATGACTCCGTCGATAACTTCGCGCAGGTTATGCGGTGGAATATTGGTGGCCATCCCGACAGCAATTCCTGACGATCCGTTGACCAGCAGATTTGGGAACCTTGCTGGCATGACCAACGGTTCTTGCTCGTTTTCGTCGTAGTTGGGACCAAAATCAACCGTTTCCTTGTTGATGTCTCGCAGCAGTTCAAGTGCGATAGAAGACATCCGTGACTCTGTATACCGCATGGCTGCGGCGCTGTCGCCATCGATGGACCCGAAGTTGCCGTGACCATCAACGAGCAGATAACGGGTTGAAAAGGTCTGTGCCATTCGGACCAATGCGTCGTATACGGCAGCATCACCATGAGGGTGATACTTGGCCAAGACGTCGCCAACAACCCGAGCAGACTTTTTGTAAGGCTTGTCAGGCGTCATCCCAACTTCGTACATCGCGTAGAGGATTCGACGGTGAACTGGTTTTAAACCATCCCGAACATCAGGAATCGCGCGCGCCACAATAACACTCATGGCGTAATCGATAAAAGAACTTTTCAGTTCCTGCCCGAGGTCTCTTGGCAGAATCTTGTTGCTTGTTTCATCCGGCAAGGTGTGTCACTCCCGTTGGATTTGGAATCAACTTCATCCCAATTTCTAATATTTCATGCATGTACCATCATGCGCGCATGTACGATACTGCGAGTACAATCAACGCGTCTCGACACCAAACAGGCTTACACGTCGAGATTTTTGACGTATTTTGCGTGCTCTTCAATGAACTCACGACGTGGTTCCACCTTGTCACCCATCAACATTGTGAAGATAAGGTCGGCTTCCATCGCGTCCTCATTGGTTACTTGTAGCAGGGTACGAACCTCCGGGTCCATCGTGGTTTCCCAAAGTTGCTCAGGATTCATCTCACCGAGACCTTTGTACCGCTGCAGGCCGATGCCTTGACGTCCGATTTCCTGAAGAATCCTGTCCAGGTCATGGTCGTTGTAGGCGTAGCGAATGGATTTCCCTTTCTGAATCTTGTACAAGGGCGGTTGAGCAATATATACATAACCCGCATCTATGAGAGGTTTCATAAACCGATAAAACAGTGTCAAAAGGAGAATACGAATATGACTGCCGTCTACGTCGGCATCGGTCATGATAACGATTTTGTGGTATCTCGCCTTTGTCAGGTCGAATTCTTCGCCAATTCCTGTCCCAAGCGCCGTAATAATGGCCCTGATTTCATTGTTACTAAGGATCTTGTCAAGACGCGCCTTCTCGACGTTGATAATTTTTCCTCGCAACGGCAAGATGGCTTGAAAGTTTCTGTCTCGTCCCTGCTTGGCCGATCCACCAGCGGAATCACCCTCAACGAGATACACCTCACAGACGGCTGCGTCTTTCGATGAGCAGTCAGCCAGTTTGCCAGGTAGAGAGCTGATTTCCAAAGCACTCTTTCGCCGCGTCAACTCCCGGGCCTTACGGGCTGCTTCACGAGCACGAGCAGCTGTCACGGATTTCTCCATGATACGTTTGCCAACAGACGGATTTTCATCAAGAAAGGTTTGGAATTTCTCCGCAAACAAACTGTCAACAATGCCTCTGACCTCGCTGTTGCCAAGCTTTGTCTTTGTCTGACCTTCAAACTGTGGTTCTGGAACTTTGACGCTGACAATCGCAGTTAGACCCTCTCGTACGTCATCGCCCGTGAGATTGCTGTCATTGTCTTTCAGAGCACCGATTTTTCGTCCGTAATCATTGATGACACGCGTCAAAGCTGTCTTAAAACCCGCTTCGTGCGTTCCACCCTCGTGTGTATTGATGTTATTCGCAAAGGAATACAGGGTAGTTGCGTATCCGTCGTTATATTGGAGCGCAATTTCGGCAGTGACATCGTCTTTGACGCCTGTTACCATGACCGGTTCCTGGTGAAGAACTTCTTTTGAGCGATTGAGGAATTTGACGAATTCAGCGACACCACCTGTGTAGCAATAAGTGATTTCCTTTTCTTCACGCACATGTCGATAAATGATTTCAAGCCCTGCATTCAGAAACGCCAATTCGCGCAGACGACCAGTCAGGATGTCAGACTGGAACTCTGTGGTCTCCGTGAAGATTTCTACATCTGGTTGGAAAGTGACAATGGTTCCGCTATGATCCGTTTTTCCAACAACTTTAAGGTCGTAGAGGATCTGTCCTCTCTCGTACTCCTGAACGTAAACCTTCCCGTCTCGGTGTACTTCAACCTTTAGCCAAGACGACAGGGCGTTGACGACCGAAGCGCCCACACCATGCAATCCACCGGAAACCTTGTAACCGGATCCGCCAAATTTTCCACCCGCGTGAAGCACCGTTAGGGCTGTTTCCACAGCAGGACGCCCAGTCTTATGGTGAATCCCGACGGGAAAGCCTGCTCCGTTGTCTTCAACTGTCACACTCTCGTCCTCGTTGACGGTGACGATAATTCGTGTACAGCGACCAGCCAAGGCCTCGTCCACTGCATTGTCGACAATTTCCCAAACGAGGTGGTGAAGACCCCTTACGCTGGTCGATCCGATGTACATACCTGGCCGTTTGCGAACGGCTTGGAGGCCTTCCAGAACTTCTATCTGCGACTCATCGTACACTGGTTGCTGCGGCACAACGTTCCCTCCAAATTATCAAAGACGTATTCAAAAAAATAGTGACATTGCAATGCATGTCGCATTTCCACCAAGACGTGTTTTTTTATTCCTTGCGGCTATCAGTCTATTACAGCAGTCCGTCTATCGCAGGGCTCAGTTCATTATGTCATTCTACCCATCTCGTAAGTGAAACGGCAATGGTAGGTGGACAGCTGGTCATAGATGAATGAGTCAGTCGTAGATGAATGAGTCATAGGGCTCATCCATCTGACGGCTTCAGTGATTCTTGAGACTCAATATCGCGGTACAAGTTATCTGCCCGCCTTTTCAATGTTAACGAAGAAATCGGTGAAAGGTAAATATGCCCGTCTGTCAGCACTACGGATTTTATCTCTCCACCAGGCGCCTCGACAATCATCAAAGGTGATTTTTTATCATTCCCGGGAAATAATTTGGGGAAGTCTGTGGAGTCTTTGATATGTATGTCGAAGATTCCGATGATGTCACGGAGGCGGACCATTTCGTCTCCGCCGATGTGTATGAACACACATCTCACCTGCCCTCTATCCAGTTATTATACCAGAGTGCACGTGAAACAAACGCATTTGCCCTTCCAGCATGCCGTGAAACGGTGCAAGGCTGGTTGTGGTGATAATTGTTTGAACCTTTTCATGCATGGAGATGACTAAGTTTGTCTGACGATGGTCATCGAGTTCAGAGAGCACATCGTCAAGAAGCAGCACGGGATAATCACCGACCTCATGGTAGATAAATTCAATCTCTGCCAATCGGATGGAGAGAGCGACCGTACGCTGCTGTCCCTGGCTTGCAAACGATTGTACAGGTTTGTCGTCAATAAAGAAAACCATGTCATCTCTGTGTGGTCCGACAGTGGTGTGACCTGTCTGAAAATCCTGTTGACGTTTCGCGTGCAGCAAACCCAAGTAGTGGTCTGTGAGTGCCTTCACGCTGTCGGGCGCACCATCATCGAGAGCGCGAATCGATGGCTGGTAAGCAATGTGTAGACTTTCCCGACCGCGTGCAATGTTCTCGTGAATATCCCTCGCATACTTTTTCATCTCTTCGATAAATCGACGTCTGCGAAGTGTTACCTCGGCTCCGTGTTCAGCCAATTGTTCGTCGAATACCGCAATATAGTCCCAATCAACCGTTGATTGCTTAAGCAACGTATTTCGTTGCTGTAGTACATGGTTGTATTGAGTAAGGTGGTACAGGTATTTTGGATGTGTTTGACCTAGTTCCATGTCGATAAACCTGCGTCGTACACCAGGACTACCTTTCACCAGTTGCAAGTCTTCTGGAGCAAACAGGACCACTTGAAAGTGTCCAAGGAAGTCCGTCATCTTCGACTGGCTGACTCCGTTCACGGAAGCACGTTTCCCGTTTGGCGTAATTTCAACTTGTAACACATGAGGGTTCCCTTTGACGGTTATCTCTCCACGAACCGAAGCCTTGTCCGCTGTGGATAAAATGCACTCTGAGTCCTTTGCCGTACGATGCGACTTTCCCATCGCAAGGAAGTAAATCGCTTCAAGCGCATTGGTCTTGCCCTGGGCGTTTTCCCCGATAAAGACATTGACCCCGTCTTTCAGAACAACATCGCCTGTTTCATAGTTACGGAAATTCTCCAATGTGAGCCTGTCGATTTTCATGGCATCACTTGCCGACGATGGTGTATTTTTTCCCGGAGATTTCTACAACGTCCCCAGCATATAACTTTCGTCCGCGCTTTGTTTCTTGCTCACTGTTTACGTACACCTTGGTGTTTTGTAAAAAGATCTTGGCTTCTCCGCCAGACGAAATGTAATCCGTCAACTTGAGCACCTGCCCAAGTTGTATAAAGTCTTTCTCAAGTTGAATCTCCAATCCATCACCTCATGAGTACAGGAGAAATAAGCTGTAGTCCTACGTCACCTTCAGCCTGCTGAATCGTAAACGGTTGGTTCGATCCGTTGAATCTGACGACAACTTCGTCTTCGTCAAACACACTCAGGGCGTCAAGAACATACTTCGCGTTAAATGCAATTTGAAAATCTTCACCGTCTTTTTCACTTGCCGTAACGGACTCTGAGACATTCCCGATTTCTGGTGAACTGGATGAGAACGTGAGTGCATCACCTTGAACTTCAAGTCGAACCATGTGATTGTCACGGTCCCGTGCGATGAGGGCCGCTCTATCGATGGCTGAAGCCATGGACTTCACATTCACGTGAATTTCTGTACGCTGTGCTTTTGGAATAATGCGGGACGTATCAGGATAAGTGCCATCGATAAGACGCGTATAGAAGTATGTGTCTCCAATCACGAAGAGACTGTGACTGTCAGTGAGTTGAATGTTGGTCGGGGTTTCATCACTCGATAACAGCCTTACCAGTTCAGACAGGGACTTGCTTGGAATAATGGCATTCCAGTTGTGTGTGTCTGCACCTTCAAAAGAGGCCGTACGGGTGGCGAGACGAAGACCGTCTGTTGCCGTGAAGTTGAGTGTTCCGTCTGTGTACTGTACGTAAGTCCCAGTAAGCACAGGTCTGACTTCCGACGTTGATGCAGCAAATGTCGTTGTTCGGATGAAATCACCGAGTAAGTTACTCGGTAACTGAATTTGAGTACCGGATTGAAAGAGTGGGAGCTTCGGAAATTCCTCAGAATCAATTCCATGGAGATGGAATTCGACTTGTCCGCATTGAATGGATGTCATGTAGTTGTTACTGACCGAGATAGAAACAGTGTCAGACGGAAGTTTCCTGACAACTTCCGAAAGGTATCTGGCAGGGAGAACAATGGACCCAGGGGTTGTGATATCAAGTCTGTTGGTTTCATTAGAGCGAATGGTGTCTTGAATGCCGAGTTCTAAATCATACGCCGTGACTGTCAGGGAGGCTTCACCAGCTTCAATCAGGATGCCTGTTAAAACTTGTTTTGTTGTACGGACAGCGACAGCTTTTGAGACGACTTGGATCATGTGTAAAAGTGCGGGTTGATAAATGGAGAATTGCATGAATTTCGTGGCTCCCCTCTGCATAGACTCAGATTGAACAAGGCGATAGGTTCAAACGAGTTTGTACTCTGTGTCATTATCGCGCGGACGTAAGCATAGGATCTAGTTTGTATACGATAAAAGAAATACTCGTAGTAATAATACATGTTCACACTGTGGAAAAGTAGAAAATGATAATGATTACGAATGGATTCAGGCTGTGCATAACCTGTGTATAATGTGGACATCTTATCCACGCTTTCAACAGGTTAGGCCGCACCCTGCATGTTAAGACATGCCAAGCGGCTTTTTTCGGCTTATGAACCACAACATATGGGGCAGGTCTGGTAGCAAGCGCTATAAGGTACTGATTGCTTCTGCGAGTTTTTGAACGGTGTGTTGTAGTGCAGCGTCGTTTTTCATGGAGCTTGAAATTCGGTCACATGCGTGAAGAACGGTTGTGTGGTCTCTGCCGCCAAACGCCTGGCCAATCTTCGGTAGTGACATGTCTGTCAACTCACGAGCCAGGTACATGGCAATCTGACGAGGCAGAACGACTTCCTTCGTTCTCCGTTTTGCCTTCAACTCTTCCACTTTCAGCCCGTAGTGGTCACCAACGACTTTCTGAATGTGAGTAACTGTGATTTTACGCGGGACATCCTGGTTAAGCAGGTCTTTCAGTGCTTGTTCCGCTAAATCAACGGTAATATCGGCATTGACGAGTGACGAGTAGGCAACGACGCGAATCAGTGCTCCTTCGAGTTCGCGAATATTGTTACTCACCTGGGTGGCAATGAAATAGGCCACATTTTCGTCAAGTTGGACGCCATCAGCTTTCGCTTTGCGCTGGATAATGGCAATACGAGTCTCGAGGTCAGGCGGTTGAATGTCCGTGATAAGACCCCATTCAAATCGGCTGCGTAACCGGTCTTCAAGCGTTGGGATGTCTCGCGGCGGCCGATCGCTAGAAATGACGATTTGTCGCCCGGCTTCGTGCAGGGCGTTAAACGTGTGAAAAAATTCCTCCTGTGTCTGTTCCTTGTTCGCAAGGAATTGGATATCGTCAATCAGGAGGACGTCGATGGTACGGTAGCGATTGCGGAAGTCTCCAGTTTTGTTTTCGCGAATGGCGCTGATGAATTCGTTCGTAAACCGTTCGGAAGAGAGATACAGCACCTTCGCACCTGGGTTGAATTGCATCACCTGGTTTCCGACGGCCTGCATCAGATGTGTTTTGCCAAGTCCGACACCTCCGTAAATGAATAGAGGGTTATAAGACCCTGCCGGTTTTTCAGCCACTGCAAGGCTTGCAGCGTGGGCAAAACGATTGCTTTGGCCAATCACGAAGTTGTCAAAAGTGTACTTCGGGTTTAACTGCGATTGAGATGTATCGAAACCGGTGTCTTCCTCAGTTGCCGGGGCTCGTTCAGTTGTGGCAGCTGTTTGTGGCTGCGTTTGGCTTCCCGTATAAAACTCCACTCGGAATTCTTGTTCTGTGAGCGCTGTCAGTGCGTTCTGAACAATGGCAGTGTAATTGCCTACCAGCCAGTTTCTTGCGAATGGAGTTGGCACAAAGATGCTTAGGAGATTATTCGAGGCATTGAAATTAGTTATCTCAGTGCCTTGGAACCAGGTTTCAAAGCTAGGTCCACTCATACGTTCTTTCATCATCTCTAGGACCTTTTGCCACAGTTGATCAAAAAAGACGCTGTCAAACTTCTCGGTCATACAGGTTCGAGAACCCCCTTACTTCACCATCAAACAATTGCAAAAAGCTGAGACACGACAGAAACTGAGATAAACACAGCACACTGTGGATAATATAACTGTGGAAAACAGCCCTTGTTGTCAGCAAAAAAGGGCAGCTAAAGCCACCGTCCGTCTCGAAGTTGTGGATAATATAATCATTGTATCAACAAATCAACAGGTTGGGAGGGAAGTTATCCACAATCTGTGGACAATGCTGTGGATTAATTTAGGTTATGCACTGTCGCTTTCGGTCGTCGTGTGACGGATCATATCAAATTGTCTCAACGAATGGCAATGACTTGTTTGTGTTTATCCACAAATGTGGACAAAATATAAATAAGGTTATCCAAAAGGTCTGAATTTGTGTATAACCCTGTGAATATAAAGAATATCTTGCCTCAGATTGCAAAACTGTGCCTGAACGGGCTGTGGATTTGTGAAAAACGTCCTTCGGTTGAGTCAATTGGCCGAAAGGTCTTAGCGACAGTTGACAGACAGAAGACTTGCGGCCTATAATGGTCGGCAGTGTGTTGTGTGAGTGTCTGAATGGAAAAGGGGGTGGCGCTGTGAAGCCGACCTATAACCCAAATCGCAGAAAGCGGAAGAAAGTTCATGGATTCCGCAAGCGTATGAGCTCGAAGAACGGCCGGAAGGTGTTAGCCGCTCGCCGGAGCAAGGGAAGAAAAGTGTTGACCGCGTAAGGTTGCGAACGTGAGGCCACTCCGGTGGCCTTTTTCGATCTTTCTCTATTCTTGGCTCTGTTAGTGGATGTTCGTTTGCGCCTTTCTCGTCAGCTGTGTAACTCGTCAGTTGCGTAATTGTCTGTTTGTTTCCCACGTGAAAGATGGCTTGTTTTTTGATGTTTGAAGAGGGTTGGTTGGTGTGCAGTCGGAGTTCAGGCTTCGGGAAAATCGAGATTTCAGGCGGGTCTTCCAGCGCGGGCGTTCTTTAGCTACGGGCCGGTTTGTGTTGTACTGGTATAAGTCTACGGGTCCCCGGTTTCGCGTCGGGTTTTCGATTAGTAAAAAGGTCGGAAATGCGGTCACGAGAAATCGGCTGAAACGAAGACTGCGTGCATGTTTTCAAGAATTTGTGCCAGTGTTGCAGGGTGTGTCTGTCGATTTCGTTGTGATTGCGCGCAAAGGCTGTGCCGAAGCCACATTTGATGAGATTCGCAGTGATATGTACAAGTTGCTCAAAAAGGCGCACTTCATGGTATGATGGTCGGTAGGAGATGGGAGAATGTTCGGCAGAGTGATAGTGTTCTGCATCCGATTCTACCAACGGGCGATTTCACCTTTAACCGGTCCAAGGTGCAGGTTTGTTCCGAGCTGCTCTCACTATGCGGTGGAAGCGGTTTTAGAGCATGGTGCCCTAAAAGGGAGTCTGCTTTCTGTGATTCGGATTGTAAAGTGCGGACCTTGGCATCCGGGTGGGTTCGATCCAGTTCCGAAAAAGAAGTAGGAGGAATCAGCTTTTGGAGGTCGTGCAGCGTAGAAATCGGACATGGTGGTGGGTCGCTGGCTTAGCCACTGTGATGTCTGTATCAGGTTGCAGTATGTATCCGACGAAGCCCGGCCATTGGCCCGGTGGTTTGTGGGGCAGCATTCTGCAGTTTGTGTCATCTGTGATTGACTTTGCTGCAAAGCATCTGGGCGGGGATTATGGCCTGGCTCTGCTGGTTGTGACGGTAATTGTGCGTTTGATTGTCCTGCCGCTGATGATTAAACAAATCCGCTACCAGAAAGTGATGCAAGCTCTGCAGCCGGAGATTCAGAAAATACGCAGCAAATTTCAGGGTGACAATCAAAAGATTCAACAAGAGACCATGAAACTCTGGCAACAACACGGGGTTAACCCGATGTCAGGGTGTTTCCCAATGGTCATTCAGTTGCCGATATTGTACGCTTTGTTCGGGGCTATCGAAGGTAACGTAAAGTTGAATCACAGTCATTTCCTGGGGATATTCAACCTAGGTTCTCCAGATCACTATTACATTCTCCCACTGGCTGCTGCCATTACTACATATTTCTCGTCAAAGCTCATGATGGCGGGTACAGACGGCGGCCAACAGAAGATGATGTTGTTTATTATGCCGGTGTTTATCTTCATCATCGGATCGCGCTTCCCGTCAGGCTTGGCCCTGTACTGGGTATACACAAACCTGTTCCAGGCCGTTCAAACATACTTTGTAAAAGTGAAACCTGCCGCCGCGTCGGGTGCAGTCGTGGATGTAACGCCACCGCCAAAACCGCCTTCTGAACGTTCACAGCGGAGCAGGCAAAAACTTGACGCTGGAGATTCTGCGGAGGGTGGAGCGTCCTCACAGGGAGAGCGCAAGTCACGGGCTCGTAACAACAGAGGTCAGCAATCATCCAAGGGGTCGGGCGATGACAGTGAACAACAGAAAGAGAAGCAGGACTAGGTGACGGGCTGACTGGGTGGAGCTTTCTCGATACCCTTATCCAAAGGAGACTGCACGATGAAAAAGGTGACTGCAACCGGACGTACGGTGGAGGACGCCGTTACGTCGGCGCTGGTACGACTGGGAGTGTCCAGGTCGCAAGCAACGGTTCGGGTGCTGAGTGAACCTGTGAAGGGGTTGTTTGGTTTCATCGGGGGAAAAGAAGCTGAGGTCGAAGTCTCAGTGGTGCAATCCCCGGAAGAGACTGCAAAAGAATTTCTTGCAGACACGTTGTCACATATGGGCATAGAGGCGAGAATTCGGTTGGTCATGGGTGCTGAGGAACTACCGATGATGCTCGAAATCATGTGTGATGAAAAGGACCTGCCTGTCGTGATTGGTAAACACGGCTCGACCTTGGATTCGTTGCAGTATTTAGTGAACGTCGTCGCAAATCAAGGGCAGGAAAGCTATACTCGGTTGTTCCTCGATGCCGGCCAGTATCGCCAACGACGGCAGGAGGGTCTGCAGCGTCTGGCAGATAGAGCCGCTGTGAGGGCATTGAGGACGAAGCGGCCTGTATCGCTTGATCCGATGCCGGCGCACGATCGGAAATTCGTGCATACTTACTTGCAGAACCGAAGTGATGTGACGACGACGAGTGAAGGAACGGATCCGTTCCGGAAAGTGGTTGTCGTGCCATTCGTACAATCGGGGCCGGCAAGAAAGAACGGGTAATGAGAGCAGGTTGTTTGAAGGCGTGAGAAATTGCCGGTGTCTTCTGCTGGTAATCCGTCTTCTGGTGCGGATACAATGCGTTTTGCCAAATGTTGCTTGGATTTGTTCGCTTTCGATTCGAAAGTTATAGACTAAGACTACCCTTCTCCTTGAGAAGGGTTTGTTGCATGACGGAGAGGTGAGGAGGAACATGATGGGGGAACTGCGGAGGCAGACGGAAGCCCAAATGCAGACGGAATTCGGGACTCAGATGGATACGAGGAGCCAAATGGAATCGGACACAATTGCCGCAATTGGAACAGCGCTCGGTGAGGCGAGTGTGGGCATGGTGCGCGTGAGTGGACCACAGGCAGGGAGCATTGGTAACCGGATGTTGAGGTTGCAGGACGGACGGAAGTTCTCGGAACGAAAACGCGGTATGTGGTATGGGACAGTTTTAGACCCTGTCAGCGGGGAGGAAATAGACGAATGCCTAGCGCTCTGGATGCCGGGACCAAATAGCTACACCGCCGAGGATGTTTTGGAGTTTCAAGTTCATGGGGGGTTGCAATTGGTGCAAACGGTGCTGCGGGCGTCGATGGCCGCAGGAGCGCGACTTGCGGAACCCGGTGAGTTCACGAAACGTGCGTTTTTAAATGGACGGATAGACCTTTCACAGGCGGAAGCAGTCATTGATTTGATACGTTCCAAGACCGAACTGGCGAGTCGTTCTGCGTTGCAGTTGGTCAAGGGTCAGTTTAGTGACAGGGTTCGCCTGCTGCGAAAGAAGTTGATTCACTTGCAGGCGCACGTGGAAGTGACAATTGACTATCCGGAACACGATGTGGAGAGTGTCGCTGTAGCAGCAGTGGTGGCGACAGGAAAGGAATTGCTTACCGAGATACAGGAACTACTTCGGCGTGGTAAGATGGGGCAGGTGCTTCGTGAAGGAATTCGGACGGTTATTGTGGGAAGACCGAATGTCGGCAAGTCGTCTCTGATGAACGCGCTGTTGCGCCGTGACAGGGCAATCGTGACGGATATTCCGGGTACGACTCGCGATGTGCTTGAGGAGTATGCGAATATTGATGGAATTCCGTTTCGGATTGCGGATACGGCAGGTATCCGGGAGACGGAGGATATTGTTGAAAAGCTCGGAGTCGAGAGGTCGCGCGAAGCTCTGCGCGAAGCCGAGTTTATCATTATCATGTTCAATCAGAACGAGCCGTTGACGGTAGATGATGAACGATTACTGTCCTTGACGATGAATGTACCCCGCGTCGTCGCGGTAAACAAGATAGACTTGAGTCTCGAACTGGCCAAAGAGAGACTGAAAACATTTGCACAGGGTACGCCGATTGTCGAGCTGTCGCTGAAAAGCGGGGCGGGACTTCAGGAACTCGAATCCGAGATGGTAAACCAAGTGAGCCGTGGCGGCGTACGAGCGGACGACGTCAGCTATATGACGAATGCACGACAAAATTCGCTGTTGCAGGATGTCATCGTTGACCTGGAAGGTGCTGTAGAGGCAGCGTCAGGCGGTGCGACGCTCGATATTATTGCGGTACAGTTGCAGAGTGCCTACGCTGGACTCGGACTCGTGATTGGTGAAGAGGCAGGGGAGGACCTGCTGGATGAGATTTTTTCGAATTTTTGTCTCGGCAAGTAGCGTGTTCATATAGGGTGCTCAAATAGCGTGTTCAAGTTTCGTACGCAAATATCGTACTCAAATGTCGTACGCAAATGTCGTACGCAAATATCGCACTCAAATCGTCGGCTGAAGTAGTGTACTAAGGAGGGATGCAGCGTGGCAGTGTTTGGTGGAGATTATGATGTGATTGTCGTCGGAGCGGGGCACGCCGGGTGTGAAGCTGCACTCGCGGCAGCGAGGATAGGATGTAGTACATTGCTACTCACCATTAACCTCGACACGATTGCTTATATGCCTTGCAATCCCTCTGTGGGGGGGCCTGCAAAAGGCATTGTCGTGCGTGAAATTGATGCACTCGGTGGCGAAATGGCGCGTAATATTGACGCGACCTATATTCAGATGCGGATGCTCAACACAGGAAAAGGTCCAGCAGTGCAAGCGTTGCGTGCGCAGGCTGACAAGGTCTTGTACGGAGAGAACATGAAGAGGACACTTCTCAACCAGGAGAACCTCGACTTGAAGCAGGGCATGGTTGACGACATTGTGGTGGAGGACGGAACGGTTCGAGGAGTTATCACCAAATCGTCCATGGAATACCGTGCGCAGGCAGTGGTTCTAACTACAGGTACGTATCTGCGAGGAAAAGTGTTTATCGGCGATGTGTCATACGAGAGTGGTCCAAACGGGCAGCTTCCTGCAGTAAAGCTTTCAGAGAATCTTCGTGGACTCGGATTCGAAACGGTTCGCTTTAAGACGGGTACGCCGCCGCGCATCAACCGGAACAGTATTGATTTTGATCCGTTGATAGAGCAACCGGGTGACGAACACCCTGAGCATTTTTCTTTTGAAGAAAACGTCCCGGAGCGAGAGCAGGTGTCGTGTTGGTTGACATACACGAACACGCAGGGACACGACATCATCCGTGGGAACCTGCACCGGGCTCCGATGTATTCAGGACAGATTGAAGGTACGGGGCCAAGGTACTGCCCGTCGATTGAAGACAAGGTTGTCCGGTTTGAGGAACGGGACAGCCACCAAATCTTTCTTGAACCTGAAGGGAAAGAGACGGCTGAATGGTATGTCCAAGGCCTCTCCACAAGTTTGCCGGAAGACGTGCAACTGCAAGTGTTAAGAACAATTCCCGGTTTGGAGAAAGCAGAGATGCTCCGCCCGGGGTACGCCATTGAATATGACGCGATTGTACCTACGCAGTTGTGGCCAACGCTTGAGACAAAGCGCGTGGCTGGATTGTTTACGGCCGGCCAAATTAACGGGACGTCCGGATATGAAGAGGCTGCAGGTCAGGGGATTATGGCAGGTATCAATGCGGCGCGCAAGGTCCAGGGGAGAGACCTGGTGGTCCTGTCGAGGTCAGATGCCTATATCGGTGTTTTGATTGACGATCTCGTTACGAAAGGCACCAACGAGCCCTACCGTCTGCTGACTTCGAGGGCCGAGTATCGGTTGTTGCTGCGCCACGACAATGCAGACCTGCGCTTGATGGACATTGGCCATGAAATCGGGTTATTGGATAATGACAAATATGAGCGAATGTCGGCAAAGCGTGAAGCGGTGCGCCGAGAAATCCACCGTTTGCAAAACGTCAGGGTCAAGCCGGAAGTGGCCAACCCGGTTCTTGCGAAGATTCCATCGAGAGAACTGGAGGAAGCCGCGACGCTTCTGCAATTGCTGCGCCGTCCAGAGGTGCTCTACAGTCATCTTGTAGAGATGGAAGTGGTCCTGCCGGCGGATGCGGTGGACACCTGGGGTACTGTGGATAACGGTGATATGGTCGACAACGAGCGTATCACAGACAGTGGTGATACGGCACGCAGCGTGTATGAGCGTGACGGCGCTGGGACAATTGCAGGCGAGCATCAGTCGAAGAGACATCATTCCCTGTCACCAGCAGAGCAAGTCTACAAACTGTCCAAGGAAGAGATTATGCAGGTGGAGATTCAGACGAAGTATTCAGGGTATATCCAGAAGCAAGAACAGGAGATTGTACGTCAACGCAAGCTTGAGGAGAAGCGTTTGCCGGCTGCATGGGACTTTTACGCGATTCGCGGACTTGCGTCAGAAGCGAAGGAGAAACTTTCACGCGTGCGCCCGCAAACGGTGGGTCAGGCCTCTCGGATACCTGGTGTAACTCCGGCGGATATCTCAATACTGCTGATTGCTCTAGAACAATCCACCGGACGGGGGACGCAGAGAGTAGAGTCAGAAGCGAAGGCAGAGGACTATCGCGCTCATGGATAACGTGCAAGAGCTTCGACCCTATTTTTCTGGATTATCCGACCTTCAGTGGGCGGATTTAAATCGGTACTATCATCTGCTCGTAGAGTGGAATGAGCGGGTGAACTTGACTGCCATCACTGAACCCACAGAAGTATATATCAAACATTTCTACGACAGTCTGCTGTTGCTCGCAGACAAGGAGAGCCGCGCAGCATTCGAAGCTGCGCTGGTTGTAGCGGACGTTGGCACGGGTGCCGGGTTCCCAGGGCTTGTGCTGGCGATGGTTGCGAGAGACAAGGAATTTGTATTGATTGATGCACTCGCCAAACGCTTAAAGTTTCTCGAAGTGGTATGCGTTGAGCTCGGTCTGGACCACGTCCGACTGGTTCATGGACGGGCAGAGGACATTGGCCAGCAAGGGGCCCATCGTGAAGCGTATGACTTGGTGTTGTCACGCGCTGTGGCGAGACTCAGTGTGTTGTCAGAACTGACACTTCCGCTCGTGCGTGTGGGAGGATGGGTTATTTCGTACAAGGGTCCATCGGCTGCGGAGGAGTTGGAAGAAGCCTCAGCTGCGCTCGTGCGACTCGGCGGACGCAAGGAATTCATGACGACGCTTGAACTTCCGCTGGACAGAGGAACGCGGGTATTGGTCGGGTTGTCTAAGACCCGCCAGACCCCGAAGCAGTATCCACGAAAGGCAGGGATTCCACAGAAAAATCCGCTCTAAGGCAAGTGTCAGCTTTTGCCGAAGCAAGGGAAGTTTTGTTCCTGAGAAGGATTTTGGCTGGTTCTGATGGAACCAATCATGTGGAATGACCATCGGGCTGGGGAATGTCAATGCAACGATGAATCGAGGGATACGGTGATGCGAGAATCATGGGGAAAACTGCTGGGAACCCGGGAAGCAGGCCCTGAGGACACGAGTGTGGTACAGATTGGTGTCGATGAGATTGTGTCGAATCCGTTTCAGCCTCGTACCGTATTTGATGAGTCAAGCATTTCCGAATTGGCAGCTACGATTCGGACGCATGGTGTGATTCAGCCAATCGTAGTACGACGCAATAACGGGAAATATGAGCTGATTGCCGGTGAGCGCCGCTGGCGGGCCGTGCGGAGCCTCGGTTGGACGACGATTCCCGCAATTGTCAAAGTCATGAACGATGCGCAGACGGCATCGGCTGCCTTGATTGAGAATTTGCAACGGGAAGGGCTTACACCGATTGAAGAAGCTGTCGCCTATCAGCAGTTGCTTGAGATTCACGGCTTAACGCAGGAGAGTCTTGCCCAACGGTTGGGTAAAGGGCAGTCGACCATTGCAAATAAACTGAGGTTATTACATTTGCCAGAAAGTGTAAGGAACGCGTTGTTGCAGAGAAAGATCACGGAGCGACACGCCCGTGCTTTACTGGCGCTACCTTCAGAAGAGATTCAACTGAAAGTGTTGGATGAATGCGTCGAGCGAGGATGGAATGTCAAGCAAACAGAAGAACGCGTAAAGGCGTTGCTGACAAAATTGCAGCAGGGAGCGCGCCCAAAGCCGAGACGGAAAGGGCTTTCGAAAGACGTGAGGCTTGCGGTGAATACCATCCGGCAGTCGCTGTCGATGATTTCAAAATCCGGGCTCGAAGTCGACTATAAGGAGCAGGATGACGCCGACTTCTATGAGTTTGTGATTCGCGTACCGAAAAAGTGAAGAGCAGTGCAGGAATACAGCGAGAGTATCGTACATTCAGGAAGCAACGCTGAAGAGTAACAATTTCGAGCAACAATTAAAATCGACAATTAAGAGCATTGACTAACGAAGCAAAGGTTCACGTGTGGAGAGAGTCGCATAGCTTGTCCGAGGAGCGTCATATAGCTGCCGTGAGAGCGCAACATAGATGAAAGCTTGTGTTCCGACACGTGACGTGAAAACCTACATGTAGGGATCTCCGTAGAGGAGGTCCTTTTTTATCCAGGATAACGGTTTGCGATGGGTGAAATACGGCGAATCTGGTAAATTTTCAAGGGAAAATCTTGTGACAGATTTTGAAAGACTCCCCTCCAAAACGTTGTTTTGAAGTAGAATGGATGTTAGCATATTTGGGCGAATAGTGTTAGGAGGGCGCAACATTGGCCAGTGGGCGTGTTATTGCAGTGGCAAACCAAAAGGGTGGTGTGGGCAAGACCACGACCGCGGTCAATTTAGGGGCCTGTATCGCCAGTTTGGGTAAACGAGTTTTACTAGTGGACATAGATCCGCAAGGAAACACTACGTCAGGAATCGGAATCAACAAAGCAGATGTGCGTTATTGTGTGTATGATGTAATTATCAATGATGTTCCGGTGCAAGATGCAATTCTCCCAACGGCCTTAGAATCGTTGTCAGTGCTCCCGGCAACAATTCAACTAGCTGGGGCGGAGATTGAGCTTGTCCCAACGATATCGCGTGAAGTTAGACTCCGTAGAGCGTTACAACCCCTTCGCAGTCGCTTTGACTACATCATCATCGATTGTCCTCCATCCCTTGGGCTGTTGACCGTAAATGCCTTGACTGCTTCAGACTCTGTTCTCATCCCCATCCAATGCGAGTATTACGCCCTGGAGGGACTTAGCCAGTTGTTGAACACCATTCGATTGGTTCAGAAACACCTGAATACTTCTCTAGAAGTAGAAGGAGTTGTCCTGACCATGCTGGATGCCCGGACCAACTTAGGGTTGCAGGTCATCGAGGATGTCAAGAAGTATTTTCGAGACAAGGTGTACCAGACTGTCATTCCGAGAAATGTACGTCTTAGTGAAGCACCAAGTCATGGACAGCCCATCATCTTCTATGACCCGCGGTCCCGTGGTGCAGAGACGTACATGGATCTCGCAAAGGAAGTGGTGAAGGGTGGTTAAGAAGGGTCTAGGGAAAGGGCTTGAAGCCTTAATTCCGCAACTGAACGTCACCGAAGAGGATGCTGTTCACGAGGTCTCTCTTCATGAATTGCGCCCGAACCCGTATCAACCACGGCGGGAGTTCAACTCAGACAAGTTACGGGAGTTGGCTGACTCCATTGAACAGCACGGCATCATTCAGCCGCTGATTGTGCGTAAGAGTGAGGCCAAGGGGTACGACATTGTAGCCGGCGAACGTCGTTTCCGTGCTGCACATATGGCTGGACTTGAACGCGTACCGGTAGTCGTACGGGAGTTCTCTGAGGTGGAACTCATGGAGGTTGCTGTTATTGAGAACCTTCAACGCGAAGACCTGAATGCACTCGAAATCGCCGAGGCTTATGCGAACCTGATGGAAAAGGCAAATTTGACGCAGGAACAGCTCGCGAAACGGGTGGGTCAGAGTCGCAGCCACGTAGCAAATATGCTGCGACTGTTGCAACTGCCAACGGCAGTGAGGGAACATGTTTCACGTGGAACATTGTCCATGGGACATGCGAGAGCTCTGTTGGCTGTGGAAGGTGCTGACAAGCAATCAAAGCTTGCAGACCTGGCTGTTCAACAAGAAATGAGTGTCAGAAAGCTGGAGGCCATTGTCTACCAGCCTCAAAAAAACGTTTCACGTGAAACAAAACCCAAAAAAGACCCGAATGTGATGCTTTATGAGGACGAGTTTCGCAGATACCTAGGTACAGCCGTCAAGATTCACCCTGGAAAGAAACGTGGAAAAATTGAGATTGAGTACTTTTCAAAGGACGACCTCGAGCGGATATTGGGACTGCTCGCAGCGAACATGAAGTAACCTGTTGTTCGCGGTGATTGGCTTTCGTCTCTCTTTCAGTTAGTGACCTCCTGTGGAAGACATCACGCTAGGATGGTGTGCGCACCTGTGTATTTGCTAGGAACGATAGTGAATGGGCTTGCGGTGCTGGTCGGAACGGGTCTTGGGCTTCTGCTTCCTAAAGTCCCTCCTCGATTTCATACCACCGTCATGCAGGGCCTGGCGTTGACTGTTATCTTGATTGGTACATCAATGGCCCTCAGTGACAGCTCAGATCTCTTGATTATCATTATTAGCATGGTGGTCGGAGGTTTGATTGGTGAGTGGATAAACATCGACGCGTGGCTCGCGCGAATGGGGGAGTGGGTACAAGGTAAAGTCTCCCATTCGGACACAAATAAGATAGCAGAAGGCTTTGTTACCGCGAGTTTAGTTTTCTGCGTCGGTTCAATGTCGATTGTTGGTGCAATTCAGAGTGGCCTTGCAGACATGAATCGAACGCTGTATGCGAAGTCCCTGCTGGATTTTGTCTCTTCGACGGTGTTTGCTTCTACGCTCGGTATTGGCGTGTTGTTTTCATTCATTCCTGTCGTCGTATATGAAGGCGGCATTGCCACGTTGGCGCATGTGTTTGGAGCACAGCTTCAAAACCAAGCGGTGATTGCCTGTATGACGGCGACGGGAGGGCTCCTGATTGCGGCGATTGGGGTGAACATTCTCGGGCTGAAAAAACTGGCGGTTGGCAACTTGCTCCCTGCGATGTTTGTAGCCGCCGGGCTGAAGTGGCTTGCACCCCACATTACGACGATATTTCACTTTCTTCATGGCTAACTGGACCTGATGAATTTAGGACGAGTCAGACCTTCTCATTCGCCTAAATCCAATGCGGACACCGCTGATTTCCAGGACAAAATTTGCCTGTAAAGAGTCCCGGGGCTTTCCGCATAATAGAAATTGCACTGACTTTTCGAGTACCGGGATTGGAGCAATTTACGATGAATCTACCGATGAATACCACGGACTTATGGCTTGTCGGCCTGACGGCCGTCACCCTCCTTAACTTCATTCTGGTCATCGTTCTGTCTGTGCAGAAATCCAAACTGCGCCGTCAATTGAAACGATGGCAGGGCATACACGAGACTGCGGACCTTGATGCCATTTATGACCGAACCTTAAAGCGCGTTGAGGCTGCGGATGAGGTCCTTGCCAACCTGTCTGCGTCAGTCCATGCTGTAGAATTAGCTCTCAGGACAAAGGTCAGCACCCCGAAAGTTACACGATATAACGCGTTTTCGGATACTGGCAGTGACCTCAGTTTCTCGGTTGCTCTGGTTGACGATACGCAAACGGGGATTGTCATGTCATCCATCTACGGTCGGGAAGAGTCTCGCACTTATGGAAAACCTGTCGTGAATGGACAGTCTTCGTACCCGTTGACAGATGAAGAGGCTGAGGTCCTGTCGGTGGCACCTTCTGCATCTGGCAGAAGACCAGTGAAGACAGTGTAACCTAGGCGGGGCGGAGCGGATCGGCGGATGACAAGATTATTGCACTTCGTAGTGAATCGTGACGCAGGCCGAGGTCGGGCCTTGGCTGCGTGGGAAACCGTATCAAGGTCGATTGTGGAACAGGCGCAGGGTGGGGGGCTGGATGTGGATTTCACCCACTCTTTCGTTGGCGATGCGATTCCGTTTGCCAAACTAGCGCCAGAAACAGTTCTGGTCAGTGTCGGCGGTGATGGGTCGGTACATTACGTCGCTCAAGAGGCCATAAAAAGAGGATATGTGCTTGGCGTGGTACCCGCGGGCACCGGTAATGACTTTGCCCGCAACCTTGGATTGCCTTTGGATTTACCTGGAACTCTGCGCGTTCTGTTGTTCGGGGAACCTCACCAAGTCGATGCCATTCGGGTGAATCAGACGTACGTGTCCAACCTCGCGGGATACGGAATTGACGCTGAGGTCGTGCAGTGGATAGAGACTCACCCCTGGCTCAAAAAAATCGGCAGACTCGGATATGGTGTCGTGGTTCCCATCGTGCTTTGGAGACACCGTCCATTTGACGTCTCGGTTCTGGTGGATGACCATCAGATGAAATCTTTTCCCAAGGCCTCGATATTTGCAATTGCCAACGGATCGCGCTTTGGCGGTGGTATGCGCATTGCGCCCACGGCCAGTCCGTACGACGGGGAGCTAAATCTCGTGGTAGGGACAGGGTTGTCCAAACTGGCCATCCTACGACTGTTCCCTCGGATTTACAGAGGGACACATGTTACGCACCCAGCCGTGACCTGCTTGACTGGCCACCGCTTTCAAATTGAGTTCAGCGGGGCTCCGACGGCAGCTGAATACGATGGGGAAATGTACCCGTTTCCTCAGCATGCGCAAGTGAACCTTGAATCAGGTCTTCGAATCCTGCTGCCACCGAATCATTCAAGGCTGTAACGGCCTCTACTGCCACGGTGCATCATTTGCGCCCACGAGGCGCTGCCGCGTCTGGAATCGACGGAGACTCGACTTGAGCGCTTCTACGACAATATCACTCATTTTCATGACCACGTTCAACCTTGTGTTCTGAAGTACAAAGTACTCCATAAACCCACTAACATTCACAACCCCCGTGATTGTGAAATCACCAAACTCCGGAAGCGACTTTTTGACGCCAGCTCCAGGCCTCAAGGGTCCTTCTTCAACGATAATTTGGCCCACATGGTCGAATTTCCCCAAACAAGCATCCACCGCAAGGATAAAGGGGTCTTTCAGATTCGCGTTGCGAATTGTTTCCAGCGTCGCTGCAAGGTTGACAGCATGTACAGGTTCCTCCAAGCTCCCATACACTCGGACATCTCGAAGTCCCGACAGTTTTGATCCGACGATGGGTCCGAAGGCGTCACCAGTCGATCGGTCCGTTCCGACACACACGATGACGATATCACGTCCAGCAGCATACTCGAACACTGCTTCTAGGGCACGGGACAGGACGATGACGGCCATGTCGTCCTCAAACGACACTCGATGCGTTGGGAATAAGTGTGCAGAAAACTCGTTCAGGTCGGTTGGACGGGTCACTCGAACATCCTCCTAGGCCCGGAATATTCCCAGTATACGTTCGCGTATCGTGAACTATACCTGTCCTATATCGTTTCGAAATACACTAGGGGGACTAGCCAGTGATTGATATCGCGCTGCTTGTACAGTTAACATGGATTTTTGTTTGGTTGTCGCGGAAAAATTCGCAAGATGCACTCGTCTATGGTGGTGGTATTGTCTCTGCAGGTTATGTTGCCTGGCAAACCACGGGCTGGGTATCCAACCTGATGACGTCTCCCTCGAATGCCGCCTTCTTGTGGTTAGAACAGCACATGACCTCCGGCACCCAGGCCGTCGCGATTCTAAGCCAATTTTTGCCGCCCCAGCCCGTGACAACAACACTCTCGCAGACACGTTTTATATCCTTGCACGTGGCGCGCACCTTAATCTTTTGCACCATCACGATAGCTGTGTTTCTGACGTTCTCTATCATCACCCTGCTTCGTCGTGCCATCTGGGACAATACGTCACACTCTGCTCACGCGGCTGAAGAACGGTCCGGCGTGACTTCCCTCGTGGCACTCCTGTGCAGCATGTACGCCTGTATCATCAGCCTGATGTTCATCTCAGATGTCGCCTGGGTTGGGCCGTTTCACCTCTTGGCACCGTATATTCGCCAATCACTGGCCATGCACACCTACGCGGTTCTACTTCACTTGATGCAAAGCTGACCGTGTTGTTTCCACACCCCTTGCATTACTCAATCTCGCATATACAAGTCGTCCCACTTGCGCACCAATTCAATCAAATCTATCGATTTTCACGTATCCATCTGTAGCCGTGCACTAGTCATAGAGTCTCCAGGCTTGTCACACTCTCTGTCGGTTCTTTGCACGGGTCATAAGCGGCCGTAAAGACCTTCGGGCGTGCGTCCTGTGATATAGTTAGGAGGATACAACAAAGTGTATAAAGGAGGCTGCTCGCGTCATGTGGGACAAGCTTTGGAAGCAGTTCCTGGACTACACGTCTGCCCACGTTGACATACTTTCTACCGCGGCATGGGATGTAGGGAAAATCGTTGGATTGTTCATCGCTGCACGCATTGTCATCCTTCTTCTGTCGAGAATGGCCGCGAGAGTCCTGCAATTCCGTGCCGTGCGGATGGATAACCGCCGTCGTCACACACTTACTTCTCTGATGCACAATATCGTTCGCTACACAATCTACTTCATCTTCATCCTGATGAGTCTTCAGGTACTGCAGTTTCACATTGGAACGCTGCTTGCGGGAGCAGGTATCGCAGGCCTTGCGATTGGATTTGGCGCACAAAGCGTCATTAAAGACCTGTTGACAGGTTTTTTCATCCTCTTTGAAGACCAATACGGTGTCGGGGATTACGTCACCATTAACGGCCAAACAGGAACGGTTACCCAGATTGGCATTCGCCTCACGCGGCTCCAGGTGTGGACAGGTGAAGTCGAGAGCATCCCCAACGGAATGGTCCAACAGGTGACAAATTACTCAAGAACGAATTCCCTAGCGGTGATTGACGTTGGTGTAAACTACAATACAGACCTGAAAATGGCCTTCGACATCTTAAACAACATCTTGCAGGAGATAAAGGCAACAACACCCGACCTCGTCGGGGCAGTGAGTGTGCTTGGCATTCAAGCTTTTCAGGCTGATGCCATCTTGCTGCGTGCCACGGCAGAGTGTAAGCCAATGACTCATTATGGTGTTAAACGCCTTGCCCAGTTAAAAATTAAGGAAGCGTTTGATGCTGCAGGAATTGACATTCCTGTACCACAGCGGGTTGTTGAAGTTAAGCCTGCAAGCGTTGCCCTCGAGGCGACCGGTGCACATACTGGTGCACACAAATGAAAGGAGTGATGGCGGTGGCTTTAACCTATGGCCTTGGAGACATCGTCACTCTGAAAAAGCCCCACGCGTGCGGTGAGAACCGCTGGTGCATCATTCGCATGGGGATGGATATCCGGGTAAAGTGCACAAAATGCGACCACAGCGTACTAATCCCGCGCCAACGGTTCGACCGAATTCTGCGTAAGATTCTTGTGGCTGCAGAACGAACAACAGATTCACTGGGGGAAGGACATGACTAACGACATCAAGACGGCCTGCCCGCTTGACTGCTGGGATGCCTGCAGCCTCATCGCCACCGTTGAAAACGGAGCAATCAAAGAGGTCCGGGGTGACGACCTGCACCCCGTCACCAGAGGCACCATGTGCAGTCGAGGTCGTCGTCTTCTTCAGCGGACGTACTCACCACATCGAATTCTCACACCCCGAAAACGTGTCGGTGAAAGCTGGGAAGTGGTTTCCTGGGAACAAGCGCTGAGCGACATTGCGAGCAAGATTCAGGATGTCCTCCGTACAAAAGGGCATCACGCCATCTTACATTCCTACGACTGGGGTTCAGGAACCTTACTGAAGAACCTGAACCAACGTTTTTTCTACCAACTTGGCGGATGCACGGAAACCGTCGGGAGTTTGTGTTGGGACGCGGGACTTCAAGCGCAAACCTATGATTTTGGGCAAGCGCGCAGTCATCATCCTACGGATCTTCTTCATGCCGAGCGCATCGTTGTCTGGGGAAGGAATCTCGCAGTAACCAACATGCACATGGTCCCGTTCGTCAAAGAGGCGCTTACGCGAGGGGCAGAACTTGCCGTCGTGAATCCGCTGCCTACAGACCTGGACGACAGGGCCCAGCTTGTGATTCGCCCAAGGCCGGGAACTGATGGGGCCCTCGCACTCGGCGTTCTCCGCGTCTGCCGAGACAAAGGCTGGTTGGACGAGGAATTTCTACATCATCACTCCGTTGGCTTTTCGCACTTCAGTGACTACCTCAGTCAATTTTCGCTTGAATTTGTGAGCAAGGAGACAGACGTCCCTGTCGAACAAATCCGTCATCTCGCAGACCTCTACGGACAACACCGCCCTGTAGCCACACTTCTTGGCATTGGACTGCAACGCTATGCAGGTGGTGGAAACGCCGTCCGAGCCATCGATGCACTTGCAGCCGCCACTGGCCAGATTGGGGTATCTGGCGGAGGTGTAAATTACGCAAATCGGCAGATGGCGGAGTTTCTTGACGAGGAAGCACTCACTGCGCGCAGGGATGCGGACGTTCGCGAGTTCCTGCGCGGCGCTCAAGCAGATGCGATTATCCATGCAGACCCGCCAATTGAACTCATGTTTGTGACCAGAACCAATCCGATTTCACAGGTGCCGAACACCACGTCACTCAAACAGGCGTACACAAAAATACCTTTTGTTGTCGTGATTGACACGATGATGACAGCAACTGCTGACGTCGCCGACTACTTTCTTCCTTGTACCACAATTTTTGAAGAGGAAGACATTTCGTTATCCACCATGTGGCATCCGTACGTCACTTTCGCCAATCGCACCATCTCCCCACTCGGTGAAGCGAAGCCGGACCACGAAATCTTTGCTCTCTTAGCGGACAGACTCGGTTTTGGGGAGGACTTTCGCCGTCCTCTTGACGAGTGGTTTGAACTGGCCCTCGACCCGCTAAAGGAGCATGAAGTCGGACTGCAGGAACTCCGCCAGTCAGGTACCATACGCATCCCGCTTGCTGATGTACCATGGCAAGACAGACACTTTCGAACGGCTTCCGGAAAATACGAGTTTGTCTCTTCTGCTGCGCAAGCGGACGGGATGTCCGGATATCCCCGATACATTCCACCTGTGGCGTCGAGAGCGGTGTCAGAAGTGTCCCATGCGCACGAATTCCCGTACGCCTTGCTGACTGTTCACCCGCGTCTCTCGGAGAACTCACAGCATCGCGATTGGCCGGAGTTGCCAGACTGTCCAATTGCCGAGATTACGGATGCCATCGCCGCCGAGGCGGGGCTAGCCACAGGCGATAGGGCACTGCTGTCCACGCCGTATGGTGAACTTTGCGTGTACATCAAGGTCCGCACGGGCGGGCATCCCTTTACGGTAAAGTTGGAATCAGGTTGGTGGAGTAGCAGTGGCACGATAAATGAGCTGACCCCGCCAACATCGGCAGACCTTGGTCAGCAGACATCACAGTACGATGTCGCCTGTCGTTTACGGAGAGAGACATAAAAACGGGGCCGATAAGGGCCCCGCAATACCAGACATCAATCATCAATTATCAAGCAGTAATCGTCAATCCGTTACCAAGAGCTCATTTCTAACAAACAGCACGTCATATACACTGAGCGCTCGTCTTGGACAGCATGCGCAGACAGCGCACGACATGTTACTAGTTGTGCAGGCCGCATGCGATGAATGTGTCAAAGAAGACTACGCGCAGAGCATAGTGCTCCGGCGGTTCCCTGTGGAGGGGAGCATTTCGACCGCAAGGGCCTTCGTCGGCAGCTTCCGCACACGTAACTTACGCATGAGTCGCCTGAGCATGACGATTCACCTCCTCGGCATTTCTATTTTGCCACTATTTAAGGTTTTCATCCATGGCACAATAGTCCCGGAAGTATTGAAGCAGTAAGTAAGGTGGATAAGTCCTGCTGTGATAATCATTCCGGTGGCGACAGCGCGGGAGGACTAGTCCAGAGCGCCATCCACTATTACAATATGGACGAATCGCAACGCATATTACGATATGGTATACTTTATCACTTGACATGATTGTTCCGCTACTGCCTGCGGCTTATACTGTCCTCGACGGGCGAAAGCGGATGAAAGAGGTGCAATAATGCCACTCCAGGCTGGAATTGTAGGACTCCCGAACGTTGGCAAGTCAACGTTATTCAATGCAATCACAAAGGCAGGAGCCGAAGCGGCCAACTACCCTTTTTGTACGATTGACCCAAATGTCGGTGTAGTCGAGGTACCAGACTCGCGTCTACAGGCCCTTGCAGACATGTTTCACCCGAAGAAAGTGGTTCCGACGGCTTTCGAATTCGTCGACATTGCCGGTCTTGTGGCCGGCGCGAGCAGAGGAGAAGGGCTCGGCAACAAGTTCTTAGGTCATATCAGGGAAGTTGATGCCATCGTACACGTCGTGCGCTGCTTCGAGAACTCAGATATCACGCACGTGAACGGTTCCGTCGACCCACTGCGTGACATTGAGACCATTGAACTGGAACTGATTTTGGCGGACCTTGAAACAGTGGAGCGTCGTCTCGAGCGGACCAAAAAGAATATCAAATCTGGAGACAAGCGGTTTGCCATCGAGGCCAGTGCCCTCGAGCGCATGCAACAAGCACTGGCAGATGGGCACCCGGCTCGTTCTGTCTCGCTCTCAGACGAAGAATTGGCACTACTGCGCGACCTGCACTTGCTGAGCAATAAGCCAGTTCTCTATGCTGCCAATGTCGGTGAAGACGAGGCCGCAGACGACAGTGACAACCCATTTGTGAAACAGGTGAAGGAACGCGCCGTTGCAGAAGGTGCACAGGTGGTTGTTGTCAGCGCTCAATTGGAATCTGAAATTGCAGAACTGGAAGGCGAGGATAAACAAGCATTCTTACAGGACCTCGGCCTGACAGAATCCGGTCTCGACAAGTTGATTTCTGCCGCCTATGACTTACTGGGATTACGCACCTACCTTACGGCAGGGGAACCCGAAGTGAGGGCTTGGACCATTCGAACGGGGACGAAGGCTCCTCAAGCGGCTGGTGTGATTCATTCCGATTTTGAGAAAGGATTTATCCGCGCAGAGGTTGTTGCGTTTGCAGACCTCATTGCTGCAGGTTCTTACAACGCCGCGCGAGAGGCGGGTAAAGTTCGCCTTGAGGGCAAAGAGTACGTGGTCCAGGATGGAGATATCATGCACTTCCGTTTCAACGTGTGATGATGACGCGTCGGTTCTAGACATTGGCAGGAAACTATTTTTTCGTTTGCATTGTGGAGTGGAGTTTTAAGTGTTAATATGAGTACTTGGCACGTTACAACCATTGTGATGCGCCCGCCCTTGCTCTGTCCGTGAGACAGGGCCATAGTCCAGAAGGAGGTGACGCGTGATGCACCAATACGAAACGATGTACATTCTGAAATCCGACATGGATACAGAAGTCACATCCACGTTGGTGTCCAAGTATCAAACTCTCGTCACTGAGCACGGTGGTGAAATCTCCAAGCTCGAAGAGATGGGGAAAAGACGACTCGCCTATGAGATTAATCATAGTCGCGACGGCTACTACGTGCTCATGGAGTACTCAGCTGACACAGACTTTACTCGCGAGCTTGAGCGCCAGATGAGAATCGACGACAACGTCGTTCGTTTTCTTACCGTGCGTGTAGGCGAATAAATCGCGTGGAGGGGTTTGAATGCTGAACCGGGTGATTTTAATTGGGCGCTTGACACAAGATCCTGAACTCCGATACACCGGGTCTGGAACAGCTGTCGCATCGTTTACACTTGCTGTAGACAGGATGCGCGCATCTCAGTCCGGTGAACGTGAGACCGATTTTATCAACATCGTGGTATGGCAGAAGCAAGCTGAACTTTGTGCGCAGTACTTGCACAAGGGCAGGCTCGCCGCGGTGGATGGCCGACTGCAGATTCGCAGTTACGAGAATCGGGAAGGACAAAAAGTCAGAGTCGCAGAGGTTGTTGCTGAAACTGTTCGGTTCCTGGACCGGGGAGACAACAGTTCTTCTGGCGGTTCCGCAGGGTACAGCCAAGGGCCAGGGCAGAGCCAGAATCAGAATCAGAGCGCATCTCGCCAAGCACCCGAACCTAAGCGGACACCCCGTTTCGACGATGATCCATTCGCCGACGACAGTCAACCCATCGATATTTCTGATGATGACTTGCCGTTCTAAGGTACAAGCTCTTTGAGAGGGATGTACAGCAAAGACTACGACGAGGAGTGATGAAGGATGCCGCGGAAAGGTCGTGGCGGGAAGCGTCGTAAGGTTTGCCAGTTCTGCGTCGATAGAATTAAACAGGCTGACTACAAGGACGTAAGTCGCCTGAACAAGTTCTTGACAGAACGGGGCAAGATTTTACCACGACGCATTACCGGAAACTGTGCGCGCCATCAGCGCCAAGTGACACTCGCTATCAAGCGTTCGCGCCAAATTGCGCTTATGCCTTATACGACGGAATAAAGTTCGGGAGCGAGGGACAAGGTCCCTCGCTTCTTGTCATACATGCAGGAGCAGGATATTCCAGTACAAACGTGGAATTACACGGAGTGTACGAAGTCGAGCGAGTTTCAGAGTGAAGACCGATGAACGCAAGCAGGTCTACTGGCACGGGGAGGGTATCACGGTGCCGCCAATGGATAATCACGTACAAATCGCGCGCAAGATTCGCAGTGTCGAGAACGTCAAAGTACAAATGCTGCAACAATTGACGGACGTATTCCGGAGTATTCAGTCCGGAAATGAACGTGACATGGCGGAGACCCTCGGTGGACTCGTTGGGTTAACATATTATCTCGGTCGGCAGTTGGGCCTTGACCTGTCGGCAGTCGACGAGCAGGCACAAAATGCATGGATTCACTCACTTCGCGGCCACGAAGTAGATTCTGCAGATATTGAATTTGTACAGGAGTACCTTCGCTCGTTGAGGTGATGCCATGAATCAGCCAGGCCTCGGCGAACAGTCCACATGGACGGCACTTGGTCTGTTCGTTGTGTTGGCTGCAGCAGCAGCTTTCACGCCGCTAACGGGACTGGTTGTATGGTTAATGCCAGTTCCTTTTATTGTTTTATCGATAAAAAGTTCCAAACTGCTCTCACTGGTACTCGCAGTCGTTATGGCTGGTGTGCTTGTCGCTGCCGGGTTGGGAGTAGCCACGGTTGTATTCACACTCGGCGTGTACCTTGTGGGCTGGGTCATGGGAGAATCCATGCACAGTGCTGACAATGCGTTTCCGTCCCTCATCACCGGTACACTTGTCTTCGTGATGCTAAGTTTGGTTGGACTTGCGTTCCTGGATTGGAGCGGATTTCACCTTGAGGCTGAGCTGCTTAGACAAAGTGCGATTTCGCTTCAAATGTATGAACCCGAATTGCACCTAAATCCTGTCCAGGTCGAGCAGATGAGCAGTGAGGTTGTACACAGAATCACAGCGCTATTACCCGCGATTGTCGTGATTCTGTCGTTCCTTGTAGCTGTCATTAATTACGTCGTGGCCAGAAGTATTGCAGGGTTTCCACGGGTGTCCGCACAGCCGCTCCTGTCTGCGTGGCGGTTACCTTCCTCTGTGATTTGGGTGTACATTGTGACAACGTTTTGCGTTGTCTTCAATATCGGTCACTCCACACCATATTGGTGGAGTGCCGTCAACAACGCATTTTCGCTGACGGGATTTTTTATCGGCGTCCAGGGGATTGCCTTCATTTGGCGCCGAATCAGACACACGTCACTTCGATACCTATGGATCATCTTGATTATGATAGCTGCGCTATTCCTGAACAGCCTGTTTATTCTCATTGGGTTGTTTGACTCCATGCTGTATGCTCGACGCATGCGATAAAAAATCCATCACGCTGGGTAAGGGGGTATGTATTGTGAAGGTCATCTTTTTAGCTGATGTGAAGGGTCAAGGGAAAAAGGGCGAGGTCAAGAACGTCTCGGAAGGGTACGCCAGAAACTTCCTCTTCCCGCGGCAGCTCGCAGAAGAGGCAACATCCGCGAACCTGCAGCAACTAGAGCAGCAACAAGCCGCAAAACAGCGAAAACAAGCACAAGAGCTTGATCAGGCTCGCCAGCTCGCCAAGGCGCTCGAAGACAACAGATTCGTCGTGAAGACGCATGTCGGAGATGGTGGTAAGCTTTTTGGTGCCGTGACTACAAAACACATTGGTGATGCACTGCATGCACAGGGGTTTGACATTGACAAGCGCAAGGTTGCATTAGCGGATCCAATCAAATCTCTCGGGGGGCATCAAGTTCACGTCAAACTTCATCCCCAAGTGACAGCCACCATTACCGTATTCGTCGAGGCCGAGTAATCTCTTTGCTGGTCGTACTGCACACAGTCCACTTACATCTGGAGCTTTAGTATTTGTAGTAAGAGGGTGTACCTGATTGGCTCAACCACGGGAACAATTTCAGGCAGCCGTAGATAGTCTGACTGCTTCAGAAACGATGTTTCGCTTGCCCCCTCAACATATTGAGGCTGAACAAGCGGTTTTGGGCGCGATGCTCATCTCCCAGGATGCGGTGAGTGAAGCGGTCGAGCTGTTACAGTCTGACGACTTTTATCGAAACGCGCATCAAATGGTGTTCGAGGCGATGCAAGGGTTGTTCGAACAAGGACAACCTGTGGACGTGATTACCGTGACAGCGGCCCTACAGGCTCGCGAAGGTGCACTTGAAGCCGTCGGTGGCGCCTCCTACGTCGCTACACTCGCTGCATCAATGCCGACAGCTTTGCATGTGGTTCACTATTCAAACATCGTCCGTGAAAAAGCCGTTTTACGGCGAATCATCGCCACGGCGACGGATTTGGCTAATCAGGGCTACCAAGGTGAAGATTCGTCGACAGACATTCTTGCCGATGCAGAGAGAAAAATCCTGTCTTTGTCCCAGAATCAGCGCGTCCGTGACTTTACGCACATTTCCGAGGTGCTTGAGAACACATTTGAACGCATTGAACAACTGTATGCAAGTGAAGGCAAACTGACAGGGGTGCCGACGGGATACAGTGAACTGGACAGAATGACGAGCGGATTTCAGCGCTCTGACCTGATTATCGTTGCCGCCCGACCTTCTGTCGGGAAAACGGCCTTTGCACTTAACATTGCACAGAATGTTGCGGTCCGGGCTGGTCTGCCGGTCGCCATTTTCAGCCTTGAAATGTCCAAAGACCAATTGGTTCAACGTATGCTCTGTGCAGAGGCGTACATTGACGGACACAAGATGAGAAATGGCACACTCGACGACGATGATTGGCCAAAGCTCTCGATGGGAGTCAGCACGCTCAGTAACTCTCCGATTTATATCGATGACGCTCCTGGTATCACAGTGCCGGAGATGCGGGCTAAGCTGCGCAGACTGAAATCCGAAGTTGGCCTTGGCTTTGTCTGTATCGACTACCTGCAGTTGATTCATGGTCGCCGCAATTCCGGTGAGAACCGACAACAGGAAATTTCTGAGATATCGAGATCGCTCAAACAACTTGCGAGGGAACTGGAAGTCCCTGTTGTCGCATTGGCGCAGTTAAGTCGAGGCGTTGAGCAGCGTCAAGATAAACGCCCGATGCTCTCCGACATCCGTGAATCCGGGAGTATCGAGCAAGACGCCGACATTGTTGCATTCCTTTATCGTGACGACTATTACGACCCGGAATCCGAACGCAAAAATATCATTGAAATCATCATCGCGAAACAGAGAAATGGGCCGACAGGCAAGGTAGATCTCGTGTTTCTGAAGAACTTCAACAAGTTTGTCAATTTGGATCCGGTTCACAAAGAGGCCGAGTGATGTTTGATGAGTGAAGATGAATCTCTTCCACCTGAGGACGACAACCTTCTACGAGTTTACCAATTTGCTGCGGATGAAGTGAGACCGCATCAGAGTCGAAGGCAACACCAAGCGGCGATAAGACGTCGTGAGAAGCGGAAGCAATCGAGATCGCGCCGTCTCCGAGCACTGATAGGCATAAGGTTTTGGACAAGAACGGCCATCGGCTTCGTCATTCTGCTGTGTCTGGTGTTTTGGGCGAAATTTGCGGTCGTTTACGATATCCCGCAAGACCTGTCTATGACAGGGTTGTCGGGCGTCAGTGCTTATGTCACCGAGAAACCTTGGTGGTTTGGACCGCCAGCGTTTGACTTGCATCAAACCGAAGAAACCAGGCTGCAGCCTTATCTGACGCCGGAGGACGCTCTCCTCCAAGGACTTGGCCGCTATTCGGCGGTTGTGCTTCAGCCCACATACGTGTGGGTGTTGAAGCGCTAGGCGACGGCCGAGTGGTTCAGTGGCCTCGGTGCTGGCTGGTTCCGTCGCATCATGTAAATCCATTACAATCGCGAATCACTTGTACCACTTTGTCGACCTTTTCGTCCTCGCAAATCACCGTCAGGATATAGTTTCGTCCTGCAGAGTCATCCGGGCTGCCGGACAATCCGCTTGCAGAGGGGTCAGCGGCAAGCAGTACCTTGGCATCGTCCGACGAAGGGGTTTCGTTTAGCGTCACGGTTGCAAGGCTGCTGATATTCCCTGTAATGAGGAATGCGTCCGGCAGCGGAACTTGGGGTGCGTAGCGGTGTCTCTCTTCGACTTTGGCAGTCTCCACCCCGAATCGAACAATCTTTTGTTTCGCCTGAGTGGCTTCTTCTCTGCTGAAAAACGAGGACAGTACAGTTCTGTCAGACACCATGCATCATCTCCTTATGGATAGTGTCCGCACAATTACTGCGAAGCATCCGTATCTGCGCGATTGCCAACGACCAGTACCTAGCGTCAGAGGGGGTAACACGTTGCACAGTATATTGATTGTCGAAGACGAAGCACCGATTGCAGACATCCTGAAGTTCTCGTTGGAACGGGAAGGGTACACGGTTCAGGTGGCGGACGATGGAAATCAAGCGCTGCACATATTTGCAGAGACAGCGCCGAACCTGGTTCTACTTGATGTGATGCTGCCCGGTCTCGACGGATTTGGCGTCTGCAGGGAAATTCGCAAGACAAGTGCCGTGCCCATCATCATGCTGACAGCGAGAGAGTCTGAAGTGGACAAGGTCTTAGGGCTCGAAATGGGTGCCGACGACTATGTGACCAAACCGTTTAGCACTCGGGAACTACTGGCGAGAATCCGAGCTAACTTACGTCGGATGGAATTTCAGGAAGAAGATAAACCGAACACGGAACGGGAACGCTACACGGTTCACGGTTTGACGATAGACTACAACAACTACACGGTGACGAAGAACGGAGGGGTCGTGCCGTTGACGCACCGTGAATTCGAGTTGCTGGCCTATATGGCGTCGAGACCTGGCGTTGTTTTCACGCGTGAGCAGCTGCTGTTGCAAGTTTGGGGCAGCTTTTACGAAGGAGACGAGCGGACGGTGGACGTCACGATTCGGCGATTGCGTGAAAAATGCGAGGATGACCCGAGTAACCCAACTTTTGTCCTGACAAAGCGGGGTGTCGGCTATTTCGTCCGGAGGTAGCACAATGTGGCGCAGTATCCGAATCAGACTGGTTGCCATTCAGGTTTTGCTCCTTCTGTTTGCCCTGGAACTTATCGGTGGCTATTTTGTCCGTGCCTTAAATCAATCACTGCTCCGTGCTGAGACTGATACGGTATCTCGCCAGACGCAGCTGATTGCGACAATTGTCACACCGGAGGTCATCGGCCAACCAGGCGCCACTCCGACTCCTGCGCAGTCCGGCAGCAATGCCTCAGGAAATACTGCCTCCTCGACTGCGCCCACCCAATCACTCTTGCAATCCTTTCCGCAACTCATTAATGGTGTTGTGTATGTCCTCAACAAAGACGGGGTCGTCAGGGACACTTCTGCGGGCAGTGCGCTTATCGGTCAAAAGCGCATCGACTCGCTGGCCACTGAGACGCTCATCAGTCACAAGAAAGCTGTGGCTGTGCATTACGATCCGGTCACGCATAACCACCTTCTTACCGTCGTCGTACCCATCTTCAATCAAGGTCAATTTGCAGGTATCGTTGAGTCTGCCGTGTCTGTTCAGAACACGTACACCACGATGCGCCAGGTCACTGCGATTTTTTACAGCGGCAGCGGACTTGTCTTGGCTTTGGCTGCGGCACTTGGCATCCTGCTCTCACGGACGATTGCACGCCCTGTCCTTGACGTCACCAACCAAGCCCGCAAATTGGCAGCCGGAGATTTCAGTGAGCGTGTGACCGTGCACAGTGATGATGAATTCGGAGCGCTGGCCACAGCCATTAACGACCTCACTGACAAACTCCAGGCAGCCATTGCAGAAAGTCAACATGAACAAGGCCGGCTGCAAGCGGTGATTAAGTATATGGGGGACGGAGTCATCGCTTTTGACAAAGACCTCAATTACATATTTAGCAACGACGCGGCAGCGCGGATGCTGCCAAGTCTGACGCAACCGGATTTCGAGCCGAGTGAGCTGCTCGATTTGCAGCGGACGGTGGAAGAGGACAAGAGCGAGTATAACGCGATTAAGAAGTTCGGAAACGCTCTTTTAAACGTGCACATCACGAAGATTGGCCGGAAACAAGCGCAAGGCTACGTTGCGCTGATTCGCGATGTTACGGAGCAAGAGAAGCTGCAGGCTGCACGTCGCGACTTTGTTGCCAACGTCTCTCATGAACTCAAGACCCCGCTGACCAGTGTGAAATCATACATCGAAGCACTCCAGCAATACGACGACACGGACGAAGAAACACGAAAGAGATTTCTCGAAGTTATCGATCATGAGACCAATCGCATGGTGCGACTCACGCAGGACTTGTTGCAGTTGTCCGGCCTTGAGCTGCGCCAGGAACCATTTCGGGCAGGGCTCATCAGTGCCAAAGAGTGGCTCGAGACCTCCGTCGAACGCTTTACACTTTCAGCGCGCCAGCAAGGAGTCACGCTCGTATCTGAGATGTTTCCTGCGGTATCCATTCGTGGTGACCGCGACATGCTGGACCGACTCGTCGACAACCTGCTCAGTAATGCTCTGAAATATACCCCACGTGATGGTATGGTTAGAATCAAGGCAATTGCAGAACCAGACGAGCTTGTGCTGGTTGTCGAGGACACAGGGATTGGTATTCCAGCAGACGACCTGCCTCACGTCTTTGAACGGTTTTATACGGTAGACAAGGCTCGTACTCGAAAATTCGGAGGTACGGGTCTAGGCCTTGCTATTGCACGGGAGATTGCTGAGCGTCACGGTGGCACCATCTCGCTCGCCAGTGAACAAGGCCATGGAACGACCGTGACGGTCATCCTGCCGATTGTGGAGGTGAGATAACGATGCGTGTCTGGCCCGCGCTAAAAACGGGGATTCTGGTGGTCCTGGTTGGGACGAGCCTGGTTTTGAGTGAGGAACTCTGGACAGGCGGATGGGGCGGCGTCGGGGAGGTCAGCTATTCGAGTGAGCCGAGTCTGCCGCAAGCGTCTGTGCCCACCGAATTTGCGGCCATAACACCATGCCGGGTTGTGCTCACGGGCACAGATTCCTCTGTGTCCGCGCTGTTCATGCCTGGAACAGAGGATTACAAGGATTGGATGGCGCGCCTCGGCCAAGCACACATCTTTAGCCTCCACGTCGTCTCAAGTTTACCGAAGTCCATGGTACGTTCTGTGGAGTTTGATTTTGGCGTGAACATGAGCTATCAGGAATTGATTCATTATGTCCCTGGACTGCAGCCCTCTGTGCTGCCAAAACAAGGGCAAACCGTGTACCTCTATCAGTCTGAAACGACAGGTCCCGTGATGCTGGGTTTAGTATCGCAAGCGGGGACTTATGTGGCACAAACGGACTTATCCGTATCCGAGTTCAGCAGCATGTTTCATCATGCCATCGTGTTAGACCCCTGGGAGGTCTGGAATCGTCAGGCTGATTCATTCGTACCAAAGAACAGTATCGATATGTTTCGCGTCGACGTATCTGTCACTTCGCGATCCGTTATCCCGCTGGTCCACTCCTTTTTCGTAAATCCGCAAGCCTTGACGAGTGTACCAGAATCCCAAAGCATGATTCTCTGGACCGATGGCAGCCGGGCCGTCTGGTGGGATGAGCAGAAACATACGTTAACCTACGCCGACCCCAACTTGGCCAGCTCAACGACATCCAAGAGCATGGCTGTCACAGATATCTTGACTTACGCCAGTTCACATGGCGGCGCAGCGGACGGTTCCATCCTGTTTCAGACGAGTGTCACCGCCAACAACGCGAGTTGGACCCTGCGTCCGTATGCATTCGGGTTTCCCATCGTCTCATCTGACCAGTCTGTCGTCCTTCAATCTGTGGGCAGTCATGTGGCGAAGTATCAACTCCCGGTGAACGAGCTGCGTTTCGGGCACAAGACCCTGGTGCATATCATCGGAGCTTCCCAGTTGGCAACGATTTTGCGCCGATTGATGCCGACGACGCCTGTCAGTGAGTTATCCGTCGAGCTCGGGTACACACTGCTTCCTGCGAACGGGCATACAAACCAGCTCGAACCTGCGTATATCATCAGCCAGAGTGGGATGCCGCTGTGGGAGATTGACGCAGTCAGTGGACAGGTCCTAAAGGGGATGAAGATATCATGAAGTGGGAGTCCGCAAAGACATGGCTAATCATGGCTTTTCTGTTTCTCGACTGCATCCTCGGCTGGCAAGTCTACTCGCAGCGTCAAGCGCAAGTTGCGTACGTGGAGTCTTATTCCGATTTACTTGCGAATACAAAGACACTTCTCTCCGAACACGGACTCAGTTTGGAAGCACCCGTGCCCCAGGGACACGACAAACTGGCTGTGCTGAAAGGAACATTTGCCGATCCGTCACTGGTCCAACTTGCAGGCGTCGCCTTTCCAGGAATCCAGCAGGTACACGTTGACGTCACGGCGGCAGAGGCAAAATTAGCTCCGGGGACCATTCAGATAACGGATGTGGGTACGTGGCAAGTGAATTACACCACGCCGCTCATCACCAACCTGCAGCGCCCATCAGACATCTTAAAGGCCGTGTGGCAAGGCAACCAATATGTTTCTGATGCGGCAAGTTCCGTCCAACCCTCGGACAAACCCGGCCTAAAACGGTATAATTTTACCGAAAAATATCAGTCCTATCCTATCTTTGATGCCACCGTTGCCGCTGACGTCGGACAAGCCAAACTCTGGTCATTTACGCAAACAGCAGTGGTGGACATTCAGACAGTGGGTGGCGCAAAACCCACGATTAGTGCTCTCGACGCACTCGACAGTCTGGCAAACTCTATGGATCAGATGATGGGGAGCCAAGGCGGCAGCATCATCAGTGTCGAGATTGGTTATGCGCACAAGGTCGCAGGCGACAGCCCACCGGATACGTCCGCAGCATCAGCAAACTACTGGTTTCCCGTCTGGCGCATTGTGACACCGAATACCACCTACTTTGTTAACGCCTATACAGGAGAAGTAAACGTACCGTCAAAGTAAGAAATCTTGGGAGGCGCCTGCGTGCTCGAGTTCAGTGTCTTAGCCAGTGGAAGTTCAGGGAACTCTGTCTACATAAAGAGCGAATCAACAAAAATCCTGCTCGATGCAGGTATCAGCGGTAAGCAACTGAGTGAGCGGATGGCCAGTTCGTCCGATGCCAAACTCGCCGATATCGATGCGCTCCTCATCACACATGAACATATCGATCATGTACGAGGGTTGCGACAGGTTGTCAAGCAATCGAAGGCCAAGGTGTACACCACAGAGGGGACTTGGTCCCAGATTGGGCAAAGCATTCCCGAAGAACGGCGTTCTCAAGACACGTTTGTAAAAGCAGACCTGTCGTTTCAGATTGGGGACATTACCGTCACGCCGTTTGCCGTTTCTCACGACGCAGAAGAGCCGGTGGCGTATCGTTTTGACCACACGTCTGGAAGTCTGTGTGTACTCACCGACGTCGGTTATGTCAGTGACCACATCAAGCAGGTGATTAAGGGCTGTCAGAGCTATGTCTGGGAGAGCAACCATGATGTTGAGATGCTTCGGGCGGGTCGTTATCCTTGGTCCGTGAAGAGACGTATTCTCGGCGACAAGGGACACCTGTCAAACCAGGACGCTGCAATCGCGCTTGCAGACATTCTCGGAACCGAGTCCGTTGAAGTCTACTTGGCGCATCTCAGTGAAGAAAACAACATGCCAGAGCTTGCTGAAATCACCTTTCAATCAATTCTCCGAGATATTCAACCAGCGTACGAAGAGCAAGTGAAACTGCACAGAACCAGCCGCCATTACCACACGAGTCTGACCGTCGTGTAACTTCAACGTACGCGCCGTGACTGTTGGTCCCAGGAAGGGACGTTCTTCCTTTGATTCCGCTGATTCCGCTGATTCCGCATACTGGCCCAGATTTTGGGTCAAAATACGGAAACAAAGGTCGAAAAGGTGGGTTTAGGACCGATGGGATATTATCGTGGAGCCTCGTTTCAGGGACCAGACCGAACAGATGAATGCAGTGGAAGCGTCCACCATCGGGGCGGTCGCGCCAAACCTCGGAACATACTGCGATGGGTCAGTGTCGTTGCGGTCTCCACCGCACTCGGCTCGATGACAACCGCGATGGCGGCACCAATGAACAGCGCGGGGCAGCAGTCGCAACCAGCCATTGGCGGGGTGACAGATGGCATCACACAGGTAGTGAAGCAGGCGAAGCCAGCCGTAATGGGCGTGGTGAACTATTCAACAGTCAGTGATTTTTTGCAGCAAACATCCAAACTGCAGCCGACAGGCGTAGGAACTGGAGTTTTGTTTTTTAAGAATGCGAGTTACGGCTTCGCGGTCACAAATAATCACGTTGTTGAAGGCGCCTCCAAAGTCGAAGTGGTTTTAGCCAGTGGTAAGCATGTACAGGCGCAAGTTGTTGGAACCGACCCGTACACCGATTTGGCCGTCCTTCGGATTCCGGAATCAGCAATCCACAACGTCGATGCAATCACTTTTGCGAACTCAAACGATATTCAAACCGGTGAGCCAGCCATCGCCATCGGGACGCCGCTGGGACTCGATTTTGCCGACACAGTGACCGCTGGAATCGTGAGTGCGAATAAGCGTCTGATGCCTGTGGAAGACCCGCAGTCTCAAAGTACGCTTGACTACCAGGCGGTGATTCAGACGGACGCTGCCATCAACCCAGGCAATAGCGGTGGGCCGCTCCTGAATATTCACGGCGAAGTCATCGGCATCAACAGCAGCAAGATTGTCGCGCCGAACTTCGAGGGGATGGGTTTTGCGATTCCGTCCAATGAGGTCAGAAGCATCGCTGAACAAATCATGAAGAGTGGGCACGCTTTGCATCCTGCGCTCGGTATCACAGGGGAGTCCTTAGCCGCCATCCCCGAGCAGTTTTGGCCAGATGTACCCGTGGATTACGGTGTCTGGGTGAAAGTCGTTGTCTCGCCAGAGGCGGAAAAGAGCGGCATTCAGTCGCAAGACGTGGTTGTCGCGATTGATGGTCACGCAGTAAAGACGATGGCGGACCTGCGCACGTACCTATTTCAGAAGAAACCTGGTGATGTGGTAAAATTGACCGTGTATCGAGGCGAGCAAAAGGTCGAGTGTGACATCAAACTGGGCGAGATGAAGTCTGTCAATACGACACGTATGAATGCAAACGCGAACCCAGACCCACTCAGTCCTTTTGGCCCGGGGCAGGTCGACAACTAAGTCCGACACGAAAGTAGACATCACCGATGCAGATTGTCATTTTGGCTGTAGGTAAGTTAAAAGAGCGTTATTGGAGAGAGGCGCTTGCGGAATACGCCAAGCGCCTCTCTGGTTATGTCAACCTTTCCTTATTCGAAGTCGCAGATGAGCCGGCACCAGACAATGTGTCGCAAGCGGAGATGGGGAACATCTTACGGGCTGAGGCGGAGCGTCTCGAGAAACACCTCAAGCCGCGCGACGGCATCGTGGTACTCGACCGGCAAGGAAAGCAGTTTTCTTCAGAAGAATGGAGTCGACAGTTTACCCGCCTCGAGGCGGAAGCATACGGCCGCTTGGTCTTCATCATTGGCGGGTCCTACGGACTACATGAGTCTCTCCAAGGCCAAGCCGTGTTAAAGTGGAGCTTCGGCTCATTCACTTTACCCCATCAACTCGCACGCATCGTGCTCGCGGAGCAAATATATCGGGGCATCCGTATCGCTCGCGGTGAACCTTATCACAAGTAACGGCAAGTTTTGGGTGTATGCGTATTCCGGAGCAATTCGGCCACCCGTTCCGGAAAATATCGGCCGGGCATTCCGGAATTAAGCGGCCACTGAATCCGGAAAATAACAGCCACTCATTCCGCTAGGAACCGGCCAGGTGTTCCGCTAAATTCCGGCCGGTCATTCCGACTGAAACCGGCCACTGCGAAGCGGTTTTCGAAATCGGTGGCCGATAAATATCGGAATCTAAGTCCTCGTTTCATTTCCTCAGTGTTGGCGACAAAATTCATGGCAGGTAGACAAATTTCGCTCTGGAATCCAATCCGTATCCCAGATTGGAAAGGAGCATATGTCTACGTGGCTAGACGGAGGACGCCAATGCGAAAAATCAAGGAAGTACTCAGGCTGTATCACGACGTTCATCTCAGTGAACGGGCCATCAGTCGAAGTGTCAATTTGTCACGGGACACGGTGTCGAGGATTCTTGGTGGGTTTAGTGAGGTCGGATTATCATGGCCACTGACCCCTGACATCGACGACCCAAAGTTAGAAACACTGTTGTTTCCCAACCCCCAGGGTCGCCCCAAGAACTGCGAGGAACCCGACTGGAACTACATTCATCTTGAGTACAAGAAGAAAGGTGTCACACTGCAACTACTGTGGGAGGAGTATAAGGCAGAGCACCAGGATGGATACCAGTACAGCCAGTTCTGTGAACGCTATCGACAGTGGAAGAAGACACTTCAGATTTCCATGCGGCAAGAGCATCGCGCGGGAGAGAAAATGTTTGTAGACTACGCAGGTCCGACAGTTCCGTACATTGACTTGGAAACCGGGGAGGTCCTACAAGCACAAATATTTGTGGCAGTGCTAGGTGCCACTAGTTATACCTTTGTGGAAGCACAACCGTCGCAAGCTCTAGCTTCATTTATCGGTGGACATGTGCACGCCTTTGAGTTTTTTGGAGGTGTTCCGCAACTCATTGTTCCAGACAACCTCAAATCCGCGGTGTTGCAACCAGACCGTTACGAACCTATTCCCAACGCGTCATACCATGAGATGGCAGCTCATTACGGTACAGCCATCCTGCCAGCTCGCCCCAGAAAACCAAAGGACAAGCCCCATGCGGAAGCAGGGGTATTACTTGCTGAACGCTGGATCCTAGCGGTCTTACGGAACCGGCGCTTCTTCAGCATAGACGAGATTAATCAAGCCATTCGTCCGTTAGTTACCAAGCTCAATGAGAAGCCGTTTCAGAAGCTGGAGGGCTCACGCAGGTCCCTGTTTGAGCGCATTGACCAGCCAGCCCTCCGACCGCTTCCTACCTCCCGGTATGAGTTCGCCGTGTGGCGAAAGGTGAAGGCAAACATAGACTACCACGTAGAAGCAAGCAAGTCCTACTACAGTGTTCCATATCAACTGGTCGGCAAGGAACTAGAGGTTCGGCTCACCCAGAGTGTCGTGGAAATCTTTCACCGAGGAACACGAGTTGCTAGTCACCCTAGAACGTACAAAAAAGGGAAATACGTCACCGAGCCTGCACACCGCCCGAAGTCTCATCAAAAGCACGTAGAGTGGTCACCCTCCCGGCTCATTGACTGGGGCAAGAGCATCGGTCCGAACACTGGGGAGCTCGTAAAGCAGCTTATCGAAAGCCGTCCGCACCCTGAACAAGGATATCGCTCGTGTCTGGGCCTCATTCGTCTCAGCGAGAGTTACCCAAGAGAGCGCTTTGAGAATGCAGCAAGGCGGGCACTGGCTCTAAATTCGTATTCTTACAAGACCGTAAAATCAATTCTCAAGTCAAACGTTGACCAGTGCACTCTGCCCTTGGATATGTCTGAAGCTCCGCCCATTACGCACGAGAATATCCGTGGACCTGAATACTACAGCAATCCGTTAAGTGCGAGAAAAGACCTTATCAACTAAACCACACCGGGGCAGTCCATCTGCCCCTCTGGAGGCGAATTATTGTGCTCAACAATCAAACCATACAGATTTTGCGTGAGATGCGACTACCAGGCATGGCAGATGCCTACGCTCATCAACTTCAAACACCTAATCTCTCTGAGCTGACCTTTGAAGAGAGATTTGGCATGCTTGTTGACGCAGAGTACACTGCACGCCAGAATCACCGACTCACAAGACTGCTCCGGGAAGCCCATCTAAAGGTTCAAGCACACCCAGAAGACATTGACTATCATCAGGCACGCGGAGTCGACCAAGGATTACTCCGCAGCCTCTTCACCGGACAGTGGATCGCCTCTCATCATAATCTTATTCTGACCGGCCCGACAGGTCCTGTGTCATGGTACTCCTCCTCGCTATTTGGCCACTCGAAAGGTCTAATCCCCAGTGAATTGCAGCTAAATTTCACCGTCTTCGTGTAAGTTAGTGCTGTCACCAGAAGAATTAGACCTTTTGCAAATGGGGTTGAAAGTGCTCAGCCAAAAACCTACTCAATTGGCTAATACCCTTGTTCACTAGAATCGCTTATCTACATCAAATCTTAGATCGTTCGAATTTGCAATATTTGTCCTATTCCTGTTCAGAGAAAGGGCACTTCTGTCGGCGCTAGCGGAACATGAAATCGGTATCCCCTTCGCTTACCATTTTGAACATAGACAGCGGGCAACAGTCCACTGCGCATGCGATTCAATACGGTCTGTCTCGTACAGTTCAGACGATCCGCAGCTACTCTTAACTCAACCCAATCCACAGATGGCTCGTTCACCAGCCGTTCCCGTAGATGGTCGGTAATTTCAATCTGCCAAGGAGCCCCCTGGGCAACTTGCTGCCCTTGAATGAAACCCTCTCGCAACCATCTCAGCACGGTAGCAGTACTCACGCTTAGTTCGTCAGCAGCCTGGGCTACGGTATACATGTTTTCAGTCTCGGACGTGTTTGAATGGCCGGAGAAGACGGGAATGTTATAGTGATTTCTGAGTGAACAGACTCGGCCCGCGTTGAAATTGTTACCCTTTCCAGTGCGAATGTGTTGACGTACCAAAATCCGTGCAATCACATCATCAGGGTAATGAAGCGCTAAACGTCGAACAAGGTCGACCGTCTCCTCTTCTGTAGAATTTCCGTGATGCCCGACCTTATTGAGTGGGCTGGTAAAATGCGTGACAGCACCGCCCTCCCATTGAACCGTGCAACGGGCCACACGCTGCTCTTGATCAACAAGAACTACGATGCTCCTAATGAGTGTTCTAAGGAGTTCCTTTCGATCCCTATTGGTAGTTTGTGGTGAATTCCAGACCCTTTTCAGCCCCCTTCCCAGAGCATGTATCCGACTCTTTTCTTCGGCAGTTAAGGGATTATGTTTGCGGTCCCGACGCTCCTCAAGCAGCTTTTGTACGCGTTGCACTTCACGCAACCCTCGCTCCCAAGCTTTTTCCATCGTACGAGCAACCAGTCTGTTTTCCGGCTCAACTCGATCGTATTGCCGTTTGGCACGTTCAGCATCGTAAAGAGCCTTTTCAAGTTGCTTCTCAAGAAGTTTTTCCTCAGCAACATGTCTCATTTCGGCCTGCTCCATTGCTTCACCAATAATTGCTAATCTGGCGGGTGTTACGGTGTCAAGAAAAAGGCGAGCAACGTGCTGGTCCAAGCGCTTTCCGCCAAGTCCTTGACAGACATGCTCGGCCCCTTGCATTCTTTGTGCTTGGCCACAAATATATCTCTGCACGTTGCCACCTTTACCGCCATAAGAAACCAACATCCTGCGGCCACACTTTCCGCAAACTAGCAGCCCCTGAAGTAAGGCCGCTCCCTGCTGGGGGGAACCTGAGTTCCGGGGGCCTTTAAAGTTCCGACGTAGGAGTTCCTGGTTGGTAACAAAGGTATCCCAAGAAATATAGGGCTCATGATGATCGTGAATTACAATGGGCCATTCCTCGCGGGCCACCTGCCTGGCTTTCACCTGAAGCCGACCGTCTGGCCCTATAGACTTTTCATATTTAGTTCTACCGAACACAAAAGTGCCAGCGTATATAGGATTGGTCAGGATCCCGTGGATCGTTTTATAAGTGGGGAGTTTCCATGTTAGGCCCTTACTTGGGTGCATGACAGGAACTTGAATTTCTTCGGCCCGAAACCAGGTGAGCACCCGTCTGGCCGTTTTCAGTACAAGAAATTGTTGAAAGACCAGTTGGATGGCTGTCACAATCGCTTCATTACGCGCAACCACCACTTTGTCATCGTCATCATACTCATAGCCAGCCGGCAGCCAAGTTTTGAGTTCCCCCTTCTGAGCTTTATGCAATAAACCACCTTGCATCCGACTGCGAATGAGATGCAGTTCAGCCTCACTCATCGTTCCCTTTAACCCTAGTAGCAACCGATCATTGTACGACGAAGGATCGTAGACTCCATCCGAATCAGCGATCAGTGTATTACACATTGCACATAGGTCCAACAAGTGGTACCAATCCGCATTGTTCCGGGCAAGACGAGAGACTTCGAGTCCAAGAATGATACCAACATCACCGAGTCCGACGTCTGCAACGAGCTGCTTGAATCCGGCACGTCCTCCGTCCGCACCACTCTGCCCTAGGTCCTGGTCTATAACTAGAATCTGTGGTGCTACCCAGCCTAAGGTCTTAGCACGTTCAACTAACTCATATTGTCTTTGCTGGCTTTCTAAATGGCCAAGAACCTGCGACATTGTAGATTGACGAACATATACACATGCCTTTCGTTCCAATTGCCTGTGCGTGATTTTAGAATGGGCGTTATTCAAGGATGTTACGCCCCTCTCTGACGTGCTCTATTCGACACAGTAGGGCAGCAATGGCTCGGATTACCTTGATGCGACATTCTTCAGGGAGGGAGGCCCATTCCGGTGCGGATAAATCTACTTGATTTTCGTCCTCAAACAAACTAACCTGTCTCATGCAAGCTCCTCCTAACGATTGTGAGATTTGTTCGCGCAAATTCACTCTACGTTCGGAGGAGTTCTATTTTCAAGATGATCAACAAGCAACAGAAACTTGCGTATAGCCTCAATAGATGCAAGCAGGGCCGACTCATCTGATGTTACATTTTGACCAGATTGGGAATCGAACCACCTCGCCGGCAGACAGCCAATCGATTCGTCGGCTAATTGTACCTTGTAGTACGGCCCGTCCTTACATTGTTGTTTACCTAGTAAAAGAAACTCGTTTCCGTGTAAAGGGTGTCCTAGGAAGCTCATAATAACTTTCTCTTGCGAAATGTACTTATCATGTGCTGTGTCGTACCGGTATTGGTAAGACATTCATCGCTTGCGCCCTGGGTACATCAGCTTGCCGTTTAGGATTGAGAGTACGATACTACCGACTTTCTCGTCTGTTCCAGGAAATGTTTGTCGCTCGAGGAGATGGATCGTACTCGAAGATGGTAAAAGCATTGCTAAAAGTCGACTTACTGATTCTTGACGATTGGGGGTTGGCTCAAATGTCTGCACAAGAGAGCCGTGACCTACTGGACGTCATGGACGACCGCTTCTCAACACACTCGACCTGTATTATCAGCCAAATTCCTGTTGAACACTGGCATCAGCAATTCGTTGACTCGACGGTCGCAGATGCGATTCTTGACCGCCTCGTACACAATGCTCACCAACTAAATTTGAGAGGAGAATCCATGCGGAAAGTTACAAGTAACTTGTCAAAAACCGAGGAGTCTGGTAAGTAGAAATCAGGCACACTTTGGAATTGAACGAGGCGGCCGATATTTATTGGAGCACATGGCCGACAATTAGCGGAATGAATGGCTGATTCCTATCGGAATTGCTGGCCGACATCAACCGGACCTGACGGCCGATTCCTAACGGATTGGATGGCCGATTTGGCCGGAATACGCAGTGTAGCGGGTTATGCTATTTTAAGTCCAGGTATTCGTCATTGGCATCATAGGCTAAGGCTTTCTTGTCAATCATCCGGATTAAGATTTGACTCAAGTTGTTCATAATTATGCACACTTCTTTGATGATCGCCAAATCCTCATTAACTGCTTCCTCGCTCATACTACGTGAAATAAGTATCATTGTTTCATCACTTATTTCCTCTGAGTGAAGGGGCCATCGTGTGAGTATGGGAACATTACCAAGACTCATATCCACAGGAACAGGGCTAAGTTCCTGTACATTATTAACAATATGGCTGCCATGTTTTATCGCGTTGTACGCTCGTCCTAGTTTATTGCCGGTAATCGGCGCATCCTGTTGGTCTAAGTACGCGCCAGCAATGGAAGGCAATCGTTGCTGTAGTGTCTCGAAGAACTCCACTACCCAAGGCAACTCGACATCCTTTCCGATTTTATGACGATTCGGTAGTTTCATCAATTCCTCTATGGTCTCGGAAGTGAAGAGCGATTTATAAAAAGTAGTCGCCCTATTGAACCGCATATTCACAAAGTGAGCTGCGATTCCAGACCTACCGCGAGTCCCAACAGCAAAACACAGTCGTCCGAGCGTTTCCATTGAAGCTGCGACTTCACTGAGGATCTTAGCACGTAGTACAGTTTGAACCCTCGGTTTATCGTCGACAGCAATAGACCTATCGCTAGGTACTCTTTGGGCTTCATGATACAGGGCTACTGCGGTAAACTGATGTGCCCACACACCGAGGCTGTAAAAATCAAGAAGAAAGCGGCGATCCATTTCCAGGATATTAGCTGAGTCCATCTTCATGTTGTATTCCTCCAATTGTTACAAAAAGATCATTAAGCAACACGACCAAGTTATCGATGCTCATCGTTTCCTCTGCTTCCCGCGGCAAACGAATAGGGGAATTTTCTGTGTACCATTGGACGATGTAGCTTTCCTTCCCTTCTCCATCTAGCCTCTTTCCTAGAAAATAGACGGTAGGGGAAAAAGGTACTTCAGTTTTAAGCATTATGCTGCCTCGTTTCCTGACGGCGAGTAGGGGTCTCAGGGTTCCTAACATATTTTCCGGTGAAGGCTTAAGCAACTCGTCCACAAATTGTTTAGTCACTGAACCTACAGGCGAGTACTGAACAGTGTTGCAAATAAAGTTTACCCTTTCTTCGTCTCGACAGGTCCACACCAATAAAGCAAGCTTGCGTTGAGCCATCTCAGTAGCTTGCATATTCAGTCTGGTGGCTTCCTGCACAAACTTCATGCTTTTTAATTCGTCGCCATTCAGCGAATGGAGGTATGATAGATACAGCAGAATTTTGACCTTGTCCTCAGTTGATCGTAAAGCTTTTTCGAGCCAAACAATGGCATCATGACGGAAATCGCCTCTTTCAAGCAAATCTTCCGTGAAACCGTAGGCATGAAGACCGGTCTTATATTTTCGAGATGGATTGATTTGGTCATAGGCCCATCTGAAAGTTGCGTCTGCAAACCGAAAGCCCATGTATTCCTCAACTAAGGGCAAGCCAGGCAAGTAAATGAGCGCCTGTTCCATGTGTTCTGAGCTTTCACGAATATCTGCCGTTGAAATCCCTTTATTGTACTCGGAAAATGCTTTGAAGTGCTGAGTAAGTTGTCGTTTAATTTGTCCTTCCCATTTCGACTTCTCCCGTCGAATTGCCTGATTTATTCTTTCGTTGATCGATGTTAGGGAGTATAAACCTATGAATCCAGTGACGATACCACCAAAAGTGGCAACGCCTCCTATGATAGCGGACAATTCAACTAAGTCGGGACTAGACGAATTGGGCGTATGGTAGGTCGTTTGAGCAACCCATATAACGATTACAGACACAAGAGCTGAAATTGAGATCGTCCATCCAATAGATAGCCACTTGCTTATAAAAATCACTCCCCAGGCAGCAAGATAAAGAATTGCTAGCCATGACTGTATCACATTGCCAATAGACGAAGCTACGCATAAGAGTGGAGCGCAGTTGAGTTCCCAGTGTGTCTCATGGGATTCTAAATCCCCCCGGTCGATAACTTGCTTGGTGACGATGACGACTTGCCAGTCTATCTTCCAAATTTCCGGCATAATAGATTAACTCTTTAATAATCTAATGACCAGTGTGATGCGATTCACAGTCCTAAGGGAGAAAGCGCCCTATACACAGCAAAAAGGTCCCTCGGTAAGACAGTAAGGGCCCCGTTCAAGAACTCCATTATATCCTTATCGACCAACTTCCGTGCTTCGATGTGTCTCTTTTGGGTGGTCATTCGTCTTCGCTCCAGTGACCTGGACCTGCATGTGGAGATGCGCTCAGACAAGCACTGTCAGAGAGTGTAGCTTCCGTCACCGGCTTTTTTGAGTAGCAATGTCCCAGCAGGACCGCAGTACTTCGGGTTCTTGAGATCGGACAGAGCCGTCTGCAAGGTGTTTTGGGTGTAGCCCGCGACCAAGCCGTCTTGCATCCGAAACACTCCGCTGTCGGTAATCTGCTGTCTGATGAAGTCCTTTGCTCCTAACTTTCCCGTTCTCCGGGAGACGCCACTGTTCTTCCGTTGCTGCGCTTGGCTAGTCTGACCGATAATGTTGGAGATCAAAAGCTTCGTGCCTTGCTCGACATATTGTTTCAGTTCAAGTGCTAATACTTCAGCGGGGTCCATTTGCTCATTCAGAAACTCAACAATTCGCTTCAACTCAGACGGAATTTCATCCGCGACAAATACGAGTCGGACCCGTCCTGCCTGCAAGTTCGTTTTGACTTTCTGCCAGTAGTCAAGTACAGACACTGCTCCAGACAGGAATGTATCCAATTCAGCATCAGCGTTGACGCCATACGTTTCACACTGTTTAGTAAACACGTCCTGGATTCTCTCGATAGGCCAGTACATAACAGCATTTGCTGCGTAGTCAAGCATCTGGCCGACCACTTCTCTGCGGATGCGGGAGTCACTACTTCTCTTGACCTCAACAAGCGTTGGAACACCTGATTGGTCGAGAAACAGGTGGTCGACTGACCATCTGTATGTACTGTCATCTGTCGATGGAATGGGCATTTCTCTTGAGATGAGCAGCCACCGCTGTGAAGCCCCCTCGTTCGTGCGTAAGAGCTCGGGGTGCTTCGCCAGCAGCGATTGCAGAATATCTTCGGTATCGTACGGTTGGTTGTTCAACTCGTGAAGTTCCTCGTCGTCACTGATCAGGAATATTCCGTCATTCACCAGCGGTTCCTCCTACTCCACTCCCACACTACCATCTTCAGACACCCAAAAGACTTGAAACTGCATGTCCTGCTTTAGCCAAACAATGCGCGGCAAGAGGTTCGAGTAGGTTACGAAGCCCGCAGGAAGCGCCATGGCCAGTCTTGCCTTTGGGTCCTGGCCACGGTAAAGCAACAGATCGAAAATGGCCGCAGAGAACCATTGGCGGGCTCGTACGTTCCCGCTGCTTTCAGGGTAACCCTTCACACTGACCCAAAGCTCGTGTCCGTCGGGCCCAACAGCGACGATGTCTTTGCCCGCCTCACGTGAAGCCGTATCTGATACGCTTCGGATTGCGTAGCGGGTCTTAGCTAGGTACGAGACGACGCGTGCCTGTACGTTTCCTTCCCAATACCAAGGCCGAGAATCTTTCGTCGGTGTGATGGAGGGTAGGGCAGCCACTGCCACTTCGTCGTGTGGCCGTTGATTATTCAGCATACTGTTGGTCAGCTTAGCTTTGCGGCAATGGTCGCATTTTCCATGATGCCTGTGGATGAGCTTGTTGGCGTGAAGGCCGGTGCAGATACTGTACACCTGCTGTCTTGGCTCGACACCGGAAACGGCTGAAAGGCAATCATCGCACAAACTTGCGTGTGATAGGGCAGATAGAATTCTGTCTTTGTTGGTCACTGTAATCCCCCTGCAAGTGCTTGTTATCAGCAATTGTAGCAAAGTTCTGAAAACCAAGCACATTGCATTGCTTTTATTCTCCGTTGAGCCACAATGTGGTGACCCGTCTGTTGCAAAGGTGGATCGGAGGAGAAGATCACTCCGCGCGTAAAACACCACGCTCAGCAGCTTGGAGTAGACGTCGCCGAGGTCAAGATCGTCGACAATCAGTATAGGTGGGGGTCGTGCACTGTGAAAGACAACGTGAACCTGAACTGGAGGCTCATTAAGGCTCCGGTGTACGTGATAGACTACGTGATCGTTCACGAACTGACGCACTTGCTAGAGGCAAACCATACGCCGCGCTTCTGGAACATCGTCCGCGCGCAGTCTCCTACAATGGAGAAAGCTAGGAACTGGCTGAAAGACAACGGGCAACTGCTCGAGCAAGAAATATAGGAGGCACAGCAAGTTAAAATCACCCGAGTATGAACCGTATGTGCGGGTGATTCCTGAATGGAGGGATAACATATGAAATTTGGTGACTTCGGTGAGGACTACCTAGGGGAACTTGCCGTATATGCCGAACAACACGCATTGCTAGACGCTTTGTTCCATTCCGAATATGGGTTCCAGACCTTGAATAGATACACCGAGTTCTTGCAGTCCCATGTTGAAGAGTATGCATTTGATATGCCAGAAGGAGCTTCACTATTAGCGCCTAGTTTTCCGTTTGCACTGGCAGAGGGCCTGTTGTACATGGTCTTTAGCAGACTTGAAGAATCGCTGATCAAGTTCTGTGAAGCATCTCGAACGACGTTTGAAACACCGCCATACTATGACCCTTATGAAGGTCGCAATATACGAAAGTCTATCACATACTTGACAGACACCGTTGGTCTAACAGACCTCAAAAGTTCTCATAATAAGAGGCTAATATTCGCGTGGAAGACAGTTGGGAATTGTTATATTCATAATTTTTGGAAAGTTAGAAGCGACTTTGACCGGAAGAGCGTGCGATTGGTTGGATTAAATCTACAGGACGACGACATTACTCTATCCGTCAGTGACGTAACGCGCTGCGCCGACGTGGCCTATGAGTTCGTGCATGGCGTGTTTGATCGATTGGCAGGCAAAGCAGGGTTAGTCTAGTGCTTCGTAGAACACTACTAGTACCGATTGGAACAACGACTTGACCTTATGGAATAGTAGTTGACAAGCGGGGGTTCTTGTGCTGCAAGAATCTTCCTAGTAAACCTCGTCAATGTAATTAGTATCACGTGCGATCGGCAAAAGGTTACAGGAAAGCAGGCAAAACGGAATGCTGTAGATTTCGGGAGGAAGTCATTATGTATACTCTGGTCGCTTTTCAGGGTCCGAGTGGGTCGGGAAAGACCACCCTTCAATATTACCTAGGTTTAGAAAAGGTTGTTACATCAACCACACGTTCTCCGAGGCCGGGAGAGGTTGACGGAGTAGATTATCACTTTGTATCGCAGGACGACATGAACCGCATGATTGATGGTGGGGAAATGTTGGAATTTACAAACTACAATGGTAACATTTATGGGAGTGCACTTGCATCGGTTCTGCACTTTGACGGTGCGCCAAGGTCTATAGTACTTGATTCGTGCGGAATACAACGGGTTAGAGAGGAGCTAGGAGAACGGTGTTTAATTGTCGGGGTTTATGCACCAGAGGAAGATTGTCGCCGACGTCTAGCACAGCGTTCAACTGGTGATTGTGAGAAACGAATGTCTTCCTATGAGGCTGAGGTTGAATTTCTTCTAAAATGTGATGTCGTCATAAACAACTCTGATATGAATGCACATCGGGCGAAGGGTATAGTAGACGCATTGCGGACTCAACTACTTGATACAGGATGTGTGGCGAGCACTTGACGTAGTGCAAAGGAGAAATGTTGTGTGAGTGAGTGCATTGAAGTGAAGGATCTTATAACCGATGGTCTTGTGATTGCCAGAGTAAGCGATCCAGAACACGTAAAGAGGAAGAATTCAGACTCCTTTAAGGAAAATAAGTCTGACACTCGCGATGATTTCGAAAGAGATTACGCCCGCGTTTTGCATTCCGCATCTTTCAGACGGTTACAGGGTAAGATGCAGCTTCTAGGGACGCAAGTAAGTGACTTTTATCGGACTAGACTAACGCACTCATTAGAGGTAAGCCAGATAGGATCAGAAATTGCGTCTAAAATAACGGTGTCCGGTGAAAGAAATGTTGTCAGCAAGAGTCTTGTGATGATGGCCTGCCTCGCTCACGACATCGGCAATCCGCCCTTTGGGCACTTTGGGGAGAAAGCGCTAAATGTAATAATGAAAGACATGGGGGGGTTTGAAGGGAATGCACAGACCCTTAGAGTACTGAGCTCCCTGGAGAAGAAAAGTAAGGCGTTTGACGGACTGAACCTGACTCTAGCTGCAAAGATGTCCGTAGTTAAATATAATGTCCAACCTCCCGAAGGAGACACTATCCTCAAGGGAAAATTTCTGTACCACGACCAGTATGACGAGTTGCAAGAGAGCATGTTACCTGCGCAGACTATCGAATGCCAAATTATGGAGCTTGCAGACGATATCGCGTACGCATGTCATGACCTAGAGGATGGTCTCAAGTCCGGCATTATTCATTTGGAGGATATAGAGTCCCACCTGTCTGGATGTCAAGGCGGAGAAAAATTACTAGAGACGTTTAACGGCAAAGTCACCTCAGCGGCAACTCTCTCTGGAGTCCGTTCCGGAGATATGTTCTATAAGGCTCTAACCTCAGTACTGATAAACACTTTTATTCAAGACATTGAGGTATGTCCTCTTACTGACAAGGAGCGAAAAAAGAAGGGGACTCTCCGAACGAAGGCTTTAGGGCTTAGAACACAATCTTCTTTCCTTGATGGCCTCAAGTCCGGCGTTCTATCGACTCTAATTGGCAAACCAGCGGTTGCAGAATACGAAATCCAGGGTGCATCTGTAATCAAGTCTCTCTACGATATGTTGACAGATAAAACGTACAATTATCGCGATAGGTTTTTTCCAGAGGAGTATCGATATTTTATCAGTAATGACATCTACCCACTGGAGAGAGTGGCCGTGGACTATATAGCGGGAATGACAGACGCTTTCGCTTTAAGGCTATATGCCCAACACTTTGGCAAAGACGTTCCGAAGTATCAGGATAACTGTTGGACTGCTCCATTGCCATAAAAGGATGCGGTGATAATTGCACGAAATGGCGGGCGATCCTGTCTTTTTCATTTGTGATCGTCAGTTTCCAAACAGGAGTATCGAGGAGGGGACATTGTGAGTGAGGTGGTCTGTCCAAAGTGTGGCTCAGAGTATAGTGTTAAGGAAATTAAAATACCCATGAAGGATACAGACACTGAAGAGTGTGAAGTATGCGGAGAGGTCCTAAAGCGGTGGCACAAAAGCACGACGATGTATCATGTACAGCTTAAGGTTAGAAGGGAAAACCACCTTCGGTCGGATCATAGTAGATAAGTTGGATGCACAGGTTAAATAACATGAAATGCATCTGCGGCCTGTGTTGTTAAGTGTAACCCCATTCGAGTCGTGGTTCTGCGGAGTTCACAACATGGAGCACACTTGCCGTTTGACCCGTTACGGTGAACCGTATCACAAGTAAGTGCACCCTACTGAAGGCTATTCGATCGGGAAGCTGAAGGGTAGAAGCTTCGGGGCAGTGTTGACCTTTTGAGCCAATATGATATTCAGACCGAACTGTCAGATAGATGACAGTGGCACCGCATTGAGTCTGGATGTTTGATAGGTTTGCGAGGACGGACGGTTTTTCGGAACGGGACCAAGCTAGGGAACCGGACCAATCTAATCGCGCAAGTCATGGATCAGCTGATCGTATTTTACCGCTTCATTGCCTCGATGCGATGTTTGTAGGTGGTCACTGGCCCATTGGCACAGAGCGCAAAATTGGTCTTCTATTTCGTCACGGAACTGAAGGTACCATTCGTCGTATGCATGTGTAAGCAGTCTTTTGGGGGATAGTTCCAGAACTTCCCTGGCAACTCGGAGTTCCAACTCACCGCGGAGCATTTGGTCATAGGAATCTCTGAGCCGACGGATATAATCTGTGGCGTCGCAGTGAATGTTCTTCTGCAAGAAGATATGCTCCCTGTCCGTATGAATAAACTCAACTTCCCCTTGATTCAGTAGAGATTTTAAAAAATGGAGGTTCATCCTCAATTGGTTGCGCGCACTCGGCATAGGGAGATGTGGCCAGAATACGTCGATGACTTCGTCGCGTGTGACGGTCCCGCCGTGAAAAAGCAAATATAAAAACAAACTCTTCACCTTACGCAAGTTCCAACCCTTCGTGACATCCACATCACCCAGTTGAATTCGAAACGTGTGCAGCAAGTGAACGAACATCGTCGGTTTAGGCGTCTGTGTGGACGCCTGTTTGGCCTGCTCCAATCCTCGGTGCAGCGCTTTTGCGAGTTGCTCCTTTTTCACGACGAATCCACTTTTCTTAGGACTTCTGGACTCATTCGCAGCAATAAAGCCCACCACCGCGTCTGCTGACGCTTCCGGATTATCAAAGGCTACCAAGTGTGCCGCAGCCGGAATCATGAGGAATTCGGCCTTCATATAGGTGGCCGTCATGCCGTACAGGGAGGAAGGAAATAGGGTATCCTGAGCGCCAGAAAGTACGAGTATCGGCAGATTGACATGGAGAACGTCACGGCCGAAGTCCTCGTCCACCCAGCAATGGATGAGCCCGAGGTGTACGTCTTCAAGTGCCCAGTCAAGCTGCGTAGCTAAATGTGATATCGAAAGTGAATCCTGCTTGATGGTGAAATGGGACAGCAGAAATTGCTTAAAGGCATGAAAGCCGTTTGTCATCGTGGTCTCGGCCTGCCGCATAATTTGTTGCTTTTCCTCAAGAGACAGGTAGAAAGGTTGCGGAGAGATGGTCACCAACCCGGAAACTGAGGGATTGTACAAGCGGCAAAATCGAGCCGCCACATAGCCCATCCCAGGACCTGCGACCACATAAAATGCCCCTTTGAAAAATCGGCGCGTCATGTAGGCAAGTTGGTCTGCCAGTTTGTCGATTGTAATGGGCACGGGAGCCTGTGCGGATGGCCCATGCCCTAACATATCATAGCGGAGCACATTGAATGTGGGAAGAAAGTAAGGGAGCAATGCATTGTACTCGTCCATAGACAGTCCAAGGCTGTGGAGGAAGACAATATTGCCTGCATTCGGTTGTGGGCACGGGAAGTACTCGTACCGGACAGACACGTTTTCGTACGAAAGCTCGCTCATGAACGATACCTCGCGAAATGATAGAGAAATGCACCCGTTGTTATTATATAGTGCCAAGTTCGGTATTTGTAGAAAATTGTCCAAAATTGATGACGAATAGGGAGGGCAAGGATACATGGGCAACACAAAAACGAGGACCCGTTCTGGTCACATGACTCGTCTTTTATTGTCATCGCTGGTGGCCTTCGGAACCGTGCTATCGCTGTTTGCACGGTTCCCGAACTATGTGGCGGCTGCCGCTGTTGAATCGGGCACGTGGAAGGATATCACATACGATTTGCCCTATAAGGCTAGTGGTATCGCAATGGACAGTCACGGCGACTTGTTTGTCACAGCCAATGGGAACCAGGTTGAAGAACTACCAAGTGGGGCGACGAGTTGGAAGAATTTAAATGATGGCCATTCGTTCGTCAGTGCAGCTGGTATAGCGGTGGACGCTGCCGGAGACTTATTTGTCGTTGACCCAGGAAGCCCGGGTGTTAACTATGTGCAGAAACTTCCAGCCGGTACAAGCACCTGGCAGAGTCTTACGTATGGATACAGCTTCAATCAGCCGGATGGCATTGCAGTGGACAGCACAACAGGAAACGTGTATGTGTCCAGTTGGGCTAACATTGTGTATGAGCTTCCTGGCAGCACCACTTCATGGCAGAACATCACGAACAGCTTTAAGTTCGCCAACCCTGTCGGCGTCGCAGTCGATAGCAGGGACAATGTATATGTCGTCGACTACACGGGGAATGGCAACCCCAATACTGTCGATGAACTTCCCAGCGGGGGCGGCTCCTGGTTGAACATCACACATGGTGGGGCATTCAAACTGGGGAACGGTATTGCGACGGGTAGCACCGGCGACGTCTTTGTGACGAACTATTACAACAACACGTACAACGCTGTACAGGAACTCCCTCACGGGACCATGGCATGGCAGAACATCCCGCTGAACGGATTTGCTGGTAAGTTCGCTGGTGCGGCCGGTATCGCCGTGGATAGCAGCGGAGATTTATTTGTGGCAAATTCTACCGCTGGCCTCACAGATAGGGTGGATGAATACATACCGTTTCCGCCTGCGCCGGCAAATGTGTCGTCCGGCAGCACCACTTACGACTCGACGACATTGATGTGGAATGCTGTGTCTGGAGCCAAAACCTACAACGTATATGAAGACGGGGGCAGCACGCCTCTTACTACTGGACTGACCGGAACGAGTACCACGGTGCGCGGTCTGACGCCGGGGACGTCGTATACATTCACGGTGACTGCGGTGACTTTAGGGGGTGAATCGGTCCAGAGCAGCCCAACTACCGTTTCCACGTCGGCCGTCGGGAGCGTTGCGTGGTCGGGCACCACCGATGTGCGAAGCGGTGCTTCCGAAACGGTCACGGGCGTGGTGTATGACGTGTACCACGCGCCAGTGGCAAACGCCATCGTCGACTTTTCTGGCACCATTGGCACCTGGAGCGCCGCCTCGGTGACGACTGGCAACAATGGGGCGTTCAGCATTGGTTGGACGGCCCCTGTGGTCAAGACGACCACAACGGGTACCGTGACGGCGACAGTGTATGGCACGGTCTACGGAAAGGTCAGCAATGTAACGCCGACGTCATTGGCTATGACCATCGCACCACCGCCAAGTGTTACTACAACGACCTTGACCAGCGCACTGCAAGGCATTCACTATACGCAAACAATCAACGCGACGGGCGGCTTTGCACCCTACACGTGGAGTCTAACCTCGGGATCGCTGCCGTCGGGGATGACTCTTAACGCGAACACGGGCGCAATTTCTGGCACCCCACTGGTGTCGGGGACAAGCACCTTCACGGCGCAGGTGGAGGATGCGGACGGAAATACAGCGACGCAAAGTCTATCTATCACAGTGGGTACATTGCGACACGGCGGCGGATCGAGCGGATCGGGCAGCAAAACGTCGACCACGGGTAACGCCTCACTGGCCATCACGACTTCGCCTGTTCTTCACCCTGGACAGCCTGGACAGATGTTTTCGCAAACGATAACGGCGACGGGAGGGACGGGGTCATACACGTGGAAAGTTGTCACGGGCACGTTGCCGGCAGGCCTTGTCTTGGATGAGAAGTCGGGCGTCATCAGCGGAACGACGAAATCGACGACACCTGAGGTGCTGACGGTGCAGGCGACAGACGCGCATGGCTCGACGCAAACCAAGCAGGTGGTAGTCGATGTGGTGCCGAAGGGCGCGCGGGAAGTTGTGTGGCAGACGCCAGATTTGCACGCTGAAAATGTGCCTTCGGTGGTACACAACGATGCGGCAAACCCGACGACCTACATGCCAATCTGGTACGTGATGCAGATCTTACATTCCTATGGAGTGGAAAGCACATGGGACGGTCATGACTGGCATCTGATAAAGACAGGACAGGCGCCTGAGAGTAACCCGCAGCCAGGCGTCGGGACGATGCACATGTACCTGAACGGGCAGTTGGTGCAGAATGTATCCGGCTTATACGAGAAGGACCCGAGTTCGAGGAAGCTGACAACATTTATGCCGATATGGTACGTAATGCAGATTTTGCAGAAGGCGTCTGTGACGAACACGTGGGATGGGACGACATGGAACATTGGATTGCAGGGCAGCACTGGCCAGACCAAGTGATAAATGAAGGGTGAACGTTATGTAATAGCATCCATGAAAAAAGCCCAAGCCATCTGGCTTGGGCTCTGCAAGGTGTGAAACGTGGTCTACCTTGTCTTACGCGGCGTGACTGCAAACAGGACGGAGTAGACGAGTATAGACAGCAAGAACCCGAGAGACATCCACAACGACATCACGTTTTGTTGTCCATCTGACAAAAACGCTGCGCCTGTAGCCCAAGATACGAGCGTAGTGAGCAGTCCGGTGATGGCGAGTACAGTCCAATTACCTCGTTTGAGCACGGCGGTCATGACCAGCACGACAATCGTAAACAGAAGCAGCAATGTCCCAGTTAGGATGTGGACGTTTGTCAGTGTGCTATGCTGCGACACCCACTTGGAAGCATCCCCTCCAGGCAAACTTGGAATGTCCACATATAGATTCGTCAACATCCCGAGAATAAACTGCACCCCAAACAGAAATAGAGTCACGATGATGGTATAACGAAGAGCTTTGACAACGCGCATACCGTTAGCTGCCACGAACAAGACCTCCTAAAGTTGTATATCAGTCTACGAATATCTGTCTGATTCATTGAGACGAAAGGTTGTTTCTAACGAATATCCTAATAGAAAAAAAGCTAATAGTCAATGTTGACTATTCCGTATTGATTAAACGGTAAACTGCGCATTTGCTTACGCACCGTGGATGCGTAAGAAGGGAGGTCCGTGCGCGAGCTATCGAAGATGCAGGGGATGGCATGGGAAGTAGACGGAACAGGAGGAACAGGAGGAACAGGAGGAACAGGAGGAACAGGAGGAACAGGAGGAACAGGAGGAACAGGAGGAACAGGAGGAACGCACGCACTTACACCGGAGGGATTGTCCTCATTGCTTCGCCACTGTAACCGCCTGCTGATGCCGGCTTTTCACAGATTTCTGCAGGGGTCGTGCGCCGATGACCGACGCAAGGGCGACAAGAGCGGTCATCCACCAAATCAATGCTGGGTGATGCACAGACTGACCAACTTGCAACAGCAATCCACCCGTACCCTGACTGACTCCGCCGCCGATGGCCATGGCCAAGTAGTAGAAACCGAAGTATGTGGCTGTCATCTCGGGGTTGGATAGACGCGACGTCAAGTCAAAGCTGGCAGGCTCAATGGCCATCATGCCAAAGGCAAAAAGAATAATGCCGCAGACGAAACCAAACATGGTTGGCGCGTAGCCAAGCACGAGCAAGCCTGTCCCCATGAGCAGAAAGCCGGCCTGAATGGTCTGCACTAGCGGAAACCTCGTAACCCACATATTCATTGGCACCTGAAAGACAATGATAAGGATGGACAAGACAAGAAAGATGATGGACACGGATGCAGGACGGTGTGTAATCTCGACAACGCGCGTTGGAATGGCCAGGTACAGTTGCATATAGAGAAAGAAGTAGCCAATCATCACGGCCACAAAATGGACAAACGGCTTGTCACGAGTGACGGTCTTCCACATTTCCGTCCAGGCAATCGGCTTCACCTGAACTTGAATGGCGGGCAAGCGTAGATACGTGATTACACCGGCTGCCACGAAGACCGCTCCGGAAAAAATACACAGCAGATGAAAATTCACTGAAACGAGCAGCGCCCCGACCAGTGCTGACGACACAATTCCGAGGTTATCGCTCACTTTTTTGACAGCATACGTACGGGATCTCGACTCCGCATCTGTCAACGTCGTGAGCGCCGCGTCTCCTGTCGGCTCAAACAGGCTGCCGCCAATCCCCGCAACAATCGCGGAAAGGAAAATCCACCACGGGCTATTTCCAAAAGCAAACATCATGAACCCAAACCCGCGTAACAGAAAACCTGACGTCAACGTGGCCCGGTACCCAACTCTGTCTGCCACCATGCCAGTCAGCATCATCAGACCCTGTTGACTGAACTGGCGTACCATCAAGAGCACACCAGCGAGCAGCGGGGACCAATTCAATGAATGGGTTAAGTACACGGATAGATTCGGAATCAGTGCATAAAACCCAACAGACATCAAAAAAGAGTTGGATAGGAGAATGATGACTCCTCTGGGCCACGATTTTAGCCAGGTCCCCAATGTGTCACCTCACGTATTTTTCGAACCATTCCAGGATGTGTGTCAACCGAGAAATGCGGTTTAACGGCTTGCCGTTTCTGGATAAATCATGATTTTCCCCAGCAAACCGGACAAACTCAGTGTCTACATTGAGGCGCTTCAGTGCAGTGAACCACTGCTGTGCTTGTTCCATTGGGCAGCGGTAGTCTTCCTCGCTGTGAATGACTTTTGTGGGTGTTGTAATGTTTTTGGCGTAGCGGATGGGTGAACGGGCCATGATGAACTCCTCGGCATCCCACAAATCTGCACCACCAAGCTCCGCCTTGTTAAACCAAAATCCAATATCACTGGTCCCGAACATGCTGTGGAGATTTGAAATACAGCGCTGCGTGACGGCTGCTTTGAAACGGTTCGTGTGACCGACAATCCAGTTTGTCATGTATCCGCCGTAGCTGCCCCCGGTTACGAGGAGCTTGTCCGCATCAATGTACGGTAATTTCACGGCCTTGTCGACGGCATCCATGAGGTCATTGTAGTCTCCACCGCCCCAGTCCCCGACGCATCCCTGCACAAATTCCGCTCCGTAACCATGACTGCCTCTTGGATTCATGTACAAAACGACATACTCATGCGCCGCAAGGAGCTGGAACTCATGGTTAAATGTATTGCCGTAGGAAGAATGCGGCCCACCGTGGATTTCGAGAACAAGCGGATATTTCCGTCCTTCCACGAAGTCTGCAGGTCGCAGAATCCAACCGGGAACATGGAGTCCATCCCGTGCTGAAACGTTGAAGGGTTCGGGGGTCGCAATCTCGTGCCCATCGAGAAACGCTGCATTGTGATGCGTGAGTTGTTCTTTGTTGCCGTTTCGATACAGAAATAGTTCTGCGGGACAGATGGGAGACTCCTCTGCGACAACGAGCGGTGTGCCATCTAAAACGTGAAACGAGGTCACAACGTGCTTCTCGCTGGTGGTCTCACGCGCCGAATCACGAACAGTCGCGTTGGTGCTTGCACTGGTGTTCGCGCGGGCAAAGCTACTTGCGGTCTCGCAGCGAAGATGGCCGTCAATAGATACGCTGTAGACCTCCGCATTTCCCTCCGAGGTGGCGGTAAAGAATATCGTCCTGCTGTCACCGGACCACACCGGTGCTGCTTTGCCGGTTTCATAGCGGGCGTCTGTACCAACGTGATTGTCAACGGGCCTATCAAGGCCCTCAGACAGGCATTTTAGGTCTTTCCCTGTTGGCGATACGACCCATACGGCGCTGTTTACTCCGCTGCGCTCCCCTTGTTGATGTCCGAAGAAGGCAATAGAGCGCCCGTCCGGTGAATACACCGGCACGGACGTCATGCCCTTTCCTTCGTAAATCTGAGTCATCTCACCCGTGGCAAGCTCGAGCTGATAAAGGGAGGGGGTGACTTCTTGTTCGAAATCGGATCGCCAGGAGACAAACGCAATGGATTTTCCGTCTGGTGCAAAAGTGGGGTCCGTCTCGTTATAGGGACCAAATGTCAGCTGCCGAACCTCTCCTGTTGCCACGGTCAGAAGCCAAAGGTGAACAGGCTTGTCTTCATAGAATCCCTCGCCGTTCCCGTGGTAGCGCAGATGCGTGATGACCAACACATCTGCCGTCGGCGACTTGTCCGCCTCAACGGGGCCTGGCGTTTTACTCCTCGTTGCGACGACGATTTGTTCTCCATCGGGACTGAAGGCATAGGACTTCACGCCTTCCGGAAACTCTGTCAACTGTTTCGCTTCACCGCCGGTCTCTGCGATGAGGTAGACCTGAGCTTTCCCGCTGCGGTTGGACACAAATGCGACGGCTTTCCCGTCCCGTGAATAGGCCGGGTTTTTGTCTTGAACGGCCTTTCCGGGACATGCTCCGCCATACGTAAACGGGGAGTCCTGCCGGGTTGAAAAGTCGAAGCGACGGATGACGGATCGGTATCCGTTCGCCTTTTTGTCCATCACTGTATGGACGTAGAGAAATTCGTGCCCCATCGGCGACAGCACTGGCTCACCGCAAAAATGCAGGTCATACAATGATTCATACGAAACTTTCGCCATTTGGTAGGCCCCCTGTTGATGAAGAATTTTGAATTCCAAACTTTAAACAGTGAATGTTGCACGTTAAACTTCGAATTTTGAATTTGGCGATGGCTGCGGCGGGTTACAGCGACGTGCCTGTGTGTTCTGTGCTTTTTGCCGATCCGCTGCCCGGCAACCGCAGTGTCAACCACAACCCGAGTGCGCTCGCCAGGGTCAAGACGAGGAGAGCGAGGGCTGGTGGCTTCAGAGCAAACTGAATGACGAAAATCAGCACGATGCCGCCTAAGTGACTCGTGAGCATGATAAACCCGACTGCAATACCCTGTAGCTCTGGCTGGACGTGGTGTTCCGTCCACTCCATGATGATGGGAAATCCGGCGAGTAGGAAGAACCCAGTGAGGACCATCCACGCACCAATCCAGATGACGGATTGCCACAACATGATGGCGACAAACATCCACGTCGTCAGTCCAACGGCGATGACCATCAGGACCTTGCGGCGGCCATGTTTCGCAGCGTAAGAGGGAAGGACACCTGCTCCGATGATGCCCGCCACCAGCATCAGCGCCAACAGGTTGCCGCTGGAGTTCCCCATACCGTACTCGGCGAAGATAGGTTGCAACCAGGTGTTAAGCGCGTCGAAAACCCCGAGCCCGACGGCGAGTAGGCCACTGAGCATCCAGACAAAGCGACTTGCAAACACAATCCGAAGGCTCGTCCAGACGGGCACCCTGGAGGGTATTGTATCAGTGCGTGTGCCAGCACCTTGACTTGGGGCGGGGGAGGCTGCGGCTGCACCTGCGACGACTGCGACTTCGGCTGCGACTGCACCTGCGACGACTGCGACTTCGGCTGCGACTTCGGCTGCGACTTCGGCCGTGGCTGTGGCTGTGGCTGCAAATGGCTGCGACCGGAGTGGCCCCAAGAGGCCCATCGTCACCCACAACATGATGACGACTGCAGGTATGCCTTCGCCAAGTTCTACTGTGTAGAGCCCGCCGTGATGCATCAGAATTGGGCTGACAATCATCGCCACGATAACGCCGATGAAGAGGGCAACGCTGGAAATCGAGATGGCGATGGGTCGTCTGCGCTCCGGAAAGTAGTGGCGCGCGAACGAGGCAACCGCGTTAATCACGAACGGCTGCCCGATAGCGAGCAGCATCTGCATGACAAACTGCCATCCGTACGACACGGGCAGTAAGATGCGGGCGATGCCGGCAAATCCGGTGAGTAAGGCGCCGATTGCTAGAGCCGACGTGAAATGCCGGTCGAGCCAAATGCCAGCAGGTACAGCAACCACGATGTACACAATCGGAAAGAGGGCGGTCAGGTCACCGACCGCTCCAACCCCTGCGTGCATGGCCGTAGCAGCGCCCGTCGTGATGGGCGAGAACGTGACCCACAGCACCTGCGTAACGCAGATGAGCAGGGCATAGCCAATGAGGTGAGCCCAGCGGTTCATGAGATGGGCCCTCTCAAGACGTCGGCCTGGGGGGTGCGTTGCGACTGGCTGGAGTCATCGCTTGGCGTATGACCTGGGTTGTGGCTTTGGGTATGACTTGAGTGGTGAGTCGGGGTGTACATATCGCTCGCGATGGCGATAAACAGTCGCTCCGTCAAGTCCGAGGGCAGGATGCGAAGGAGTCGATTGATGTCAGCCATGTCCCCTGGCAACTGACCGGGGGTAAGCCCGAGACCAAGCAGCAACTGGCTCTGCAACTCCGGAGTCAGCGTAGTGGCGTCAATGGTCGCAAGTTGCAGAGCGACCTCTGGGGGAATGGCTGACCGATTGGCCGCGCTGTCTGCCTCTGCCTGTGACTCTGCTTCTGCTACATCTGCATCTCCTTTCGCCTGTGCCTCTGCTTCTGCCATGTGGTGCTGCACATCCTGAATGGCGGCCTCGAGGTTAGCGACAAACGGATCAACAATCGCTTCGCTTGCACCTGTGACGGTCAAATGGAGATTCGGTTCAAGACCCGGCATCTTGTCTGTGTTCGGCCGGCCGGGTTGCACTTGGACGTACCACCCTCGCCGTTTCATTTCATCTGCCAGGATAAAGACGTCAACTGAGTCAGAAGTAAAGGAGATGAGTCCGGCTTCCGGCGTTCCGAGCACACGAAGATAGGGAAAGCTGGTCAGTCCACTGACAAGCTTGTCCCTTGCATACAGGGTCTTTTGTGCAAGCCGAAGATAGCCGTCGTCGCCGAGATAGTGCATGACTGCCCAGCAGGCGGCGAGCGGGCCACCGGACTTGGTCGATTGAATGGTTGTGTTAATCATCGGATACCCCGCCCAGCGCGTGGAGGCGAACATTTCGTATTGCCGCAGCTGCTTATCACGGTACAGAACCACGGAAGCCCCTTTTGCGGCGTAGGCGTACTTGTGCAAGTCGACCGAGAGAGAACTGACTCCAGGCACAGAGAAGTCGAAATCGGGGATCCTTTCTCCGAGACGACGCAAGTAGTGCATGAGGAACCCGCCAATGCAGGCGTCAACATGCAGCCACAACCCATGTTCGATGGCAATGGTGCCGAGTTCATCGATGGGGTCAGTCACACCATGAGAATAGTTGACAGCGGAACCGACGAGCATGACGGTGTTTGGGGTGATGTGTTGGCGCACCGTATTTGCCTCGACACGGAAGGTCTGTGCGTTGACGGGTACGACGACGGGTTTCAGACCGAGGTAATGCGCGGCCTTGTGAAACGCCGCATGTGCCGTGACGGGCAGGATGATTTCGGGCCGTGTTACCTGAGGCTTCGTCTCCCGTGCCCAGTCACGCGCTGCCTTGACTGCGAGGAGGATGCTTTCCGTACCGCCACTCGTAAATGTCCCTGCGGGCAGATGAGTGGGTGCAGTACCCGTGTCATCAGTAGCTGGTGCAAACATATCGGCAACGATGGCAACAATGTCATTCTCCATCTGGAGAAGGCTGGGGAAGACTGTGAAGTCGAGGGCATTCTCGTTCATATACTTCGCGTACGCTTTGGCTGCGATTTCTTCGACCTCGCGAATGCCGCTGTCATATACGTACGCCCACACCTTGCCACCGTGGGTTTGCATGTCGTTTTCTCGAAAACGCTCAAGCTGGGCGAAGACCTCATCTTTGGATGTGGATGCAGGAAGTCGGTTCGTGGTTATCAGCCTCCGGATACATATCGTTATCTGTAGTGTAGCAAAATTCGTGATAGTGTGACGAGTTTGTCCACACCACGAATTCACACCCAAAGGGCAGCGTGTTCTACACCTACAGTACCGACATGACCCGTGCTGCCAGGCGCTCGAAGGGTCAGTGCTTCTACAGTGTTACCTGGGCTGCAGCTTCCACATTCCTGAGATGAACCGCTGTCCCTCCAGCGCTGACGAGGCGATGTCGCCATGTCTTCGACAGTGCCGCAGTCCAAGGCTTCTTGGGTGCTGCCAGGGTCAGGGCTTTTTCGGCACTGCCAGGGCCACGGCTTGTTCGGTACTGCCGGGCCACGGCTTGTTCGGTACAGGCGTCTACAGTACGTACGATATCCTAGGGCTCCATTAAGCTTCTGCATCAAGCCGTCGCGCGGGGGCGGCGGTTCATGGATGCATCCTCCACACAGCAGCCACCACCTGAGCCACGTGTTATCATTCTTAAATTCGGATCTGGCCTACCTTCCGAATTTCCACCAAGGCTTTCGTTCGTAACTTGCAGCTGCCTCCTCTCTCGCAGCTTGTAACTCATCAGATACGTGGCGTTTTATGTCGGCTAGCCCACTGTTCAGTTCGGTTCGGACTTCTTCGCGGACAGCTTCTCTGACATCCTGCACGATTTCCTCATGGGCAGCCTGCCAAAATTGTCGACTTGCACGCGCAACAATTGCGCTCAAGTCATCAGAATAGGCGCCCTGACTGAGAGCATTGTTCGTTGATACGGTTTGTATCGTATGGTCTTCCACATTATCATCCCTCTGGGATGGGAATACGCTTTGCATCACATCGCCGTCCGAAACGTATCCTGTTTCAAATTCTTGAGAATCATCATCTAGGTTGCAGAATTTTGCGTAAACGATTTGTGCGACTTTTGTAACGTCCATACCCGTATCATCACTCAAGCGCTTCATTTCGATGAATAGTGTAATGTCATGATCTGAATATCGGCGCTCGCGCCCATTCACGGTATGAAAGTGGTAATTACACTCACGGCTTAACACCTGGGCGTACTTGCGAACTGTGGGCTCCGAGATATTAGCGATTCTAGCTGCCTTCCTAGTTGTCCACCTCGCTGTAAACCTTAAATCCGTATCGTTCATATTCATCACCTCAACTCCACCATACGACGGATGGGGTGTCGATAACTGCTGGTTTCTGTTGACATAATAAATTTTCATCTGGGCTGTAAAAGAGTCGTAGGTAGTAGAGCTGAGGAATCTGAGCTGGAGTCCGAGTGAGAGACCGACTCCGACTCCGAGACCGGTGACAAGTCGAGCTGGAACCCTAGTTAGGAACCTAGTTAGGAATCTAGTTAGGAATCTAGTTAGGAATCTAGTTAGGAATCTAGTTAGGAATCTAGTTGGAATCTAGTTAGGAATCTAGTTAGGAACATAGTTAGGAACATAGTTAGGAATCTAGTTAGGAATCTAGTTAGGAATCTAGTTAGGAATCTAGTTGGAAGCCTGGTTATGAATCGGTTAACGGTCTGGTTAGGAGCGCAGTAGTGACTCTGATGGACTGGAATGCGGAGACTAGGTAATCGCTGGGAAGTGCTATTTAGACCATGTCGTCTGGACCTTGAAGCGCTGAGGCTTTAGGAATACCTTCGATGTGGAGTTCGACATACGGATACAGACTTCGAACTCCGGAGGCGCATGCAGATGCAAGCGATACATTTTTTCACGGAGTCGACATTACAGGATTACAAACGCCGTGTCCAAAGGATTAACCAGGAGGCATGGAAGTACCAAACAGAAGCTGGTACCACGGAATCTGAAAAACACCCACATTCTCTGCACATTTCATTGCACCATGGCCATAAACGCCGTGTAGCCCATTAGCCGCGCAGGTCTTTCGCCATGCCGGAGGCTCGCCACATTGTCGCATCGTTCCGTATTCGTCACAATGGGCGATGGAGGGAGCGTAAGTGGTACCCTGTACTTCAGACTGACGAGGAAGCCACCGTGCTCAGGGCTTCCTCGTCAGTCTTTTGTTCTGCAATGTGTTGTGTTGCAATGTACCCTTTGGCCTCTGGGGAGACTGAGTAGTGAGTGCCTGATGATAATAACCATTGACAGGATAACGCGCCGGCAGCGCGTTATTTCGACATAGTCGACACTGTCGGCCGGCGAATAGCACGTTGTCAAAGCGTTATCATTCAAACCGGGTCACGCCCGGTAGTGTCAAGAAGTTTGTGTAATTCGCTTTAAGTAGGGTTATCCATCGGAGATGGATAACATCATTATTGATTTGTTTTAAGGTTGGTGGGGGGTACCCCCCACCGGAATTTCCCTTTTATTTCCTGTTTGTTTGAATTTTCAGAGCAAGTTGTCGTCGTTGTTGTAAACGTGATTGTTCAAGTTGTTGGATATTTATTCCTGCGCAGAGACTTCTGACATGCTTGGGTAGCGTTCCTCATACATTCGCTTCAGCTCTGTCTTCGTTTCCGCATCCCCGAAGCCACGGATGACTCTTGTGCTCCATTTCTCGTTATAAGTCGTGACTTCAAGATAGATGATTTTCTCAGCTGCATCCATGTTCGTTAAGCTGTTCATCGGTCGAAACCTCTTGCGTAGCTCTTTGTTCGTCCGCTCGATTGCGTTGGATGTGTAGATGGACCCGCGAATCAGCTTTGGAAATTTGTAAAACGTCAGTAGCGTTGAAAGTTGGTCTTCCCACGATTGAATTTCTTTCGGATAGGTTTTACTCCACTTGCTCTTGACCGTATCGAACGCTGCCAAGGCTAAGTCCCTATCCAATGCGGTATAAATCGTTTTGAGGTCGCCGATAAACTCAACCTTGTCCTTGACTCGAATTTTCGGGAACGTACTGCGCACCTTGTGTACGATGCAGTGTTGAACGTCTGCCCTTGGGTACGTTTCTCGAAACGCTTCTTCCAGGCCAGGTAACCCGTCAAATACCCCCAGCAAGACCTCCTTCGCTCCGCGACGATACAGGTCCTTGAGCACATCCCTCCAGCCATTGGCGCTTTCTTTTCCGCCAACGTAGAAGCCGAGGATCTGTCGATATCCATCTTCGTTGATGCCCATCGCCAGATAGATGACTTCACTGCTCACCGTGTTGCGCTTAAGTTTGATATAGATGCCGTCCAAATAAATCACGGAATAGCGTTTATCTAATGGACGTTGCTGCCATGCTTCGATATCTTCCAAGACGGTACTCGTGATGTTACTGATGGTCGTTGGGGAGTACTGCGTGCCAAACATGCCTTCGATGAATTTTGCGATGTCGCGGGTACTCATCCCACCCTTATACATGTGAATGACAGCCTCTTCTAACCAGCCCTCTCGACGCTGGTATGGCGCAAACACTCGAGTTTGAAAGGCGTCCTTACGGTCTCGGGGAACCCGCAAATTCTCTATTTTTCCAAACCGTGTTTCTAGGGAGCGACCATAGGTTCCGTTTCGGCTGGGACGCTTGCCCTCATATTCAACCTTTAGAAAATTGTCGATCTCCTCACGCATGATCAACTCAAGTTTTTCCTTGACGAAGTCCTTCACGAGAATTTCCATTAGATCCGACGTGCCAAGTTCGTGTACACTAGTCATTGGTAGGGCTCCTTTTTTGGTGATGTCGCAATCCCAAGGATACCCTACTTTTTTACTATCCGCGAATATCCAAATCCTGCTACACAAACTACTTTACTTCATCTAGCGCCCAGACAAATAGCGCGCTGCAGACGCGCTATCAATTCGATATAAGGTGATAACGCGCTGGCAGTGCGTTATTTCGACATAGTCGACACTGTCGGCCGGCGAATAGCACGTTGTCAAAGCGTTATCATTCAAACCGGGTCACGCCCAGACAAATAGCGCGCTGCAGACGCGCTATCAATTCGATATAAGGTGATAACGCGCTGGCAGCGCGTTATTTCGACATAGTCGACACTGTCCGCTGCCGAATAGCGCGTTGTCGAAGCGCTACCATACAAACCAGGTACCATACAGACGCATAGCGTGCCAGCAATTCGTTATCGCAAACACTAGTTGGGTAGAGAAGCTACAACTTGTAAACACTCGTCTCTTTAAAGCAACATCTCCAGAGTACATTAGCGGGGTGCAAATGTAAGCCTCGTTGTGCCAGATTCGTTGTCTGGTTCTCGTTCCGTAGCTCATTTCCTGATAGGAATTGCCGACATTGCTGACGAAGAAGGTATCACGAAGAAGAAGGCATGACCAGTTGGGGTTGCTCTACGTGATGGAGGAGTTTTGAACGGTGCTTGAGATTTGAAATCACAGGAATGTGGATGGGGAGGGTTTACGGGTGCTTCAACAATATGACATGCCTCTTGAAGAGTTGAAGTTGTATAAACCCAGCTTAACGCGCGCAGAAGATTTCGATGAATTCTGGGCTGCTACCAAGGCTGCTGTGCAGGGTCAAGAACTAAATGTCTCGTTGCGTAAAGTGGCGTATCCATCGAACGGCGTTCGTGTCTACGAACTGAGTTACTTTGGTTACGGAAAAAATTTGGTCAAAGGGTGGTATGCCGTCCCGACTTCCGAGGGCAAACATCCGGGACTGGTTGTATATCACGGCTACAATTGGAGCTATGAAGGCCAGATTCACGAGATTGTCAACTTGGCACTCCACGGATACGCGACATTTGGAATGCAAACGCGCGGACAGCAGGGAAGTGAGGACAACCTCGTTAGTCCGCACGGGCACTACGCGGGGTGGATGACGAAGGGCATTCTGGACAAAGAAACGTACTATTATCGCGGCGTCTACATGGATGCGGTGCTTGCGGTGGATGCATTGGCGCAAAGACCGGAGGTCGACGCTTCGAGGATTGGAGTCACAGGGGCAAGTCAAGGCGGGGGACTCACATTAGCTGTTGCCGCATTATCAAACATTCCCCGTGTTGCTGTTGCTGGCTACCCCTATCTGTGTCATTTTCGTCGCGCCGTCGATGTTGCCCAAGCCATGCCTTATCTAGAGATTAACCAATTCTTTCGTCGCAACATGGACCCGCAGCTGGAAGAGCTCGCGATGAAAACCTTGTCGTACTTTGACGTGATGAATCTCGGTCCTTCGATTACGTGTCCTGTCCTCGTGTCCATTGGTTTAATAGATGACATCACACCCCCGTCAACCGTGTTTGCCGCTTATAACCACATGCAGTGTCCGAAGGACATTCGACATTATCGGTACTATGGGCACGAATACATTCCGGCATTTGAAACAGAACGACTATCCATGTTAAAGCGACATCTGCAGGACCCGGAGTCCGTCGAATAGTCCGTGAATGGATCGCCGATGGCCAGTCAACGGCCAGTCAACAGCTCGTGAAGGGCTCGTCAATAACCTGTTTGGTGTTGAGGTCGTGCAAGGGTCGTTGAAGTGGCATAGGACCTTTAGGGATTCTTTGAAGCGTTGAAGTTGAATAGTTCCTCCAGGGAATAGGGCCTCAAGTTGAACAGTGGCTGTAGTGGTTTTTCAAATCCATCGATTAAATCGTTCGTTAAAATCGTCCGTTGAATAGGTGGGTGCGCCATGGCTGATGCGGAATCAGTGTCGAACGGTCTGTTACTGAAGCGAATCGAATCGGCCGGCTCGACGCTATTTCTTACTTTTGACGACGGTCCGGATAAGCAGCACACCCCGGCCGTGCTGGACGTCTTATCGTCTTACGGCGTTCCGGCTACATTCTTTTGCATAGGTAGTCAGATTGAACAGCATCCCGATGTTTTGCGCCGGATTGTAGAGTTGGGTCACACGGTGGGGAATCACACATGGAGTCATCCCTATCTAACCAGAGTAATGCTAAGCGAGCTGGCAAGTGAAATAGAACGGACTTCCACTATCGTTGAAGGCATTGTTGGCCTGCGTCCGAAACTGATGCGCCCGCCGTACGGAGACGTGAATGACACTGTTCTCCAGCAGCTATGGGGTATGGGCTACCATGTTGTGATGTGGGACGTGGATTCCGCCGATTGGTCGGGCATTTCTGGCCCTGAGATTGTTGCCAACGTTATTCCTCAGCTTCAGCCCGGTTCAATTCTGCTGCACCACAGTGCTGGACAGGCGACGGGTACAGCAGAGGCGCTGCCGTACATTATTGAGACGGCACAGAAATTAGGATTTCGCTTTGGGAGCATGGCTGAATACCGCGGGATGAACGTTTATCAGGGCTGAAGGTGTTGATGACAGAAACTGTACACGTTTAACTGTTGATGTGATATCGCATTGACGCATAAAGCTGTCTACGCGTAAATCTGTTGATGCCTGAAGCCACTAATATCCAAAGTTGATGAGCCTTAAAACTATTGATACCTAGGGCTGTGGATGACTGAAAATGAAAATTTCGGCAACAGGGATTCTGTACCAAAATACCTCCTTGTGCTACCATAATTCCTGATATACAATTAGTTTATTCAATAACCAAATTTATTAGGGGGTATCAAATCCAGACAGAAGACTCAAGATTTTTCTCGCGTTTCCTGAGCAACGGAACTTGATTGCAAGAACTTGATTGCAAGAACTTGATTAGAAGAACTTGATTAGAAGAACTTGATTAGAAGAACTTGATTGCAAGAACTTGATTAGAAGAACTTGATTGCAGGAACTTGATTGCAAGGAGTTAGGTGCAGTGGTTGTCGGGACATGTGAGCGTTGTCGTTTACACAGCCGAGTTCAGACTCTACCTTGCGAGACAGCATGAATTACTGGTCTTTGAATTGGGTGTTACACGACTTACGAATGTCAGACACGGGTTCAACGCTTGACATGGCAGCATGTTGGACCGAACTTTGTAAGCGCTTAAAGTAATGGTGTTACCCAAAAAATCAGAGGGGTGTTAACGGATGAAAGTAGTGAAGTCTGGTTTGATTTTGTCCGTACTGACCATGACGGCTGTTCTCGCTGGCTGTGGAAACAGCACAAGCAACACGACAACGGCAACGAACCCGGGGACCGCGACGGCAACAGGTATGGGTAAACCACTTGTCGCTGGTGCTCCGAATGGTAACTGGCAAGAAAACTTCAACCCGTTTTCGACCGCATCTCTGTATGGAACCAATGGTCTCATCTACCAGCCGCTGTTTATGTTTAGTACCGTCAGCCACGACATTTACCCAGCACTTGGAACAAAGTATCAATGGATCAACAATAACAAGACTCTCGAGGTGACACTCCGCCAGGGCGTGAAATGGTCGGATGGACAACCCTTCACTGCTGATGACGTGGTCTTTACCTTCGATGAGCTGAAAAAATATCCGGATGCTGACACCTCCGGTATTATGAAGGTCGTCACGTCTGTCGTGAAAAAGTCGAATTATGTCGTTGATTTCAACTTTGCGGCACCGAACATCCCGTTCCAAGAATACGTACTCCAAGCGAGCATCATACCGAAACATGTTTGGCAGAGCCTCGGTGATCCAACCAAGGTCAATGTCACCGATCCGATTGGTACAGGCCCATACACACTTGAAAGTTTTAATCCGCAAGTGTTTAAGTTAAAACTGAACCCACAATTCTATGACGTGAAAAGCTATCACGTCCCGGAAATCGATTTCAATGCATATAACTCGAACCAAAGTGCACAGCTGGCGCTTGTAAGCGGTCAACTCGATTGGGCGGGTATGTTCATTCCGAATGTCCAGCAAGTGTACGCTTCCAAGAATCCCAATTTCCACTACTGGTTCCCAGCGGGATCGGGGATTATGCTCTATCCAAACCTGAAGAATCCAATTTTGTCTGACCTGAACGTGCGTAAGGCAATGAATTTGGCGATTGACCGCAACCAGATTGCGACCCAAGCTGAATACGGATACGTTGCGCCGCTGAACCCAACGGGTGTACAACCGCGTGACAAGGACCTTATCGCACCGCAGTACGCCAATCTGACATACCAGCAAAACCTTACCAAGGCTGCGAAGATCTTGGCTGACGCTGGGTATAAGAAAGGCAGCGACGGAATTCTCGTCTCTCCGTCCGGGCAGAAGTTAAATTTTACGATTCAGGTTGTCTCGGGTTGGTCTGACTGGGTGCAAACGTGTCAACTGATTTCTAATGACCTGAAGAAAATTGGCATCAACGTTCAGGTGCAGCAACTGCAATTTGGTGCATATCAAAGCAATCTGCAAAATCACAAGTTTGACTTGGCTATCGGCTGGACAAACACGGCGGCAACTTCGTATAAAACCTTCTACGACATGCTTGACTCCCATGGTGCGTGGAATCCCGAAGGTTGGAGCAGTGCATCGACCGATGCAGCCTTTAACCTCTATAAAGGGACCACGGATGTCAACGTGCAGAAGCAAGCGATGGCAACGATTGAAGGCGTCATGATTAACAAACTGCCAGTCCTGCCTCTGTTCTATGGAGAAACCTGGTACGAGTACAGCACAAAGAATTACACGGGTTGGCCCGATGCGGCTCATCCGTATGACAGCCCGGCCGTTTTCACCTGGCCGTCAGCTGCATACGTTCTTTCCCAGCTCAAGCCAACCGGGAAATAATTCGAGACTTGTAGTGAATCTAGCGAAGTGAAAAGGAGAAGAGACCGTCTCTTCTCCTTTTCACTCCCTGCGCAATATCCTACGGTAAAAGGAGAGGGCCGTATTGCGGTTCATATTAAATCGTCTAGGTTTCTTCTTCCTATCCCTCTGGGCTGCCATCACGATAAACTTCATTCTCCCGCGGCTGATGCCTGGGAACCCGGCGGATATTATGTTTGCAAAGTTTCAGGGACAATTGTCCCCGCAGGCCATTGATGCGATGAAAAAAGCATTCGGCCTCACAGACAAACCGATGATCACTCAATACTTCGAATATTTAAGAGGATTACTATCTGGACACTGGGGATTGTCATTCGCAAACTTCCCCACGCCAGTTATTAATATCATCCGCAACAGCTTGCCGTGGACCATCAGCCTTGTCGGATTAGCCACTGTTCTTGCGGTGTTAATCGGTACTTCGGCCGGGATTTATATTGCCTGGAAGCGTCAAGGAATTCTTGACAACACATTGCCGCTAGTAACGATGGCGATTCAAGCATTGCCTTACTTCTGGGTTGCACTGTTGGTTTTATTCGTCTTTGGCTTTAAGCTCCAATGGTTCCCGATGAATCATGGCTATTCGACGGATGTGACTTCAGGATTTAATTGGCCTTTTATCTCGAGTGCCCTCTATCATGGTTTTCTCCCTGGCATTACAATTTTGCTCGGGTCACTAAGCGGTTGGTTGGTTGGGATGAGAAACAACATGATCAACACGCTCGGTGAGGACTACGTCGTATTTGCTGAAGCAAAGGGCGTGAGCACCCGTCGCCTGATGTTTACCTATGCAGCAAGAAATGCGATTTTACCACAATTGACGAGCTTCGCGATTGCAATTGGCAACGTGGTCAGCGGGTCAATTCTGACAGAGCAGGTGTTTTCCTATCCGGGGATTGGCAACCAATTGACCAACGCAGTTCTGCTGGAGGACTACCCTCTGATTCAGGCTTCCTTTTTGATAATTGCTGTCTCAGTGTTGGTAGCTAATTTCATTGTCGACATGCTCTACAGCCGACTCGACCCGCGTGTAAGGAGAGGGGGGCTTGCAAATGAGTCTTAATCCAACCGAGTCGAGTGTAAATGGCGAGATAGAGATTTATCAAAAGGCGAAGCGTAAGTGGATAGATAGAGTGGGTTTTCTCGGACCATTCTTGAAAAACAGCCGCTCTCTAACCGGTCTGATAATCTTTCTCATCTTTGTACTGGTGGCCATCTTTGCTCCTTGGATTGCACCTGACAATCCGAACGCAACTCATTTTCCCATGAGCTTAGCTCCGAGTGCAGGTCACCTGTTTGGAACCACTAACACGGGCCAAGACATCTTCTCACAATTTATCTATGGGGCCAGGACCACCATTATCGTCGGCTTCGGTGCAGGTATGATTGCCACTGTTCTTGGTTTGTTAATTGGAATTTCCGCCGGCTACCGAGGTGGTTTGATCGATTCCGTGCTGACATTCTTAATGAACCTGTTTTTGGTGCTTCCAGGTCTGGCGTTGCTGATTGTCATTGAGTCCTATGTGAAAAACTCAACACCGTATATCAACGGCCTTATCATTGGACTGACCGGATGGGCCTGGGGTGCCAGGGTCTTTCGCGCCCAGACGATGTCGCTCGCAAATCGTGATTTTGTCGTCGCCGCAAAGATGTCCGGAAAGTCGGCGATGGGGATTATGTTCACCGAGATCGCGCCGAACATGATGTCCATCATTGCAGCAAACGTCATCTACGCAACGCTAGGGGCAATTCTGGCTGAGTCTGGTCTCGCATTCCTTGGTTTCGAAAATGTCAGTTCGATTAGTTGGGGGACCATGCTGTACTGGGCGAGTCAGAATGGTGCCTTGCTGACAGGAGCTTGGTGGTGGTTCATTCCGCCTGGAATCGGGATTGGGTTGGTAGGTCTCAGCCTCGTGCTGATGAACTTCGCCATTGATAGTATTACCAATCCACGCCTCAGCTCGCAGAAGAGGAGGAAGCATCGTGGCGCCAAGCAACAATCCACAACCAGTGCTTGAGCTTAGAAACGTCTCGGTCGGCTACGAGTCTGCTCGTGGTGTGGTTCAAGCAGTCAGGGATATATCGCTGACGATTTACCCAAATGAAATTGTTGGTCTGATTGGTGAATCTGGCTCTGGGAAAAGTACCTTGGCCAATGCGATTATGCGCTTGCTCCGAAACAACGCATTTTTACTTGGTGGAGAGGTCCTTGTTCAGGGGCAAAACGTATACGATTTGAGTCACAAGGCACTCAAGACATTTCGTTGGAACCGGATGTCGATGGTGTTCCAAAGTGCCATGAACGCACTGAACCCTGTTCTAACGGTTGAACAGCAGATTGCAGATGTTTTTGAAGCACATCGCCCGCAGATGTCGAAGCAGGAGATTCATGACAAAGCGGTTTCCCTCATGGAACTGGTCAGCATCCATCCGAAGCACCTAAGAAGTTATCCGCATGAACTCTCGGGTGGAATGCGACAACGGGTCGTCATCGCCATCGCCATAGCACTTGAACCGGACCTGGTCATCATGGACGAACCGACTACAGCGCTTGATGTGGTGGTTCAAAAGTCGATTCTCGATAAAATCAGGCAGTTGCAGAAGGCGAAAGGTTTTGCCGTCTTATTTATCAGTCACGACTTCAGCTTGGTGGCTGAATTGGCTGAGAAAGTTGCCATTATGTATGCAGGTCGACTCGTTGAGGTCACTGACAGCAAGGAGTTAAACCTGGAGACACGTCACCATCCCTATACGCACGGATTACTCCGCGCGATTCCGGAACTCACGGCAGATAGCGTCACCATTGAAGGGATTCCGGGAAACCCGCCGGACCTGATTCATCTTCCGTCTGGATGTGCGTATCACCCGCGCTGCAAGTATGCGATGGAGTCGTGTAAGACGATTGCGCCCGTTCAAAACGATGTTGAGGGCAGACAAATCGCTTGCCATCTTTACGCGGAAGAGGCGGTGAAATAAATGGCTCAAACCGATGCTGAGAATGAAACCCAACACCTGATTGAAGTGGAAGACCTGGTTGTCACCTTTCAGGTTCGGGGTGAGAACGGCAAGCGCACCATCGTGCCGGTCGATAAAGTGAGTTTCTCGATTCAACGAGGCGAAGTCCTGGCACTCGTCGGTGAATCCGGGAGTGGCAAGAGTACGATTGGCCGGACACTGGTACGCATTAATCGCCCAACCGCTGGCCGCATTCGTTTTAACGGTCAGGACATCAGTTTGATTCGGGGAGCAGATTTGAAGGCATATCGCAAGAATGCTCAAATGGTCTTCCAGGATCCGTTTGGCTCGCTCAATCCCGTGAAAACGATTGAACAACACCTGGTGTTCCCTTTAAAGAAGCACCGCGGCTATACGGGCAAGACGCTGTATCAGAAGGTGGGGGAACTGCTCCATCAAGTCGGTCTCACTCCAGTTCAGGAAATTCGCGCAAAGTTCCCACATGAGCTGTCCGGTGGTCAGCGCCAACGGCTGGCGATTGCTCGCGCACTCGCGGTCAATCCAAAGCTCGTCGTGGCCGACGAACCTATCTCTATGCTTGATGTCTCGATTCGAGCAGGCATTTTGCAACTCATGAATCAACTGAAAGATGAGTTCGGCTTGTCGTATTTGTATATCACGCATGACCTGGCGTCTGCGCGTTACTTCGGCGACCGCATCATGGTGATGTATGGCGGTAAAATGATGGAACTTGCAGCATCCAAAGAACTCATTAAGAACCCGCTGCATCCGTACACTCGACTGTTGTTGGCTGCGACACCCGGCAGTCACGACGATATTGACCTGACGGATCAGTCGAATGAGGCACCAAACCTCGATTCCGACCGCAGAGGTTGTCCCTTTGCTTTCCGTTGCCCACTCGCTACAGATGTTTGTCGTGAAGAGATGCCGGAGTTGAAAAACCAAACAAACCCGTCCACCACGGTGGGCGAACACCTGGTTGCATGCCACCACAGCCCGTAATCGGTTGCCGCATCGCGAAGGCAGGTAGGCAGGTAGGCAGGTAGGCAGGATACCGAAACGACGGGGTGGGACATCGGATGACCGAAGGATGCAGGATGATAGCTACCTTCTCTCGCCCGCCAGGCAATCAGGCAATAGCGATACTCTTGTATCTTAAACAGCTAACCCCCGGGGGTATAGCAGGATAGCTAGTGGTCAGTTTGTTCTCTACGCCATAACCCCCAGGGGTATGTGTCGCAAATAGCGCTACCTTCACTATCCTTATTCGTCAACCCTAGGGGGTATCGTAAATATACTTATGTATCCTACAGCCGATCCGATACCCCCGGCCGCCGGGCCGTAACGATACTTCTGTACTCTAGCGTGCGACCTATACCCTCCAATATCGGGAGCTAACGATAGTTTTGTATCCTACAGTTCGGCCGATACCCCTGCAGGCGCCCTCCGAGGTGCCCCGCACAGGTACCCCTTGCAGCAGATTCGACGGCTCGCAGCGGGTGCAACTGGCCGGAAGCACGCTGGGCGCCTCCATCGGCCGCCAGCCAATCAGCCAATCAGGCAATAGCGATACTCTTGTATCCTAAGCAGCTAACCCCCGGGGGTATATCGAGATAGCTAGTGGTCAGTTTGTTCTCTACGCCATAACCCCCCAGGGTATGTATCGCAAATAGCGCTACCTTCACTATCCTTATTCGTCAACCCTAGGGGGTATCGTAGATATACTTATGTATCTTCCAGCCGATCCGATACCCCCGGCCGCCCAACCGCAACGATACTTCTGTACTCTAGCGTGCCACCTATACCCTCCAATACCAGGAGCTAACGATAGTTTTGTATCCTACACTTTGGCAGGTACCCCCGCAGGTACCCCCGCAGGTACCCCCGCAGGTACCCCCGCACGTGCTCCCCTCCGAGGTGCCCCGCATCAGGTACCCCTTGCAGCAGATTCGACGGTTCGCAGCAGGGGCACCTGGCCGGATGCACGCTGGGGGCGACGTCTTAAGCCTCCGAGGTTCGCGAATAAGGATGGGAAGGTAGCGCTATTCAGGAATCATACCCTGTGAGGTATGATCATAGGGTGCAAACTGATAGCTAGATTCCGTCTCATTACCCTGGGCTGGGGGCTCATGGGCAAGGGGCTCATGGGCTAGGCCCAAACGTGGCATTCCCACTCTGTGGGTGTGTGCCGCGCAACGCTCTTTGGCGGGCACGTCCTCAACCCGACTTCCATGAACCCATATATAGTAAAGGGAGGATGACATATCTTGAAGCGCGTGCACCTTGTCTTCTCACTATCCGTAAATATATAATTTGTTATATTGATTTGTTTTATGTACGAACTAATGTGAAGGCGCGGGCAGAGCGAAGATGAGGATTGAGAATTGAGGATAATCTGAGAGGAAGTGGCGTTCGTGACAAAAATGGTTGTGACGGGTGGCAGCGGAAAGTTAGGAACTTGGGTTGTCCGAGAGTTCGTTGAACACGGTTACGATGTCTTGAATGTGGATACGAAGCGACCGGCAGACGAGGTCTGCAGAACGGTTATCACCAACCTAACGAATCTTGGTGAAGTCTACGGAGTGCTGAGCGATGCCGACGCAGTGGTTCACCTCGCTGCGATTCCAGTGGCATACTCCCATCCAAACGAGGTTACTTTCCAAAATAATGTCATGTCTACGTATAACGTCCTTGAAGCCGCTTCCACGCTCGGGATTCAAAAGGCGGTCATCGCTTCCAGTGAATCTTCCTACGGCATCTGTTTTGCCATCCATCCGATGCAACCACAGTACGTTCCGATTGATGAAAATCATCCACAGTCCCCGCAGGATGCCTATGGGCTGTCGAAAATCGTCAACGAAGAAACCGCTGCCATGTTTCATCGCAAGACAGGTATCCAAGTGGTTTCGTTCCGTCTTGGAAATGTCATTGTTCCTGAGCAGTACGCATCGTTTAAGAACTTCATCCACGACCCTGCACAAAGAGAACGCATCCTCTGGAGTTATATCGACGCCCGCGATGCGGCGACAGCATGCCGTCTCGCCATCGAAACAGACAACCTCGGTGCGGTGGCTCTGAACCTAGCCAACGATGAAACCAGCATGGATATTCCGAGCAGAGAACTGATGGCTGCAAGGTATGCAAGTGTGGAAGACTTTCGAGCACCATTAGCGAAATTTGAAACACTTCTATCGAACAAGAAGGCGAAGGAACTCCTTGGATGGCAACCGACGCACTGCTGGCGAAATTACGTATAAGTCAGCTTGGCAGCTTGGCAGATTCGTAGCTCAGGGGGTTTGGCAGTTTGATGGACCTGCAGTTCAGGGGGTTTGGCAGTTTGATGGACCTGCAGTTCAGTGGGTTTGCCAGTTTGACGGACCCGCAGCTCAGGGGGTTTGGCCGTTTGACGGACTCACAGTTCTGCGATTGCGCAGTCTGATAGCTTCGTTGTTTGAAACCGCCACCTGTTTGACAGTTTCACGACCAATCGACTGGCTGAAGAGGAGAATGTTGCCGTGGCGAAAATTATGAATCCAATCCTCCGGGGGTTCAATCCCGACCCATCCATTCTTCGCGTCGGCGACGAGTACTATATCGCGACATCCACATTTGAGTGGTTCCCCGGTGTGCAAATCCACCATTCGAAAGACTTGGTTCACTGGGAGCTGCTCACGCATGCACTGACACGCCAGAGTCAACTCGATATGCTGGGCAATCCAGACTCCGGCGGCATTTGGGCCCCGTGTCTCAGTTTCTCTGACGGGACTTTCTACCTCATCTTTACAGATGTAAAGTCGCACATGGGGCCATTTCGAGATACCCACAATTACCTCGTCACAGCGACAGGCATCGAAGGCCCATGGTCGGACCCTGTCTTTCTGAATAGCAGTGGATTCGATCCGTCGCTGTTCCACGATGACGATGGTCGCAAGTGGCTTGTCAACATGCTTCGTGACTATCGAAAGGGCAGGAATCCGTTCGGCGGCATTGTCATGCAAGAATACTCTGTGGCAGACAGACGCCTCGTCGGTCCGATTTACAATATCTTTAAGGGCACTCATCTTGGTCTGACGGAAGCACCCCACCTCTACAAACATGACGGGACCTATTACCTAATGGTGGCTGAGGGCGGCACGCGATTCCAACACGCGGTTACAGTTGCACGCTCTCCTTCGCTGTTCGATCCGTTTGTTCCTGACCCCGCCGGCCCGTTGTTGACCGCAGCGGATGACGAAACGCTTGTCTTGCAGCGTGCGGGGCATGGGAGCATCGTTCAAACGCAAACCGGTGAGTGGTATATGGCCTATTTGTGCGGTCGCCCGCTCTTACCATCAATGTGTTGCACATTGGGCAGGGAGACGGCCTTGCAGCGAGTTGAGTGGACAGCAGATGGCTGGTTGCGTTTAGTGGGGGGCGGGCATCATCCCAAAGTAGAAGTGAAAGCTCCGGGCCTCCCGGAGTATCCATTTTCCAGCGAACCGGTGACTTGCCATTTTGATGGAGAACAGCTCAACATTCACTGGAACACGCTGCGTGAACCTTTGGCCGAAAAGTGGGCATCGCTTCGGGCGCGTCCTGGTTTTCTCCGATTGACGGGGCGGGAATCCCTGAACTCACTGCACCGGCAAAGCATGATTGCACGCAGACAGCAGGCCTTCGTTGTAGAAGTGGAAACGGTCGTGGAGTTTTCTCCGGACAGCTATCAACAGATGGCCGGACTGATTTACTATTACAACACCAAAAACTACTACTATCTTTACGTCAGCCACGACGAAGAGCTCGGGAAAAGCCTCAACATTATCGCGACACATCACGGTGTGTACGAGGATGTCCTCACAAGTCCGGTGTCGATTGAGGGCCACCAGCAGGTCCACTTGGGCATGCGCATCTCCGGGGAGAGACTGCAGTTTTTGTACTCCTTCGACGGAAGCAGGTGGATGACCATCGGATTGGTTCAGGATGCAAGCAAAATTTCTGATGAATACGTGGAGTCGCCGCGAAATGGTGTCAAGATGGATGCTGGCTTCACCGGGGCCTTTGTCGGAATATGCGTACAAGACCTCAGTGGTCAGAAAAAGTACGCCGACTTCGACTACTTCACTTACCGCGAGCTCGAGAGGACGAATGAACAATGAGTAAAAACATGTTCTTTAATGCTCATCACGCACCGATTGGCGCTTATGCCAGTTTTACGCTCGGGTTCAAAGGCGCAGGCGGCGGATTGGACCTAGAACTCGGACAATCTCCGCGAAAGAGCGTCTACATTGGACTCGAAACACGAGCCGGGGGCACTTACGACGCGTTGCCGTTCTTTGATTTCGGGGAAGATGAGGCGAAGCGTTACGACGTAGAGAAAACCGAGCTTGACAGTGATTCAAACCAGGTTGTTCGTCCCATTCCACCAGAGCTTATCACGCGCGACTTCCGCTTAGGGACCGATACGTGGTCTGCTGGTGATTTGACATTTACGATTTATTCACCGGTTGAAGGTGTACCAGACCCGGCCACGGCAGATGCAAATGCCCTCAAAGAGGTCCTGGTGCCTGCCGTCATTGTCGAACTGACTGTGGACAACACGAGCGCAGATTGCAAGAGACGTGCATTTTTCGGTTACGAAGGCTCTGACCCATACAGCGGCATGCGATTTTTTCAGCAAGAAAGCGGCCTAAAGGGCGTCGGCCAAGGTCGAATGACGGCGTTTGTTTCTGCCGACAGCAGTGTCAAACAAGCCATGCATTTCAGTATGCAGGACATTCTGACAACGCCGCTCGAAGCAAACTGGACCTTCGGGCTTGGCAAGGTTGCTGCATTTATCATGGATGTCCCGGCTCGTGAAAAGAAAACATTCCGGTTTGCCGTTTGCTTTCACCGGGCGGGGATTGTCACCTCGGGGCTTGATGCATCGTACTATTATGCGCGGTTTTTCAAAAATATCGAAGAGGTCGGTGCTTTTGCAATCGAAAACGCAGAGCATCTGATTGCGAAAGCCAAACAGTCGAACGCGCTGGTCGAGAATGCAGGGTTGTCAGCGGATCAACAGTTCATGATGGCCCATGCCATTCGAAGCTATTACGGTTCGTCGCAACTGCTTGATTTGGACGGACGCCCGTTCTGGGTCATTAATGAAGGCGAATACAGGATGATGAATACATTTGATTTGACGGTTGACCAACTGTTCTTCGAGCTCAAGATGAATCCATGGACAGTGAAAAATGAGCTCGACATGTTTGTTTCTCGGTACAGTTATCGGGATGAAGTGAGGTTCCCTGGTGAGGTAGAGATGCATCGAGGCGGCCTTAGCTTTACGCATGACATGGGGGTCGCGAATCAACTGTCGAGGGCTGGGTATTCCGCATACGAGGAATACGGATTGACTGGATGTTTCTCACACATGACGCATGAACAGCTTGTGAACTGGGTTCTTTGTGCAGCGGTTTACACCGAACAGACCGGAGACAATGAGTGGCTGTCGGCAAACCTTGGAGTGCTCGAGGAATGCTTTGAAAGCATGCTTAACCGCGACAATCCGGACCCTGCGAGGAGAAATGGCGTGATGGCGCTTGACAGCAGTCGCACCATGGGCGGAGCGGAAATCACGACGTACGACAGCCTTGATACGTCACTTGGACAGGCTCGAAACAATCTCTACCTGGCGAGCAAGTCCTGGGCTGCCTATGTGGGACTGAACAAGCTGTTTACAGACCATGGCAGACTGGAACTTGCAGATGTGGCCATGGACCAGGCCCTGCGATGCGCACGCACGATTGTGTCCTTTCAGACTGATGCAGGCTACATTCCTGCAGTGATGGGGGAGGATAACGACTCGAAAATCATCCCGGCCATTGAGGGTCTTGTTTTCCCGTATTACATGAACTGCCACGACGCACTCGACTTTGAAGGCCGATTCGGCTTTTTCCTCAATGCCATCAAAAAGCATTTTGAAGTGGTGCTCGTCGAAGGGGTCTGTCTATTTCCTGACGGAGGGTGGAAGATTTCTTCCACCAGCGACAATTCATGGCTCAGCAAGGTGTATCTTTGCCAGTTTGTCGCACGACAAATTCTTGGTGTCCGGGATGACAAGTCCACTGCTGCGGCAGACGGCGCGCACGTCGGTTGGTTGACGCATCCGACGCTGTCCATCTGGAGTTGGAGTGACCAAATGGTGAAAGGCGAGGCGATTGGCAGCAGATATTACCCTCGCGGTGTGACAAGTATCCTTTGGTTAGACGAAGACTAGAATTAGAGAGCAAGCAAAGCCAGAAGGCTGCTCATCTGGCACATGTGCAGCCTTTCTGTGGCGCACGCGCCAATAAACCTGATGTGATTAGGACTTGCTCCAGGCACTCACGACCAAAGGAGATGACTCTGGTCCTGAAAAGTGTGCCTGCAACGCCAAGGCCCCAGCACCGATGCCGCATGACGAGGAACCAAATTGAGACGTCTGCACTCGCGCTGGTGAATACGGAGCAATGAACGAACGCCCCGAGATAACCTCGGCAACGGTGCTAATGACTTCTTGTTCTGCAGACGCAAAGCGTGAACTCACCAATATCAGTGCAGGGTTTAAAGCATTGACCAGAGACGCGAGTCCTACTCCAAGATAATGAGCTGCAGATTCGACAGCTTTCTTCGCGTTCTCGTCGCCCTCTTCCAACCGCTTGATGATGTTTTTAAATGAAACAGATAAATTGGTGAGTTTTTTGTAGTGTCGAATCACTGCGGTTTCGGATGCATACAGTTCTAGGCAACCTCGATTACCGCAGGAACATTCTGGTCCATTCTCGTCAATCGTCATATGACCAAATTCGCCTGCGATACCGGCTTGGCCGCGAATCAGGTGATCATTGAGAATGATTCCGGTCCCAATGCCGCGACCGAGGCTGAGAAACACCACATTCGACACATCTCTGCCGGCGCCGAACAGTTGCTCGCCGATAGCTCCAACGTTTGCTTCGTTCTCAATAAAAATCGGGAGTCCCAGTTCTCCTTCGAGCATTGACCGCAAAGGAATGTCTTTCCAGTGCAGGTTCGGTGCGTTGAGAATGACGCCGCGTGTTGAATCAACAAGGCCAGGGATGCCAACGCCGACGCCAATCACCCCAAGCGGTGAATGACTGGCCGCGTGAACGGCGATTTTAATGATGTCTACCATTTTGTGATACGTTTCGTCCGCGCTCTCCGTGTCTGCAATCGCGTCTTCATAGGTGTTGAGCACTCTGCACGATAAGTCCATGACCAGCACGCGAAAGTAGTCAACACCTACGTCGACGCCAATCACATGTCCTGCGCCAGGGTTGAAGCGCAAAGGAACGGGTTTGCGCCCGACGCCAGTTGATTGGAGCAGGCCGTCTTCAAGGACATACTGCTCTTGAATCAACTGTTCAATGATGCCGGAGACGGTTGCTTTTGTCAGTCCAGTTTGGCGGGATATCTCCACCCGCGACAAGGGACTGTGGAATCGCAACAGGTTGAGGACAATCGAGCGATTCAGATTCTTAATGTAGGTTTGATCACCAGTAGCTCTCACGATAATACCGCCTTATCAAAAATTTTTTGGTTTATAAATTCAGCAATTTGCATCGCAGACGTGATTGCGAATCATCCAAGATTAGTATATAATAAGTTCACTAAACAAACAAATAGTCTTCCTGCCCTATTAACTACGTGTTGTCGTAGTACCGATTTCCATGTACAGGTCAGGCAATCGTCCAGCCGAAGAGAACTGCTTTGAAAACGGTGTCATCAAGACATCGATTCGGCGTTTGCCGAGCGTATGTGAAAATCGCCAAAATCCTAGGTAGAGGTGACCGGTGTGGCGTATTTTGCAGATGTTGAAAAGGTTCAGTATGAAGGCCCAAAATCTCGAAACCCTCTTGCGTTCAAGTATTACAACCCGGATGAGGTTGTGTTGGGGCAAACGATGGCCGAGCACCTCCGTTTTGCCGTTAGCTATTGGCATACGTTCACTCTTCAAGGCAATGACCCCTTCGGCTTGCCAACGATGGTTCGTCCCTGGGATGGGTCTGAGGGAATGGACCTCGCAAAAAAACGTGTCGAAGCAGCATTCGAGTTCCTGGACAAATTGAACGTCAGGTACTTTTGTTTTCATGACAGGGATATTGCACCGGAAGGCGCAACGCTGCGAGAAACCAATCAAAATCTTGATGTCATTGTAAACATGATTGAAGAATATATGAAGTCTTCAGGCAAAAAATTGCTGTGGAACACGGCGAACATGTTCTCCAATCCGCGATTTGTCCACGGCGCAGCAACCTCCGCCGATGCAAACGTATTTGCATTTGCCGCTGCACAGGTGAAAAAAGGCCTCGAAGTTGCCAAACAGCTTGGCGCCGATAACTACGTGTTCTGGGGTGGACGCGAAGGATACGAAACGCTGCTCAATACCGACATGAAGCTCGAACTCGACAATATGGCGCGCTTGCTCCAGATGGCATGTGACTACGCCGACGAGATTGGCTTTACGGGTCAACTCCTGCTTGAGCCAAAACCAAAAGAACCCACGAAACACCAATACGACTTCGATGCAGCAACGACAATTTCATTTTTAAAGACGCATGGTCTCGATCATCGCTTCAAACTAAATATCGAGGCAAACCATGCAACGCTCGCCGGACATACGTTCGAGCACGAATTGTACGTCAGCCGCATTCACGGCATGCTCGGTTCTGTCGATGCGAACCAAGGAGATCCGCTATTAGGCTGGGATACGGACGAGTTCCCGACTGATTTGTACAGCACAACGCTCGCGATGTACCAAATTTTAAAGAACGGCGGTCTGAACAGCGGTGGTTTGAACTTTGATGCCAAAGTGAGACGCGCGTCGATGACCCCGATTGATTTGTTCTATGGTCACATCGCCGGTATGGACTCATTTGCACGGGGGCTCAGAGTCGCAGCACGGCTGACGGAAGACAACGTGCTCGATGATTTCATCCAACAGCGGTACAGCAGCTATCAAAGCGCGATTGGAAAAACCATTTTGGACGGATCGGCAACCTTCAAGTCGCTGGAAGACTACATCCTTGACAAGGAATTCGTTGTTCAAAGCTCCGGTCGACAGGAATTGCTCTTGTCCGTTCTAAACCAGTATTTGTTGGAATCCTGAGGCAGTTGAGATGAAATACGTCATCGGAATTGACTTAGGCACAAGTGCCGTAAAGGTCTTACTGGTAAACCAGGAGGGCGCGGTCTGCGCGGAGGTTTCGAAAGAATACCCATTGATTCAACCTCAGTCTGGCTACAGTGAGCAGGACCCTGAAGTCTGGGTCACACAAACGCTTGCTGCGCTTAGAGACTTAGTCGCTATGGCTGATGTGGCAGCCCTGGACATTGAGGGCATCAGCTACTCTGGCCAGATGCACGGGCTTGTGTTGCTTGATGCAAGACAGCAAGTACTCCGAAACGCCATTCTTTGGAATGATACAAGAACAACAAATCAGTGCAGAAAAATCACAGAGACGCTTGGGGAACAACTGCTCACGATTACAAGAAATGTGGCGCTTGAAGGATTTACACTCCCAAAACTCCTGTGGGTCAAGGAACACGAACCAGATGTGTTCACAAAGGCAGTTACGTTCTTGTTGCCAAAAGACTACGTCCGGTTTCGGATGACCGGCATCCTCGGCATGGACTATTCGGATGCTGCGGGGACTCTGCTCCTTGATGTCATCGCTGGAGCCTGGAGTCAGCAGATATGCGAGACGCTTGCTATTCCTGTTACCCTCTGTCCACCATTGATGGAATCGTTTGCTCTGGTTGGGAGGCTGTTACCCGGAGTTGCCGCAGAGACTGGGCTGGCTGAAACGACAAAGGTTTTTGCAGGCGGAGCTGACAATGCTTGTGGAGCCATTGGTGCGGGCATTTTATCAGCTGGAGATACCATGTGCAGTATCGGGACTTCTGGGGTCGTTCTGTCCTATGAAGACAACCAGCATCGAGATTTTCGCGGCAAGGTCCACTTTTTTAACCATGCGAAGGCAAACGCCTATTATACGATGGGCGTAACGCTTGCGGCAGGATTTAGTCTCTCTTGGTTTAGGGGGACGTTTGCACCGGACGAGAGTTTCGACGACTTGCTTTCCCATCTCGGTGAGTCCCCAATTGGGGCGCACGGACTCCTTTTTACCCCATACTTGGTGGGTGAGCGAACCCCGTATGCGGATGCAATGATTCGAGGGAGTTTTATTGGTATCGACGGCAATCATCAACGCGCAGACTTTACACGCGCGGTGATTGAAGGCATCACCTTTTCTCTCCGAGAATCGATTGAACTCTTTCGAAGAGAAGGGAAAGAAATTCGCAGGATTGTCTCCATCGGCGGCGGAGCGAAAAATGACGACTGGTTGCAGATTCAGGCAGACATTTTTGATGCCACGGTACTAAAATTGGAAAACGAGCAGGGCCCAGGCATGGGGGCCGCCATGTTGGCTGCCTATGGATGTGGGTGGTTTGATTCTCTCGAAGCCTGTGCAAGGAAGTTTACCCGGGTGACCAAAGAGTTTACCCCGTGTGCAAACAGTGTCCGGCAGTACGAGGAACTCTACCGAGTGTACACAGAAGTCTATCCCTCGACGAGGTCTATCAGTGCAGAATTGAGTAAGTTTCGAATCACCAGCGCTGACTGAACGGTTCGCGAAGTTGAGCCTTTGACACAGACGAATGCGAGGAAGGAAATCAAACAATGCATGATATCGAGCTGAAATACCGAAAGTTCCCGGACGGGTTTGTGTGGGGTACTGCAACAGCGTCGTATCAGATTGAAGGTGCAGTCAACGAAGCTGGCCGGGGGCCTTCTATCTGGGATACATTCTCCAACACTCCAGGTAAAGTGCTGTTGGGTCAGACCGGTGACGTGGCTTGTGATCATTACCATCGCTATCGCGATGACGTAAAGATGATGTCCGAGCTCGGCCTTCAGTCTTATCGGTTTTCGCTTGCGTGGCCGCGCGTGTTTCCGGAGAAGGGAAAGTTTTTGGAAGGCGGGTTTGATTTCTACAAACGCCTCCTTGAAGAATTGCATAAATACAACATTCGCCCAGCTGCGACCATTTACCATTGGGATTTGCCGCAGTGGTTAGAGGACGCCGGCGGGTGGTCGAATCGTGACACGGTGAACCATTATCTCGAATTTGCCGAAGCTGCGTTCAAGGCGCTCGGCGATGAAATTCCGCTCTGGATTACCCACAATGAGCCGTGGTGCGCTTCAATGCTCAGTTACGGCATGGGAGAGCATGCACCAGGTCTACGGGATTGGCGCCGCGCCTATCGAGCGGCTCACCACCTGATGCTCTCGCATGGGGAAGCAGTGCAGCTCTACAGGCAGATGGGGCTTACGGGTGAAATTGGCATTACATTGAATCTTGCTCCTGCTTACCCGGCCAGCCCTGCTGAGGCGGATGTTGAAGCAGCGGCCAGACAAGACATTTTTTCAAATCGGTGGTTCCTCGATCCGATTTTCAAAGGCACCTACCCGAGCGAATTCAGCGAGAGGCTAGAGCAGCAGATTGGTCCTCTGGACTTTGTTCAGGAGGGGGATTTAAAGGTCATCTCAGAACCGATGGACTTTTTGGGAATTAACTTTTACAGTCGATCCGTTGTGAAAGACCTTGCAGACGGCTCGTTGCTCGAGGTTGAACATGTGCATACGGAGAATAAAGTCACAGACATGGGCTGGGAAGTGTATCCGCCGGCACTCTATGATTTACTCAAGCACCTGCAATCCGTTTACACGAGTTTACCGCTCTATATCACGGAAAACGGCGCGGCCAGCGCTGATGTCCTGACAGGAGGACAAGTCCACGATACAGACCGCATCGACTACGTGCATGCTCATCTTCAAGCCGCTCACCAGTTCATCGAGGAAGGCGGAAATTTAAAGGGCTACTACTGGTGGTCGCTGATGGACAACTTCGAGTGGGCGTTTGGCTATACAAAGCGATTTGGTATTGTCTATGTAGACTACGATACACAAGCTCGGATTCCGAAAGATAGCTATTATTGGTACCGCAACATCATCGCGGAGAATGCGATTCATGCGCAGCACCAACAGCAGTTATCAACCAGGTAGTTTTCCAATCACAAACAGGGCCCATCTGTAGATGTGGCCCTGTTTGTGTAGTCTGTTCATGGCGAGGCTAGCCGACGCTAACGGGACAAGCGATATGGAACGGTGATGACTTTCACGGACTTGCTAAGCAGTAACCAGGCCATCAGTACAGTGCCTGTTTTGTTGTGAAGCAGTTTGTGCCACCAGCGTTTGGTGATGAATTGCGGTACAACGACTGTAATGTTGTCATTATCGAAATGACTGAGTTCAAATTCGATGAACCGTTGCAGCCGTTTTGCAACCGCCCTGTACTGCGACCGAATGACAACGAGCGGTACGCCAGTCCCCAATTGCTCCCACTCTTTGCGCACCTTTTCTTCTTTCACATCAGCCTCTTCCGGGGAATCGAGTGCAACAACGTTGACGGCGATAACGTTTTTAAAATTGGTCAGTGCATACTCAAGCGCATGCACAGATGACTTGTTGACTGATGCAATTGGAACGATTGTAATCGATTTTTCGCCTACGTGCAGCGGCCGGGAAAAGTCGTACTTGAGTTCGCTCCGCACAATTTGGTAATGAGCTTGAATTTTGCTGAACATAAACACCATCAAAGGGATGCAAATGAATATCAGCCATGCGCCACTCGTAAACCTTGTTACACCGAAGATGAGACAGGCGCCAGCAGTTAATGCGAGACCCCCAGATCCAAGGACCGCGCCGCGCACCCATCCGGTTTTCTTTTCCCTTATTGTGCGAACCACCATACCAAGCTGCGACACACTAAAGGTGTAGAACACGGACACGCCGTAGAGTGGCATCAATTCATTGACCTTTGCATCGAAAACAATCGTGAGTAAAAGCGAGATGAGCGTCAACACGACAATACCATTGCTGTAAACCAGCCTGTCACCTTTGTGCAGTACCCAACGTGGCATAAAACCGTCGCGGGCCATTGATGACCAGAGCGCCGGACAGCCCGTGAACGCGGTATTTGCTGCGATTGCGAGAATTGACATCGTCGAAATCGAGACGAGGACGGTCACTACGTAGCCTATGCCGTGTGTGCCAAAGATGAGCATCGACTCCTGGTTAATCAGCGGTACATCAGGGTTATATGTGAGCCCATGGAGCATGGCAATGCCAGAGACTATCAGGAACAGAAGGCTCAGCGTTATCACGAGCGTAAGCAGCAGCCGCTGCGCTCGGTTTGCAGACGGTTGCCGAAAGACCGGAACCGAATTGGATACGGCCTCGATGCCCGTTAGCGCACTGCATCCATTGGCAAACATTTTTAAGAACAAGAAGAGTCCCATCCCTTGAACCGCGTGCATGCCAGCTGCGGTTGGCAAGTGTATGGCCTGTGGATGCATCGCGGACTTGATGGCAGCTGTCACTCCAAGCAGCACGATACTTCCAATAAACACATACGTGAACGGTACAAAAATATTTGCCGATTCGCTGGTGCCACGCAGATTTATCAACATGATGATGAGCGTCAGCGCGATGTTGGCAATCATTTTATGCGACCCAATGACGGGGATTATCGGCCCAATGGCGTCGATACCGGCGGCAATCGACACGGACACGGTCAACGTGTACCCGACAATCAGTGTCGATGCTGCTGACAGCCCCCAGTACTTACCGAGGTCATGCAAGCCAATTGCGTAGGCTCCGCCCCCTTGCGGGTAGTTGTGGATAATATTGCGGTAGGCTAAATAGAGCAAGAATGCGAGGCCAATGATGATGAGCGTTCCAAGCATGGAAAAACCAAGCACATCGGTTACGTACGCCTTTGTACTTGCGACGCCAATGACTGCAACAAGAATCGATTCCATTTGGTCTGTTGCATAGGCAACACTTGACAGGGCATCCGGCGTCATCACGGCCATGCCCTTGAAGATGCCAATTCTGGCATGACTCGTTTCCTTGGTCTTTAAGGGCCGACCAATTAAAATTCGTTTCATCGCGAGTAGCAGACAAATCACCCTGTCCTTGGATGTCAAAAGTTCAGCGATCAGTATAGATCAGAATCTGCATCCGGTCATTACTTTGTTTACGGGTGATTCCTGCCTGTGATTTTGCGACATATTTAAGGCGAACAAGGGCTTGATTTTTTTATGGCAAGAGTCAAACGGATTCATGTTCAGCCATGCGAACGAAGTCAGAGATATCCTCTCGTTGGCCGACGACGATGACCGTGTCGCCGACGTTCAGCTCAGTTTGCCCGTGGGGGACAATTTGAGTTCCATCGCGCAGAATTGACATCACGAGCAAGTTGCCGGGGAAGCGGATATCCATCAGGCGCAACCCATGCAGGGCGTGACTCGTCAGCCGGACCTCTTGAATTTGCATGGACCCAGGGGCCTTTAGCAACTGCGTCGACGCAGGGTAGTTTATCAACTGGTCAATCAGTGTAACTGCAGAGAGTTGTGGGTTGACCACCACAAATTGCTCGGTCTGGCTGTGTGTCTGAAACAGGGTCAAATCACGGATAAAACAGATTGCCGATTCAACACCCTCAGAAACCGCGGCCTTGGAGAGCGTGATATTTTGCTCGTCAGATGAGGTGTATGCGACGAGACACCGCGTCGTCATTGGCTTGACACCGAGGCGCTCAAACACGGCAGCAGACGCTTTGGAAAGCGCCTCTTCTCGCAGGTCCAGGTCGACAAAGATGCTTTCGTCAATCGTTTGTACCCACACGAACTGCTGTCCCCGCTCTTTTACCTGGTCTACGAGCAACTGTGCACCTGGGGAATTTCCGACAATCACAATCTGTTTCTCTGCTTCATGAATTTTTGGCGGCAGTAATTTGCCAAACATGACAGGAGAGATAATGGCCGTGAGCATCGCCACCAAGATAATTGCCGTATCAACACCTGGGCTGATGGCTCCGATTTTCAGGCCGACGGCGGCTGCAGCGACGGTCACGCTCATCTGGGTCGTGAGCAGTGCGGCACCTGACAACGTGTGGCGCCACGGATATCTAAGACGCAACAGCAAAATTGGCAACCCTTTAAACATGTACGTCGCGACAAACAACAGCGGGAGCAAAAGCAGTGCTTTCGGATCGGCAAACAAAGACCGGATATCAAAATCGACCCCTACCATGATGAAGAAAATTGGGATGAGGAAGCCGAATCCAATGGCATCGAGTTTGTTGAAGACGTCTGACTTGCTCTGCTCATTCACGAGTCCAACGAGAATCCCAGCGAGGAATGTTCCGAGAATCACCTGCACGCCGAGGGTTTGCGAGAGGACGATAAAGATGATCATTAAGGCCATGGAAGCGCGGATACCAAGCTGCGCAGTCCCATCGGCGAGATTTTTGAGGCTCTGGTACCTGGAAAAACGCCGAAACACGCGGTACAACAGCAGCAAGACAAAAATCAAAATAAAGACGAGAAACACTCGCGGAGATAGGCCGCCTTGATAAAGCGACGCCGCCACAGAGATGAGCAGCATGGTGACAAAGTCGGCAAACATGGCAGCCGCCATGATAAGCTGGCCGAAGCTGTTTTGCAACAGATCGTATTCCTTCAGTACAGGGACCACGACGGTCAGCGAGGTCGTCGTAATAATGAGGGCGACCAAGAACGGACTCTTGATAAAGTGATGTTGATGGAGCCAAAGCGACAGTAGGATAGACATCCCAAACGTGAGAGCGCAGGAAATGAGCGCAAACATCGGGGCATTCGTGAGGAAGCCCCGAAGCCCTTTGACTTCGTCATGTCTGTTCGGGCGCAGCGTCTTGAAGTCGAGTTCTAGGCCAGAGACAAACATCAGGTACGCGAGTCCGAAGAATTGTAAAAACTGCAACCACTGGCTGGTTTGAATAATGTTAAAACCACTCTTGCCGACGACGACACCGACAAGAATCTCACCAACGACAATGGGAATTCGGACAGCTCTGATTCTTGAAACAAGGAGGGGTACCAACAGCGCCAGTACCGCGACAATCAACAACGATTCTAGAGAGAACGTGGATTGTTCCATAAGCACTCCTCACCCGTGGATTTACAATTGGAGTTCATGCTTTTGCGGTAGCTAAAAACGTAGTCTTTACTGTAAATCATACGCCACCTTTAATCAACCAAACGCCTTTGCAGTCACTTCTTCATCACCGCTGCGGCTGTTGATGCGCGTATAATCTGAATTATAATTATATTGACGTGATGTGTTCGCATAATTGGTATCAATGAAATTCGGGGGTGATTGGTTGGCAACCGCTGAAGACAGAATTTCAAACACTGTCCAGTCAGAGTCTTGTAAGTCCTCTTTCACCGTAGAAGTGGATGGACAAACGATTACGGCTGAAGCAGACATGACTGTGCTGCAAGCGCTAAATGCAGCTGGTATCGACCTGCCGCAAGTGTGCTATCATCCATCTCTCGGGCCTATTGAAACATGTGACACTTGTATCGTAGAGGTTGGTGGTTCACTGGTGCGGGCGTGTTCCTTAGCCGCTGAACCGGGGCAGAAGGTGCGCATCAAGGCTGTGTCTGCGCAGTTTGCGCGCAAAGAGGCGATGGATAGAATTCTGAAAAACCATCAACTGTATTGCACGGTTTGTGACAACAATAACGGCAATTGCACCATTCACAATACGGCGGCGAAGATGGAGATAGAACATCAGGCGTATCCATTTCAGCCAAAGCCGTATGAAGAGGATAACTCCAACCCGTTTTACCGCTATGACCCAGACCAATGTATTCTCTGCGGACGTTGTGTCGAGGCCTGTCAAAACCTTCAGGTGAGTGAAGTGCTCTCGATTGACTGGGGTCGAGACCAGCCGCGGGTTATCTGGGACAATGACGTGGAAATCAACGACTCGTCATGTGTCTCGTGTGGTCACTGTGTGACCGTGTGTCCCTGTAACGCCCTCATGGAGAAGTCCATGATTGGCGAAGCTGGGGTGATGACGGGGATTGAGCCGTCGACGAAAGCGAAGATGATTGACTTCGTCAAGGAGACAGAACCCGGGTACGGGCCCATTTTCGCGGTTTCCGAACTCGAATCGGCTGTCCGGGACTCGCTCATTCAGAAAACGAAGACAGTTTGCACCTACTGCGGCGTAGGCTGCAGTTTTGATGTCTGGACGAAGGGCCGAAAGATCCTCAAGGTTGAACCCCAAGCAGAAGCACCGGTGAACGGCATCTCGACCTGCGTAAAAGGCAAGTTTGGTTGGGATTTCGTGAACAGCCCGGACAGGCTGCTTCACCCGCTCATCAGGCGCAAAGACCACTTTGAAACCGCGTCTTGGGAGGAAGCACTCGATTATGTCGCGTCTCGGCTGGGGCAGATTCGGGCCGAACACGGCCCAAATGCCATCGGCTATATCTCTTCTTCGAAATGTACAAACGAGGAAAATTATCTCATGCAGAAGTTTGCCAGGGCCGTGATGAACACCAACAACATCGACAACTGTTCGCGGTACTGCCAGGCTCCTGCAACGTTTGGCTTGCGGCGGACGATGGGGTACGGGGGCGATACCGGATCGATAGGAGACATTGCAGAGGCGGACCTCGTCATGATTGTGGGCGCGAATCCAGCGGAGTCGCATCCTGTCCTTTCAACCCGTGTCCGCAGGGCTCACAAGAAAAATGGACAGAAGCTGATTGTTTCTGACCTGCGCAAGAACGATATGGCAGAACGGGCAGACCTGTTTCTTCACCCAAATCCAGGTACAGACCTTGTCTGGCTGTCTGCAATCACCAAGTACATGGTCGACCAGGGGTGGCATGATGCGGCATTCCTGCGCGAAAAAGTAAACGGACTTGAAGCCTATCTGCCGTCACTCGAGCGCTATACGCTCGACAATGCGTCGCAAATCACGGGCATCCCGACAAACCAACTGATTGAAGTGGCAGAGATGATTCGAGACGCCAAGCGCCTGTGTATTTTATGGGCGATGGGTGTCACACAGCACGTTGGCGGAAGTGAGACGAGTACGGCCATTTGCAACCTGCTTTTAGTGACAGGCAACGTCGGTCGTCCCGGCACGGGGGCATATCCGCTTCGGGGTCATAACAATGTCCAGGGTGCGGGGGATTTCGGGTGTGCTCCAGATGTGTTCCCGGGCTACGAAGCTGTCGCGAATGACGACGCCCGCCAAAAGTACGAACAGCACTGGAATGTTACACTGCCGACAGACAGGGGACTCAACAATCACCAGATGGTGGACGCGATTCACGAAGGCGGGCTGAAGGCCATGTACCTGATGGGCGAGGACATGGCGCTCGTGGACGCCAACTCAAATTACGTGCAAGACGCCTTTGAACAACTTGAATTTCTTGTGGTTCAAGACGTGTTCTTCAGCAAGACGGCGCAGTACGCAGATGTCATCTTGCCAGCCAGCCCGAGCCTCGAAAAGGAAGGCACGTTTACCAACACGGAGCGCCGCATTCAAAGGCTTTATCAGGTCCTTCCGCCGCTTGGAGAATCACGCCCGGACTGGCAGATTATCATGGATGTGGCCAATCGACTGGGGGCGAACTGGAATTATCGGCATCCCAGCGACATCATGCACGAGGCGGCCGCAGCAGCAGGAATGTTCGCAGGTGTGCGTTACGACCGCCTGGAAGGCTACCGGAGCCTTCAATGGCCAGTGCTTGAAGACGGCACCGACTCACCTTTGCTGTATCAGAATGGATTTCCACTCGAGGGGGGCAAGGCACGCCTCGTCACAGCACAATTTATGGAGCCCGTCTGTTGGTCCGACCCGGAGGAGTTTGATTTGCATCTGAATAACGGCCGCATGCTTGAACACTTCCACGAAGGCAACCTGACCTACAGGGTAAATGGCATTGCCGAAAAAGTACCCAGCACATACGTGGAGATATCACCAGAGTTGGCAAGGGAAAGAGGAGTGACAGACGGAACCTTGGTTCGAATTGTTTCGCCTTTCGGTGCTGTCAAAGTAAGGGCTGTCGTGACAGACAGGGTTTCCGGCAAGGAACTGTACCTGCCAATGAACTCAGCAAAACATGAGGAGGCAGTGAATTACTTAACCGGCAACGCATCGGACATCAATACACACACCCCCGCTTATAAGGAAGTTTCCGTGCGCATCGAAGTTCTTGACGATACGGGGCCGTCCCCAATCAAACGCGGTAACTACCGCCTTGGTCAGAAAAACCCCTTGCCGGGTGTGCAAGTCGAACTCAAATGGGCCCGGAAGGATTATAAACCGCTGACGGTTTCACCGAGAGCGAGAGTGGGCAGTCACCCGCACAGCGAAAGTGGCATGACGAAAGGGGCACACTGAAATGGCGGCACCAATTGCAGCGGTTCCAAAAGAGGTTTTTCTCGAGGACCTGGACTCGCCGAATGCCGCAGGTCAGGTGACCCATGCTGCAGAGAGCGCAAGCAACAAGTTGCATCATTTGCTTGATGTGCTCGAGGAAACAGGTTGGATTGACGTGTTCACAGCGGCACTCGAACAGCGAGAGTCGCTGCTTGGTATTCTGGTGGATGAACTGAATCGCCCGGGCGCGGTTCAGGCTGTAAAAAGCGTCATTGGCCTTGGGCAGATGTTCAGCAACCTCGACCCGGCCGCGCTTACAGCGATGGGAAAAGGGGTTACAGACGGAGTGAATAGGGTTTATGAAGGCTCGATGATTGAGGTTCACGGGATTTGGGACGTTCTTAAGGCCTCCCGCGACCCGGATATCAGCCGCGCCTTCTCTACGATTTTGACCATTTTAAAGTCGATGGGTGAGGCGCTGCGCTGAGGTGTTGCGGTGAGGTGTTGCGGTGAGGTGCTGCGCTGAGGTGTTGCGCTGAGGTGTTGCGCTGAGGCGCTGCGGTGAGGCGCTGCGGTGAGGTGCTGCGGTGAGGCTGATGACTCAGGCCCGTTTATCAGCCTGAGTCGAGTGGTTGCGTCATCATGTTGACTCAGCAGTTGGCGCCGTCTGGCGTCAACTGCTTCTGGCCATGTCATCCGGACAGAGACGTCGAGAGCATACCGGCAAAGTCCTGCAGCGGCATGTCTTCCCAGACCCGCAGTCGGTGCAACTGATAAGGACCTTGAGTGCTGTTTGCGTAACCCGGGTGCTCTGTAAAGGCGAGCAGATACCCGTTCGTTTTCAGGTCCTGCATCGTTTGCTGGTTGTAATTGCTGCTCGGGTAGCAGAAATACAGGATGGGATGGCGTAGATGCGTCTGCAAGGTGTTGGCCGAATCCACGAGCTCTGCTTGCTGGACAGCTGCACTCGCGAGTGACAAGGCAATGTGGTGCACTGTGTGGGATTCGACGTCGACGAGGCCGCTCGACTCCATCGCCTGAAGGTCACTCCAACTGAGTTCTGGAAACCCGGTTGTGCGCCCAACGGCGCCTGTAATCATGAACACGGTCGCCTGAAAATGGTATTTTTGCAGCTCAGGAAAAGCATTGCTGTAAACACTCTTATAGCCATCGTCAAACGTGATGACAATGGGACGGGACGGCAGTTTGTAACCGTGGTAAAAGGCACCGAACAGCTGTCCAAGGTTGATTGGATGAAAACCGTGCTGATAAAGCCACGTCATTTCACTGTCAAACTGTGTTGCGGACATACCAAGGCTGTTGTTTTTCAGATACGTGATGTCGTGATACATCAGGACCGGAACGGAAACGTGTGCATCGACAGAGACTGCTTTGACAGGCTCATAATTCAGGGGTGAAGCAAACCAAAGCGCCCCCGATGTAGCCAGACGAGCTCCCGTGGCGGAAGTCTGTGTGGTGGAAGTCTGGATTACGGAAGACGTTGTGGTAGAAGATTTCGTTGTCACAGAATTTGACACATGTCCGTGGTTCGAACTCGTGCCCACAGTAGATGGTTTTACGGCGTCATTTTGCTTCGCAGGATTTGCCGTGTTTGTCATCGCGGTATCACACCCGACGAGGAGCAGGCTGGAGATTATCACCGACAGGGCTGTTGTAGTGCGCACCGATTTCAAACGGCTGCGCAACCTTGTTGTTGCTGTTGCTGTTATCTTCGGACCAGCCTCACTCATGGATCTTGGAACCTCCCTAAGGTTCATCGAGCTGTGTACTTGGCCTTTCATCGACTGTGTACTTGGCCTTTCATCGAGCTGTGTATCTGGACAGTACTTGGACTGTACTTGGCCATCTGCACTCATTGTATTCACAAGTTATCCATCCGACTAGAGAGAATATTCGTTCCTAAAACCATGTTTTGTGCGGAAAAGTGCGTCCGATTTCAGTACCACTGTAAATCTGTGGTACTGTGGTGATGATAGCAATCGCAGTGGTGAAATGAAATGTGAGGGATACTCCAGGGATGGCCATTCGCTCTCGTCAAGAAAGTCATCGCATTGCTCTTCAGCCAAAGTTCTATTACTTTTATGTACTCGCAACGGGCGCGTCAGTCATGGCACTCGAACTGGCCGCATCTCGATTTCTTGCCCCTTATTTTGGGACATCCATGATTGTTTGGGCGAACATCATTGGCTTAATTCTACTCGCCCTGTCTGTCGGCTACTTTGTCGGCGGCCGGATTGCGGACAAGCATCCCAATCACAACCTTTTGATGTATATCTCTTGGACCGCCGGATTGTGGACGGCATCATTACCTATCTGGGGACATCTTATTTTCCGAAGTCTGTCTGCGGGGATTTTGAACACCCCGTTTACTGTCATTATCCTTTCACTGGTGGCCGTCCTCCTGGTGTTTGCGCCACCGGTTTTTCTGCTCGCGATGGTGAGTCCGTTTACCATCCGACTGACAACAAAGACATCCGGCGACGCGGGGAAAGTGGCTGGAAACCTCTACGCATTCTCGACAATCGGGAGTCTGATTGGGACATTCGGGACTGCCTTTTTCACCATCCCGACCCTTGGCGTCGTTCAGACTTTGCTCACCTGGTCTCTTGTCCTCATTCTCGTCAGCGTCTTGGGATTGTCGAAACGGAGCATGGTTGCAGTCATTTCGGTTTTGGTGTTTGCTCTGCTCGCGTTTGCCGGCATGAAGGCTTCTGGAGCGCACAGCCCATATGGGAAAGTGGTATGGAGCAAAGACACATTGTACCAATATGTACAGGTCGTCAAAGAAGGGGACGGTTCAACGGCGCTCATCTACAACGAGGGCGGCGGTGTGCAGTCAGTAGCCAGACCGAATAATGCCTTGGGTCCGTATGATTATTACGACGATTACTTGATGTTGCCGTTTCTCACAAAAGACGCGCGCAGTGTCGCTGTCCTTGGCTCTGCCGGCGGGACCATTCCCCATCTCCTGTCCGTCTATGACAAACCGGACTTTCCCAAGTTGACTGTGACAGGTGTTGAGATTGACCCCGCCGTTATCCCACTGGACTACGAGTACTTTGGCTTGAAGCCTGGCGAGGCGAGGCTTGTGAATCAAGATGCACGCGTCTTTATCCGCAACACCACGCAGAAGTTTGACATTGTGATTGTCGACGCTTACATCAATCAAATTTATATTCCACCTCATATGAGTACCGTCGAGTTTTTCGGGGAAATCAAATCCCGCCTCAGACAAGGGGGCATCGCAGCGCTGAACGTCAATGCCACCACCAAAAACTCTCCGCTCCTCTTGTCATTTGAAAAGACCCTGAAACAGGTATACCCGTATGTATATCAAGTGCGTGCGCGGGGGGAATTCAACTACTTGTTACTGGCGTCTGACAGCCCCATTGATGTCAACCGGCTGTCTGTTATCTCGCCTCGCAATCCGCTCTTCAGCGTGGCGCAGCAGTGGCCGCTAAAGCTCAACCCCCTGACAGCAAAGGACGTCCAAAAGGGGATGATTTTGACCGACAATCGCGCCCCGATTGAAATGTTAACGGATTCGATGATATTCAACTATGCGCGCCAAGAGGTTTCACCGACGAGGCAGTAGGTGTAGTGGTAAGGCGTGCAGTAGGCATAGGCCGGCTAGGTGTAATCGGGCGAAGCAGTACGTCTAGTCAGACGAGGCAGTCGGTGTAGTCAGAGTCAGATGCGGCGCCGCTGCAGGTGGGCCATGAGATCATCGTACGGCAGTGCATTGAGGACGTCTTCCCGGTACAGTCCGCCGCGCATCGCCATGCGAACCCCGTAACGAATGTTGCCAAACTCGCCGCTGTGGTGGGCATCTGTGTTGATGGGGACCATCAAACCGCGGCTTTTGGCTTGGTTGAGCGTTTCCTCGGCAATGTCGAGACGGTTGGGGTTCGCGTTTAATTCGAGCATGACACCGTGTTTGGCCGCTGCGTCAAGCACGGCGTTGACATCGACATTGTAAGCGGATCGGCGAGCTAATATCCGCCCAGTCAGGTGGCCGATGATGTGGACCGCAGGGTGAGCAATCGCCCGTACAATGCGTTCTGTCATCTGTTGCTCGGTCTGATGCATCGAACTGTGGACAGACGCAATGACAATATCGAGGTGAAGGAGCACGTCATCTGGCAGATCAAGGCTGCCGTCGGACAGGATATCCACTTCGATCCCGTTTAGCAAACGAGCTTTCGTCTGCCTTTGGACGGCATCAATTTCTGCCCTCCGTTCGCGCAGTTGCGTGGGCGTGAGACCGCCCGCGATGGCGAGGGATTGGGAATGATCTGTGATGGCGATGTACTCGTAACCGAGATGATCTGCTACTTGGCCAATTTCCGCGATGGACAATGAGCCGTCACTCCAGTTGGAGTGCACATGTAAGTCGCCGCGAATGTCACGCGCACGGATGAGTTTTGCCGGCATACAGAGGATGCCCTGCTCTTCCCGGACTTCAGGCGGCAGGTACGGCAAGTCGATGAGACGGTAAATCTCCGCTTCCTCTGACACCTGAATGACTTGTGCCGATGAACGGCTTGACTCATCGCGCTGTTCTGACTCGAGCCCCCGGCTGCTCCAGCTTATGCCACGCTGATGCAGCAAGCCTTCCATCACCTTCTGATGCGTTTCATCTCCGGTTGTTTGCATCAGGACCGTCGCAAATTCCTCCGGAGGGACGACAAACAGGCGCACTGGAACTTTGTCTCCGTTCACGAAGGTGCAGAAATCTAGCGTACGTGCATCGACTTCGTCGATTTGATGGTAGCTCTCCGCCTGTGCTGCAAACTCTGCTACGCGCTCCGGTGCAGCCGTTGCAACCACGAGTTCTATTCGCGGCACCATGACAACGAGCCGCCGCAAGGGTCCTGTGACGCAAACTCTCGTCACATCAGGGACCTCGCGAAGGGTGTCTTCGAGGTGAACTGCAAGGGGCCACGCCAAAGCGACAGGAAAAGAATGCTTACGCTCGAGAAACACGCGAACGTCCCGGCGCAGGCGGGCGATTCGCTTTTGCCCGAGCCCAGGGACGGTGTCTAGCCGTGACTCCTGTAACGCCTGCTGCAAGTCTGTTGCACTGTAGATGTGGTACTCGTGAACGAGCGTGTGCGCTGTCTTCGGGCCGATTCCGGGTAACCGCAGCAGCTCTGCACACGTCATAGGAACGGCAATTTCCAGTCGTTCAAGGAGCGCTTTCATGCCTCCAGTTTGCAACGCGCGCACCATCGCCAGGGTCTCGCGCCCGACCCCGCGAATGCTGCCGGGCGCGAGGAGCAGAATCTCGTCGACGGAGAGATGCGACTGCGCAATGGCGTCTGCAGCTAGGTCGTGTGCGCGAATGCTGTAGGGATTGGCACCTTCGATGGCCCAGAGATCGTTGGCAAGTTTCAGATGGCGTACAACATCAGATTTGTCCATCAGTCATCGCAACCTTCCTGTGATTTTGCTCAGGGAGGGAACCCCGGCGTGGTACTCAGGTCTGGTACGCGAGTCTCCTACTTCGGCTCGCAACTGGGGCCGGCTGCTGAGGCATGTGGTCTCGTTAGGACTATCGTGGGCGATTGTGCCCGGTTTCACACCCTCTGTGCATGGACTTGCACATCGACTTGCACATCGACTTGGACATTGGCTTGCACATGGACTTGGACATCGACTTGGACATCGACTTGGACATTGGCTTGCACATGGACTTGCAGATGGACTTGCACACCCCACGTGCGGATAGGGTGTGGCGAGCAGTGACGACCGGGTATTGCAGAATGCATGGCCTCGCGATTGATTCGTGGTTGGTTTCTTGCAATTCAGATAAAATAGCAAAATGTTGGAGGGTATCTCTTTGAGAGGACGAATAGGATCATAGTGCCGCTTGGCTCGATTCATTGCAGTGCAGATGAGGAGGATTCGTCATGGGTAAAGCGAAAATTGCCGTCATCGGTGCAGGTTCCATCGCGCAAATTGGGCATCTGCCGTATTATCGCGATCATCCGGATGTCGATCTCGTTGCCGTCGTCGATGTGAATCTAGAACGGGCACAGCAGGTTGCTGCGAAGTTTGGCGCAAACAGTGCTTATGCGGACGTGAAGGAGATGCTCCAGACCGAAAAGCCAGACGCAGTCAGCATCTGCACGACCAACAGCACCCATGTGCCGCTGGCGATGATGGCCATCGAGTACGGAGCGGATGTGCTCGTGGAGAAACCACTGGCGATTGAGCCTTCTGAGGCATGGAGCCTTGTGGAAGCAGCCAGAGCAAAAGATAGAATATGCATGGTAGGTATGACCCATCGCTATCGCAACGAGGCAGCTGCGGTGAAACGTTACGTCGATGCAGGTGAGCTTGGCGATATTTACTACGCCAAGGCGAAAATCCTGCGCCGCCGCGGCACCCCGACCGGATGGTTTACGGATAAATCTAAATCCGGCGGAGGTCCGTTAATGGATATTGGCGTCCACGTCCTCGACGTGGCATGGTGGATGCTTGGTCAACCTGCGGCAAAGCGCATCTCGGGCCAATTGGTGCAAGGAATCGGTAAGTACGACACGATGGCTTCGCGTTGGCAGTCTGCTGATGAGCACAATCGTGACAACTCTGTCTTTGACGTGGAAGATTTCGCAAGCGCCTACATCCGTTTTGAGAATAACCTCGTGCTTCACCTCGAAGTCAGCTGGGCTGTCAACGGTCCCCAGGACGATGCATTAAAAGTGGATTTGTTTGGGACCAAAGCGGGCATTTCTCTTGATCCGCTGATCTTCTACTCTGAACGCAACCAAATCATGCTGGAATCGAAAATGTCGACGGTCAAGAACGATCCGTATCAGGATGAAATCAACCACTTTGTGCACTGTGTTGTTCACCATGAGCAGCCTATCTCCCCGGTGGAACAGGGTGCGCGCGTGGTTGAGATGCTAAACGGCATCGTGCGCTCGTCTGCAGAGCAGCGGGAGATTGACCTGTAACGAACGCACGCTTCGGGTCTGGCGCAGGTGTCGAGTTTGGCTGCGTGGCCGCGTGGCCGGACGTGTTTGAGCGGATCGCCGGGGGATGTGTGGCGGCGGATGGTAGGGACGGGGGCACAGGTGGCTCGCATGGGGCCCCATGTGTGCCACTGGACGGCACAGGCGATGGGTGAAGCGGTTGGACGCGTGTGACCGGATTGCGGGGGGATGTGTGGCACCGGATGGCGTGCCCGGTAGTGCCAGGCGGTCAAAGAGTGTTAAAGCTGAGCTGAGGGAGGAACCATGATGAAACTTTGTTTGAGTATGTGGAGTCTGCATAAAAAGTACTTCAACGACGGTTGGACTGTGCTCGACTTTTTAAACTTCTGCGCTGAACACGAGATTGAGAACGTGGAGCTGTTAGACGTGTTCTGGAATGATAAAGCAACGGAACTTGTCCAGGTGAACCAGTTTTTGAAGGAACACCAGATGACGGTCGGAGCGTACGCGGTGTCAAATGACTTTGTCAACACGGACGAGGCTGCAAGACAAAAGGCACAGGACAGCATCAAAAATGGCATCGCGACGGCACTTGAGCTTGGAACCAACACGATTCGGGTGTTCGCAGGAGATATCAAGCCAGGCTACGACTTCAATAACGCAGAAGCTTACATTGTTGATGCCTTCAAGCAGGTAGCGCCCGCAGCGGAGGCTGCCGGGGTCATCATGGCCCTCGAGAACCACGGCAAGTTGGCAGGCAGGGGTGACCAAGTACGCACCATCATTGAAAAGGTGGGTAGTCCAAATTTACGATCCACTTTTGACATGGGCAACTTTCTATTAGTTGGGCAATCACCGCTCGATGCTTTCGCACAACTGTCGCCCTTGGTTGGGCACGTCCACGTGAAGGATTTCCTTCCATCCAAAGAGGGCAAAGGATATCAGGCCATTTCCGGCGACTATTACGAAGGCATGGCTTGTGGTCAGGGTGAGGTGCCGATTGAAAAACTAGTAGGCGAGTTGAAAACAAGAGGATATAGCGGGTATGTCTCACTTGAATACGAAGGGTTTGGGGACGAAACAGACGGGGTTCTCGACAGTTTCGCCTACCTGCGCCCCTTGTTTTAAATTTGTTATAGAAGACCAGCGTGCATCCGGCCAGGTGCACCTGCTGCGAGCCATCAAACCTGCTGCAAGAGGCTTCCACGGGGGGCACCTGATGCGGGGCCATCTGCTGCGGGGCAATCGGGGGGATCCGCTGCGTAAGACACCTCGGAGGGGAGCACGTGCGGGGGTACAGGCAGGGGTGCCGGCCGAGCTGTAGGATACAAAACTATCGTTAGCTCCCGATATTGGAGGGTATAGGTCGCACGCTAGAGTACAGAAGTATCGTTGCGGCTGGGAGGCCGGGGGTATCGGATAGGCTGTAGGATACATAAGTATATTTACGATACCCCCTAGGGTTGACGAATAAGGATAGTGAAGGTAGCGCTATTTGCGACACATACCCCGGGGGGTTATGCCGTAGAGAACAAACTGACCACTAGCTATCCTGCTATACCCCCAGGGGTTAGCTGCTTAGGATACAAGAGTATCGCTATTGCCTAATTGGCTAATTGGCTGGCGGCCGATGGAGGCGCCCAGCGTGCTTCCGGCCAGTTGCACCCGCTGCGAGCCGTCGAACCTGCTGCAATGGGCACATCGGAGGGCATCTGCAGGGGTATCGACCAAACTGTAGGATACAAAACTATCGTTAGCTCCCGATATTGGAGGGTATAGGTCGCGCGCTAGAGTACAGAAGTATCGTTATGGCCGGGAGGCCGGGGGTATCGGATCGGCTGGAGGGTACATAAGTATATTTACGATACCCCCTAGGGTTGACGAATAAGGATAGTGAAGGTAGCGCTATTTGTGACACATACCCCAGGGGGTTATGGTGTAGGGAACAAACTGACCACTAGCTATCCTGCTATACCCCCGGGGGTTAGTTGCTTAGGATACAAGAGTATCGCTATTCCTGATTGCCTGGCTGGAGGGCATTAAGGGAGCACCCGCGCAGGCACCTATGGGGGTACCGGCCGAGCTGTAGGATACAAAACTATCGTTAGCTCCCGATATTGGAGGGTATAGGTCGCGCGCTAGAGTACAGAAGTATCGTTGCGGCTGGGGGGCCGGGGGTATCGGATCGGCTGGAGGATACATAAGTATATTTACGATACCCCCTAGGGTTGACGAATAAGGATAGTGAAGGTAGCGCTATTTGCGACACATACCCCGGGGGGTTATGGTGTAGAGAACAAACTGACCACTAGCTATCCTGCTATACCCCCGGGGGTTAGCTGCTTAGGATACAAGAGTATCGCTATAGCCTGATAGCCTGATAGCCTGATAGCCTGATAGCCTGATAGCCTGATAGCCTGATAGCCTGATAGCCTGATAGCCTGGCGGGCGGGAGATGGACGCCCGTAGCGTGCATCGGGCCAGGTGAACGCCTTCTGCCAGCCGTCGCACCTTCTGTCGGGTGCACGCCTTCTGCCAACCGTCGCACCTTCTGTCGGTGCACGCCTTCCGCCAGCCGTCGCACCTGCTCCCAGCTGTGGCACCTGCAGCAGTCATGTCTGATTTTACAGTCGTGCGGTGGTACGTCCCGAAGCCAAGAGATAATAGTGGATGCGCGTTTTATGGTTCGTTGGAATGAGCCAACCGCGATCGGCCAGTCCTCTCAAATGTCTCCTCGCAGTTAATCGACTGACGCCGATGCTATTCATCACGTCTGTGGAGTTGATAGGCCGATCGAGATTTATCACGAGACGAACAATTTCTCTATCGGCAAGGGACAGTTTGTCCTGCGTCAGGCTTGTGTCACTTGTGAGCCGGCCGATGAGTTGCTGGATAATTTGTTGGAAGACTCGAGGGCGATCCTTGATTGCGCCCGCAGCAAAGCGGAGAATATGCCACCTATCTATTACCAAGTGGTTTTGGCGGATGAGGTTGTCACTGAACTGTTCAGGCGTGGCATCTTTCGAGTGGGGGCCGTACCCATCAATCTCGATGGCAATACGAAATCCTGGCTGGATATATGCAAAGTCAATATATCGGTATCCTTCCTTAAAGTCGCGTACCTCGTACTCGGGATGCAACGCGTCAAAGCTTCGAAAGGCTGGCCACCACACCTCTTGCAGAAACGCTTGCTCGGCAAATTGGAGCCCATTTTTGAGCCTGCGAGCCCGGTTCGGGGTTGCTGCATCTTGGTGCTTTGTGATGAATTCTTTGTACGCTTCGTCAAAGTCCATTAGGAACACCTTCTTCGGTATGTTTATCGTCTGCTATTAACTATCGTCGTGTTTGCATCTCGATCCGTCGATGAGAGATGCAATAGTTTCATTGTCTGGAGTATGAGTGAGAGGAATTCAAGCGTGGCGAAGTGAAAACACCAGCAAAGACACAAGCAAAGACACAAGCAAAGACACAAGCAAAGACACAAGCAAAGACACAAGCAAAGACACAAGCGAAGACACAAGCGAAGACACAAGCGAAGACACAAGCGAAGACACAAGCGAAGACACAAGCGAAGACACAAGCGAAAAAGCAAGCGAAGACACCAGGAAAGCACGTTCACCGCAAAGGAACGAGAAGGAACGAGAAGGAACGAGAAGGAACATGAAGGGAGCGCACCTTTATGACTGACAGCCCATCCACCCCCGGCAGCTTATCGACGGCCCACGCCGCCCTCCCGCGGAGTCATCCGAAGGATGAGCAGGTTTCTGAAGCAGGCATCATCTCGTTTCTTGATGCTGTCAACGATAAGCGGCTGGGGCTGCATAGTTTCATGATGATCCGGCACGGATCCGTGGTTGCCGAAGCCTGGTGGCAGCCGTACGCGGCCAATCGACCGCACATGCTCTATTCACTCAGCAAAAGTTTTACGTCCACGGCGGTTGGTATGGCGATTGCTGAGGGCAGGCTTTCTCTCGATGACTCGTTGCTGTCTTTCTTCCCTGATTACATCACGCCGGAGATTGAATCGAACATGTCCTCGGTTCGCGTTCGCCATCTGCTCTCCATGACTACGGGGCACACAAGCGATACGATGCCTGGCATTCATCAACAGGGAGATGGGGACTGGGTTCGCGGATTCCTAAGTCAACCGATTACGCGTGAACCAGGCACGCACTTCCTGTACAACACTGGGGCCAGCTACATGCTGTCCGCTATTGTTCAAACGGTAACTGGGGAGCGACTCCTTGATTACCTGCAACCGCGACTGTTTCATCCACTCGGTATCACAGGAGCGACCTGGGAAGAGAGTCCGCAGGGCATCAACACTGGCGGCTTTGGACTCAGCCTCCGTACAGAGGATATCGCGAAATTTGGGCAACTGTATCTGAACGGTGGAAAGTGGAACGGAGTTCAGCTTGTTCCGGAAGACTGGGTGCAAGCCGCAACCTCCATGCAAACGCCAACGTGGTCAGATGGAACTGACAATCCAGACTGGTGCCAGGGATACGGTTACCAATTCTGGCGTTGTAGGCACGACGTCTACCGTGGCGATGGTGCGTTCGGTCAATTCTGCATTGTGTTGCCGAGTCATGATGCGGTCATCGCGATGACGAGCGGATCGGCCAACATGCAGGGAATTCTCGATGAAGTATGGGCGCACCTCTTGCCGGCCTTGGGCTCGCCGGGCACAGCTGTACAGGAGAACGCCGACCAATTCGATACGCATCGTGAGCTCACCGCCAAGATTCAAGCCTTGCAGATAGACCTATATACACCGCCGGTATCACCGGTACTGCCAGTACTTGATGTATCTCAGATGGCACCGGCGAGTAGCTCTGATCCCGCGGCTCATCCCGCGTCTGAGGCCAGGTCTGGTCCCGGGCCTGCTCCCCAGTCCGGCTCTCGGCCTGAGCCCGGGCCTGCTCCCCAGTCTGGCCCTCGGCCTGAGCCCGAGTCTGGTCGCCTGTCTAGGGCCGGGTCTGGGGTTCGAGCTGGCTCCCCATCTGAGGTCTGGTCTGAGGCTTGGCCTATCGCTTGGTCAGGCGCAAAGTTTCGATTTGACCCGAATCCACTTTACGTGACAGGGGTACAATTCAACTTTACTGCCGACTCCTTCTCCCTGTCTTTCACAACGGAAGACACGGATTACACGGTTACAGGTGAGTATGGGGCCTGGCGGGTGGAGAGCGCCCCCGAACACGGCTTTTTGTCCCTTGAAGGAAAAAGTAATGCACTCGCTGTACGAGGTACATGGCGGAGTTCGGACCAGTTTCAGTTGATCCTTTGTTATGTCGAAACACCCTTTGTATATACGGTCGAGTGCACTCTACACGAGGAGAGCCCCGAGACTGGAGGATTGGCAGCCGCCGCTGCGGCTCCGGCTGCGTCGCGGTTGCCACGCACCTTGAGCATGACATCTAGTAGAAACGTGCACTTTGGATCACCAGAAGCACCCTTCGTCATCCATGCAGTTCGTGAGCCGTGAGCTGATCGTGAGTCGTGAGAAGTGCCGAACGAATACTGGAACTAGTCTTTCACGCCCATTCAGTAGTAAGCTTTATGGGTGATGGTTGTCGTCATGATGGAAACCTACATGGGAGGGATTTGGAATGGTCAAAGAAGTGTCCGATCAGCTAGCGTTACTGAAAATGCTTCACACCACCATCGACAAGATGTTGGAGGGTATGTCCGACGAAGACTTGACCAAGAAGAGCGGCGCAGAATATAACAGCGTTGCCGCCGTCATCGATCACGTTCTTTTGGTCGAGGGCAAATTCCTCTCCGCGTTCACTGGAGCCCCAAACGATACAAACACTCAGACCCCATTCAAGGAAGGCCCTGCTGAGCTGGCCAACATCCGCAGCCGGTGGGAAGCGAGTCTTGGTGAAGCGGAAGCTGCCCTCCAAGGTCTGACAGAGGCCGATCTCGATGCACCAGGTCTCAAACTTGGCGTCGGCGAGCTGAACAAGCGGCAGTTGTTGTCCTATATGATCGCGCATACAGCCCATCACCGTGGACAAATCCCGATTATTAAGAAGTTGAACCAGGGCGTGAAATAAAGTGACCTTCGTCTCTGTTGGAGCCATCTTCGGCTTCCTATCTGTTGCACTCGGGGCGTTTGGAGCGCACGCGCTGCGGGACAAGTTGTCTGCACAGATGCTCGGTGTCTACGAAAAAGGTGTCATGTACCAGATGTATCACGCACTGGCCCTGCTCGGGGTCGGCATCCTTTTTCATTTCGGGCCTTCGCACCAACTGCTTTCGATTGCAGGCTGGCTGTTCGCCCTTGGCATTGTACTTTTTTCGGGCAGTCTGTACATATTGAGCCTGTCCGGAAAGCGGGCCTTTGGTGCAATTACCCCAATCGGGGGACTGTGTTTCCTGGCAGGCTGGGCGCTGGTCTTCTTCGCTGTAGTGTAAGGATAGTCAGTATCCGAACGTACAGGGTGACGAGCATGTGATTTCTCATGTGTCTCGTCACTTTTGTCTATACCTGCATCGCCAAACAGTTCCTTCTTGTAGAATTGACCCATGATTCAAAATTCGATTGCCGAGCATACCATCCGGGCTGCAGCTTTATTCGTTATTGTAGGTTAGGAGGCTTCCCATGGTCCCATTTTTAACGCCAATCGTTCGAGCGGTGGTACCGCCGAATGCACGAGACCGCCTATGGCTTCGCGTCATGAGGCTGGTGGTAGGGCTGATACTCTATGGCGTCAGCGATTCGCTCCTCGTGCTGGCGCATCTTGGCATTGACCCTTGGGATGTCTTCCAGCAAGGGCTCGCTTTACACACAGGCATACCCATCGGGACCTGGGCCATCCTCGTCGGAATTGCAGTCCTGTTCCTGTGGATCCCGTTGCGACAACGGCCCGGCCTCGGCACACTACTGAATGTGCTCGTGGTGGGTGGCGTGATGGACATCTTCCTTGCGCACGTGGCACCCCCGACCGCACTCCCGGCACGCATTACCCTGCTCCTTGTTGGTGTGGGGCTGAACGGGGTGGCGACAGGCTGGTACATTGGGGCAGGCCTCGGTCCCGGACCGAGGGACGGACTGATGGTCGGTCTTGCTGCGCGTGGGCTGTCCATCAGGCTTGTCCGCACCTCTATTGAAGTGACGGTACTTGTCGCAGGCTGGGTACTTGGAGGGAATGTTGGCTTTGGAACACTCCTCTACGCCCTGTCGATTGGTCCCTTAGCACAGATTTTCATCCCACTTTTCACTGTGCGGACCATCCAAGATGCGGACACAGCGATACCTTCGGTGCCTCCGAATGGGTTATGAACCGGGATAAGTTCGCTTACTTGGAATTCACGCAGACTCACACGGGTGGTCGCGAATCGAGAAACAGGACAAAAGGCTTCGGACAAGCTCCGAAGCCTTTTTGAAACGCTAACCGGTGAATCGTTTCTTTTTTTTGTATCGTGCCTTTATTTTTGGATTTCAAAATGAACTGTAACAGGAGTCTCCTCCCGACAGTCTATTGAGATGTAATACCGTGGGAATCGTTGGAATTCGAACTCACCGTGGATGTACAGTGGAACCCCAACCGGAGGGTATTAGTAGCGAAGACTGATACCCGGAAAGGGGTGGTAATTGTTCATGGGGTCTGATGCAAAAGAGGAAATTCATCGATTGTATGAGTTGTATGCGGACGACATCTACCGATACGCAAGGTTGACGCTCAACGACGACAGCGAGGCAAACGATGTGGTGCAGGAGGTGTTCTTTCGAGCCTTCAAAGCTTGGCACAGTTTTCGGCGGGACGCTTCGGAAAAGACATGGTTAGCCAGCATTGCTCGCAACTATATCTTTGATCTCATACGGGAAAAGAAGATTAAGAAGCAGTTTTTGTCCAAATACACGCCACCATATCTGGCCGAAGAACAACAAGACATTACGGACGTGATGACGGTGGAAGATGCGGTTGCGCAGCTTAAAGAATCGTACCGCCAGGTGTTCATTTTGCGCCATGTTGAAGACCTTTCGGTTGCCGAGACTGCGAGAACGCTTGGGTGGACTGAAGCCAAGGTCCGGGTTACGGACATGCGAGCACTCATCAAACTGAGAGGACAGTTGTCTCGGGGGAAGGAGGTACGAGATGATAATGAATTCAACGCGCAAAACTGAAGATGCCGCAAAAGCATTATCCAAAATCGCTTTAGAGCCAAGTAAACGACAAGAACTATGGGGCGCCATTGAACGACGCATCGATAGGGATACAGAACAAAATGGGACGGTAATATCTATTGTAAAAAAGAAGAAAAATCGTTCCAACTTGGGGCAACTCGGTGCAGCGATTGCAGCACTTGTCGTGATTACAAGCGGGATAGCCTATGGAACTCATCACGAGGGATTATTTAAGCCGATACGCTCCAAAGAAACTGCTCAAACCCATACACCAAGTGTCCCGTCGCTCCCAGCATCTTCATCCATACAGTCCATCTATATTACGGCTGATAACCCTGCGCAGACAAAATGGCTGATGAACAATGAAACGGCAATTGAAAGCAGTGTCTCTGCATGGTTGAAGTCATCAAAACTCTATACGGGCAAAATTGACACATCGAATGTGAATATAGGTTCTTATGTTGGTCCTGCCCAGTTGCACATTGTCGGATGGAATAATCAGTCAATCGTGATTTACCCCGTCAGTCATGTTGAGCAAAAGAACGGACAGTATGTGGCTGTGTACCAGCCAAACGTGGTGGCTTACAGCACAGGGAAGCATATCACGTACCTCAACTCTCCAGAGCTGTTCACCTGGTTGAAAGATGATGAATGGCAGACTCAGTTCAATGTGTCTGGGAACCCTCTATTGAATACTTCCCTAACGTTACCAGATGGTCAGACCGTCACGACCAAGCCAGTAGCGTGGAAGGATTTGAAGCTTACTGTGCTGGCCACAAGTCTACCGCCGAGCCAAAATTACGCAGCCGTCGTTGGAAACCATGCAAACATTATTAGTCATAAAAACGTTTCAACATCCGCAGGTCTAGCGACATTCGTCTATTTCCAAAGGACGCCTCCCGCAGCCGCTTCTGGGAGCGGTAGCAGAATGACGAACGAGTTCTATGTCATCAGTTATGGGCGGCAATACGCCTACGTGATTCAAGCAACCGCAACGGGGAACGTGAGCACTGCGAGGTCAGAACTGATGTCCCTGCTGCAGGGGTGGAAGGTTCCTTCACAAGCCCCGACGATTCCGTCGCCAAACGCAGAATTGAAACAATGGCGGTACGATAGTGGTATCGGTCAACAAATCAGCCAGGCACTTTATGGGAAATCCTTTAACGCTTTTTACCTTCCAGTGTTTATCGCTAAGGGTGATTCATTTGTGGGAACTGAGTCAAACAACAGCGCAGTGACAATTCACTTCCAGGACATGACGCTGATGCAGAGTCCGAAATCCATAACGCCAAGTGGAACGGTGGCAAAATCAACGGTGGTAACTGTGCAAAGTCTAATGAGCAAAGTCACTGTCTACACAATGGCTGACAAGAGTTTGACGTTATCAATACATGAGCCAATAGGCACGTATGTTCTGTTGTCATCTACCACCATTCCACTTTCTCAGCTCGAAGTCATCTTACAGAACATGAGTCCGCTTGGCGGTTAAGGGAATCAAAACAACCCCTATCCTCATTAAAGATCATTCAATAAAAATCATTCAATGGTGTTTTTTATCGCTTGATACATATTTTCAACGTATACGTCGACCTCGTCTCGCGACATGCGTAGGCGATTCACAGACGAGCCATAACCAATCTCCTGCTTATTGTCTTCGAAACCTTGGAAAATTCCATCTGTGAAGGCATCTAAGGGTTCTCCATGTACATGCAGATCCGACCCACCTAAATCGGTGTTCACAGCTGGTGGAGCCACTTCAATGACCTCGACAGATGTATGAGCGAGTTGGTGCCTGAGACTCATCGTATATGAGTGAAGTGCCGCTTTGGTCGCCGAATAAATGGGGGCAATCGCCAGAGGCGTAAAGGCCAAACCGGACGTCACATTGACAATGGCAGCCTTCTCTTTTTGTGCAAAAAATGGCGCGAACAGCATGGATAGATGAATAGGAGCTTCGGCATTGACCATGATTTCATTGTTGTAATAGCTCCAATTGTCCTTCGCATCCGCCTTCAGTACATGAAAGCGCTGTTGAATCCCCGCGTTGTTCACCAATACATTGACGTCTGGATAATTCGTTGTCACCCAGTCAAACAATGCGATTCGGTCGGATTTAAGTCCAACGTCACAGACGCGAGTGATGAGATTTGGGAACTTTTCTTTCGCAGCTTGAAGGACACTTTCGCGCCGTCCGCAAACGATGACTGTGTTGCCTGTTGCGATAAAGCGCTCTGCAAAAGCAAGTCCAATGCCCGTACTGCCACCTGTGATGAGTATTGTATTTCCTGAAAGTCTCATTAAAGTTTGCCTCCTGGATGAGTCGATGTTTTGAACGTGACGTTGGATGGTAACATTGTATAGTCCCCATTCTTCGCAGGATTCACCAGACAGTTTAAAAAGCTTGTGTCTCAATGTAACTAACTGGTTGGTTATATATTATTTGAAACTAACCAGTTAGTCAATTGTGCCTTTGTGTGATATTTTATGTGATATATTGAAAACACTAATTTATGCTTTGAACAGGCGGGGAATCCCTTGAGAAACGCTGAGGCAACGAAAGAACGAATATTACATGCGGCGATGGAGGAGTTTTCTGCTTACGGCATTGCGGGTGCACGCGTTGACCGGATCGCTAAAAATGCCGGATGTAACAAGAATCTCATCTATGTTTATTTTGAAAATAAGGAAACGCTTTTTACAACCGTCCTCGGGCAACACTTAACGCGCATTTATGAGGAGTTGCCCTTCACACCCGAGGATCTTCCTGGTTATGCGGTCAAAGTATTTGATTGGGCTATGACCCATCCACATATCGTTCGGTTAATGACATGGCACAGTTTGGAGCACAAGGCAGACAATATATCCGAGCGTACCTCTGTCCGCGACAAGAAACTTAAAGCGATAATTGATGCGCAACGCGATGGCCTTTTAGGAACGACGTTCACTCCTGGCTTCCTGATGACTGCACTTATGGCCTTGGCCACGGCTTGGATTCCGACACATCCTTTCGGGCCGTCGTACGACGCAGATACCGTGGAAATTCCAAGTGAGACCAGACAGTCAATTTTTAGGGCAGTGAGTCTACTTGCTAAAGGTGAAGAAAGCTGACGTGAATTACGAATGGAGGAGAACATAGCATGGAGAGAGAGGTTTCATATATACAATCAGCAAATCTGGCTTCCGTTGATTACCCGTACGCCAGTAGGGTACCGGCGGGAATGCATCTCGTATTTTTAGCCGGAGCTTGTCCTATCGATAAAGACGGGCGAGTGCCATTTGTCAATGATTATGAGCTGCAAGCAAAGCTATGCGTTGACAATTTGAAGCAGGCTCTAAATGATAGCGGGGCTTCGCTTCGGAACGTGGTGTATACCAGGGTCCTCGTGGCAACTCAAAATAGGGCAGACTTAGTAAACACCTGGAACATCGTAAAAAGAGAATTTGGAGACCATGATGTGCCAAGCACCTTGTCCGGTGTGACCGTGTTAGGCTATCCCAATCAACTCGTCGAAATTGAAGCCATTGCCGCGATAGCTGCGGAATGAGTAAAGATTTGTGGGCAACAAGATGTTAGCCCTGTACCTTATCAAGGCTCAATTCGGCGCACATAGTCTAGTCTGAACATTTCGTCTTAACACTCGGGGTTGGTTCGGCGCTGGTGTGGGACTGTTGGAAGTACCCGCACCGATCCGGTCAAGGGATTTGTATTAGGCTTTCTATCTTATTTTGTTGTAAGAAAACGAAATGAATAGCTGACGAACTTGCCCCAGTAAGAAGACGCATCGAGATAGATGACAAGGTACTGTGCTGTCGTTTATGGGGCTCATCGTCTGAACTGGTGTAGAGGGCGGTGTTCTCATGAATCGACGTGATTCACTGTGGATTTTAGTTTGGGTTCTTATACTGATACTTGCTGCAGTGGGAATTGCTTTGGGCCTTCACCACTGGAACGCGTACCGAAGTATCCCTTCGAACACCACCGCGAATAGATTCGCTGCATTCCCCGCGAATCCATCTTCGATTGTGGTTACCAAATACACTGACCCAAACAGTGATGCTCAGCGTAAATCGGTTACCTATACGCTCACAGGTGACAGGATGCAATTTCTATACAAAGCGTTGATACAAGACGGACACAACGTCACGACAAGCAATATGCCATACACCTGCCCCGCGTATACAAACATGGTGGTGTGGGATTATCGTCTGGTCATTCATTATGCAAATCATACTGTCAGGACCTTCACTCAAACGGCTGGCACAGGATGTGTGACTGTCAGGGACGAACAGAGTGGAGCGTATGCTAGGAAAACGACGGTCACAACTGGTTTGCCTGGGCTGGTCCCCTTTGAAGCACTTTCCAAGTGACCTTTGTGCGTGATAAATCACGTTGTGACGGTTCACATTCATGGAGTTTAGCGGCGCCAAGGAAGATGCAGGGGTTTCCTTCAACCATTGACTTGGTCTCGCTCGCGGAGAAGAGTTGCTACGTCCTACAACAGCTGGTAAGGGGAATCATTGTTAGCCATCTGACAATGTCAGAAAGGTGATGAAGCAAGATGTCCAAGGATTCCTAGCCTTGTTGACCGAAGCGATAAAACGGTACAGAATTTTCGGGGCTCTGGTTGGAATCTACATGCGGCCAGATGCCATTGCAATCAGAAAATGGCGGTCGTGTATGCATCGTAATGTATATTCATTTGTTTATTGTACGTTACAGTCGTTGAAGAAACGGGCAGAAGTGCAGAATAAGACGAATTGCCGTCAAACTATAGTACAACCGTTCTTTAGGTCACTTCTATCTTACAAATGGGAGGAACTTCATGAAAAACTTCGTCATATACGGTGGAAGCAAAGGATTGGGAGACGCTTTTGTGAAATGAAGATTATTACCGTCAATCAGACTTCTGCAATTACCTCAATTCAAAAGTTGCTGCCCAATCTGAAGAGAGGAGAGAACGCTAAGATTATTTTGATTGGTTCGACGGCAGGGCTCGACAATGCAGGGAACTCTCAGGTCTCTTATGTGTCCTCTAAATTTGGCATCCGTGGGGTAGGCAGTGCCATTCGAGAACATGTAAGGAAGTATGGCATTGGAGTGACAGTTATTAATCCAGGTGAAATTGCGGAGACCCCATTTGAACAAGGGTCAGAAAAAGCGATTTCCGAATTTCAAGGTAAGCGAATCCCTGCTCACGATATCGTTCATTTGGCGAAATGCGTGATAAGTCTATCCAAAGTTGCATGTGTAAAAGAAATTAACGTACCTGCGATGGAAGATATGAACGCTTAGGGACTTCACAAGCTAAATACATAATTATTCACTCGCGGATACGACCGGCTGTGACGTTAAAGGGCAGGAGAGTGCAGTGCGCCATGAGGCGCTATGTACTGAAGCCACCAACTCAGGTGGTTGGCGAGTACCTCATCTCGCCAAGGCTAGGATGGCATGCGTTGGGTCTGAGCAGACCCAGGGTTTGAAGCCCATCCAACAATGTACCCGTGAGGGAGAACCGACCTCCCAAGATGCGGGGCTAGCCTCAACGACCTGCTATGGTCAGCGAAAGCAAAGCCATGTCTGAAGCGTGGTCAACTGCAACACTCGAAACGTCGGATGATACGAGTGTGTGGAATGAGCGTGACTCCCTTGCGTTTGGAGACACGACCCGGATGACCCGGTGGTCAGGGCAGTATAGAGGTGCAACGCCCTGAATCTTCCCCGCGTATAGTGGCGACCTAAGGCAGTGAGACAGTGCATAGTGAACATGGGAACCGATTCATTCGTCCCGACAGGGATGGACAGCTACGTTGAAGTGAATGTGTCGGGGCGGAGGAACCGTAGTAGTCGGCGGTGGGGAAAGCCCATTACATGGCGAAGGGTTCCAGTTTGAAGTAGGGTGCGCGCAAGTAAAGTAGGACTCCCTCAAAGGGAGTGATTGCGATTTCTACTACCATCACTCAATCCTCCATTCAGGAGAGAAAGAGGTTCGAAACACAAACGCGCCTTGCACGAAATTCTTTGGAGCAACGACCTTTTTCAAGACTGCATTATCTGCTGAGATGGAATGTCTGGATTGACCAATCGATTGAGAACGTCCTCAGTAACGCAGGTGCGCACACATCCGGCGTAGATAACATGACGAAGAAGGATTACACAACGCAGGAAGCTAGGCAGCAACTTCGGAAAGAAGTCAAACATGTACTCCGTTCGTACATGTCCAGCCCGGTACGAAGAGTATTTATCCGGAAGCTTAACAAGCCCACGGAAAAGCGCCCGCTCGGTATCCCCACTATCGTCGACCGCGTTGCCCAAGATGTTGTCCGCAGCATCCTGGAACCCATCTACGAAGGGAAGCAGCACCCGCACAGTTACGGGTTCCGACCATTTCGCGGCACACACCACGCCATTGAGAGAGTCCGCTTTCTCATTGGCAGACACCGCTATGAATGGATCGTCGAACTCGATATTAAAGGATTCTTCGACAACGTAGATCACGAAATCCTGCTCAGCCTTTTGCGACGGACGATTCATGATCGCCGACTCACACGAGTCATCCGCAACATGCTAAAAGCGGGACTGATTTACGAAGGAGAATTTGAGGAAACTGAACTGGGTACTCCGCAAGGCGGGGTGATCAGTCCAATTCTTGGAAATATTTATCTGAATGAGCTGGACAGATTCATTGGAAGCAAGTATGAGTTTCTTTCACCTTACGAGCGGAGTAAGTCGAAAATCCCCTGCTACATTGTCCGGTATGCAGATGATGCGGTAATTCTCTGTAGAAGTAAGGAGCACGCTGAACTGCTGAAGGAAGAGATTGCACAATTCCTTCAGGAGAAGCTCAGGCTCCAGTTGTCCCCAGAGAAGACACTCGTCACACATGCAGATGAGGGGTTCGACTTCCTTGGATTCAACATTCGACGATGGACGCGGCAAGGAAAGACACGAGTTCTTGCCAAGCCGAGTCGAAAAGTGATTCAACGGTTCAGAGACACATTAGCTAAGGATTCGAAGGCACTACAAATAGCACCTGGCACAGCTGCCATTGCGCTCCTAAACAAAAAGATTCGAGGATTTGCCGAATACTTCCGACGAGGGAACGCAAAGGACACTTTCCTTACCCTCGATTACTATCTCTGGTGGCTTGTGTTTCACAGGCTTAAACAGAGAACACGAGAACCACCAGGTGTTGTGGCTCGGAGATTTCAATACCGATACAATGAGGCTGCTAATCTACCGCACCACCGGAAGTCCACGGCGAAGAATTTTGGGTTTAGAGATGGCGACGGCAATGTGCATATGCTCGATAAGTTTGGACTCTACAAGATAGAGTATCCAGACAAGTGCTCACAAAAGAATCCCTATGTAGTCGAGGACCGAGAATGGCTAGATGGAAACCGAAAGCTCCGCGAAACGATGAAGGTACAACAGACCAGATTCATTCAGAGGCTATATGGACTGTCCAAGAATTGGGGGCATTACAGACAGCACATTATACAACGGCAGAACAACCGATGTAGTATCTGTGGATGCAAGCTGATGCGCCGAAATGTTCATGTCCATTACCTTCCAAAAACAGCAGGAGAACGCTCATCTCAAGGGGAATTGATACCAGACAATCTTGTTGCCTCGTGCGTTTCATGCTACAGGCAAATGCGACAGCAGCGCATGCGTAAGTAACCAAACCGGTCGTCCTAATACGTGCAAACACAACTACTTTGAATGGAGAGCCGGATGCGGTGAAAGTCGCAAGTCCGGTTCGGGGAAGAGTCCGAGCGTCAAACTGCCCCCCTCCGGGGGCGGGTCGGCTCGGGCTTATTCTACATACCAACTCAATGCAATAAGTGTTTAATGCTGGTACAACCCGAGAAGGGTGATGGTAGCGTGAATCGCATCAAGTTCTGGATTCGTCCCGTTACGATTTTTACGGTGCTGGGATTGATTATTGGACTTGTGCATGCTGGAACCACCACGGTCAACGATGGAAAGATCATTCAGTCAGATTCGTTGTCACAGTGGATCGGACACGTACTGTTTACCATGTTTGCTGGGCTGGTTCTGGTGCGGCAATTGAGATTATAGTCGCTTTGGTTCACAAGTCTTCGAAGTGAATAACAAACATCGACATGAGGATGAGACTAGAAACTGAGCTGTCCATATTTGCATGATTATTCAGTTTGTAAAGACTCAATGTTACTGCAGTAATGGGCAGAGGAAATGCAATATTACTACTTTCGATTTTTTGGATATAATGAATTTTAGGATAAATATGGTTGGACACTGGATGGGGGAACATGAATGCGCGAGGTACGGTGCTACGAATGTGGGAAAGTGCTCGACTCACGCGATGATCTCTACACCTATTTGTCCATAAGCGGAATCAACGGGTTATGCTCCGACTGTTACATGCGTAACCAGAAAACTCTAAAGGGGGTACGTACCCCGATTAACAGTCAGTCGACTGTTGTGATCATGATCGTAGCCATAGTGGTATGTGGTTTTTTATTTCTGCGGAATCCATCATGGGTATGGATAGCTGTTGCCCTACTGGTTCCCATTCTTCGCTTTCTCTCTTGGTTTCTCTTTGAGCGGAAACTAAAGCCATAGGGAGATACGACCAGTACTTGGTAAGGGGGCATGACGTTTTTTTTTTTTTTTTTTTGCATAAACATGCGATGGCAACTGGCTCACCTTGCTGAACTCTCGGGCAGAAATATTTAGTAACGGGTTAAGAAATGAGAAATGAGGCGAAGGTGGCATGACTTGTGATCGTGGTCGACACAACAGTCATGAAGGAACTCCCCCTAATATATTTGTTCTCACTGGGGTGATGGCTTCTGGAAAATCAACAGTGGCTCAACTTCTTGCAGAGAAGTTCAGCCGTGGAGTTCACTTGCGTGGGGACATCTTTCGTAAAATGATTGTTGGCGGCAGAGAGAATTTCAGTCCAAACTCTTCAAACGATGGGCTTCAACAACTGCGTCTGAGATATGAGATCACGACGAGTGTTGCTGATAAATACTTTAACGCTGGCTTCAGAGTTGTCGCTCAGGATGTAATACTTGGTTCCTTTTTGATGGAGTTCATCCAAATGACCAAGAGCCGTATGAACATGCGTTTAAGGCTTGCCCATGGTTACGGGACAAACGGGCAGAAGAGGTGAACGGAACCGTCATTCATGATGATGTGGGGGTGGTTTTGTGCGAAGGAAAACTATACTTTTCAGTTCAGCGTTATTAGTGGTGATAATCGGAGGAATTGTAGCTTGGTACATTCATCAGGTATATTACTTCAATCCCTTCACATTTAAGAGAGATGATGTAACGACAGTAGCGTGGAATGTTTATAAAAACCCCATGCAAATGGTCATTGTCTATCAGCCAGCTCACGGAGCGGCAACGCAATACACGACCGAAAATAGGTCAGAAATGAACTATGTATTGTCTCAATTGAAGGAGGTTAAGCCGACATCGTACAAACCACCTGCTAACGGACTATTCAACGGACAAATCTGGATTCAATTTCGCAATCCAAAAAATCAAAATGACTATGCTGACGCAGTTCTTCAGAATAACATGACCGTCGTTCTCCTCCAGCAAGTAAACCCAGTTACTGTCACCAATGGGCTCAAGAACTTCATCAGCCAAAAGAGGTCTACTGCAAAGCCAATGTGACCTGCTTACTTCTGTCGCATACGGGGGCTGATCACGAAGAAGGATTTGCTCCCATCGTACATAAATATACGTTAAGGGATTTTATGGATTCTGTCGTTAGCGGGCAGGAAAACGCAGTACTATGTACCTTTTCCGCAGGGGTGATTTTTTGTCAAAGCTAAAACGCTGGTGGTTTCCCACATTGGTTGCTTTCATTATTCTTTTCGTGTGCGGCTTTTGGTTTTTCACTCGACCATTGATTTCTTATCAACAGGCTCTACAAGTCGCAAACGAAAAAGTGAAGAATGTAGCCTCAAGTTCACAAGTGCAGTTTGGTGAGGTTGGACTGGCGTGGTATAACAATGGACGTTTGTTTGATCCACGTAAAGTGTACATCGTTACTGGTCAGGACAATGCTCGACAGTTCACTATCAACTACGTGCAAGCACTTGTTGATGCTCGAAACGGCAAGGTGATTGCTATCTATAGCGTTGACTATCCATATCAGAACATGTTTTCACAGACAAGTGTGAGGGAAGCCGAACAGGTAGCGGAAAACTTTTCACCCCCCCCAAAACAGTGATGAAATTTATGTCAATAAAGGGGGCGAATGCGACAGAAGCCAAGGCACAGAGAACCGTATAAATACACGTGGCGCGGTATATTCAAAACCGCGTTTCTTCATCTTGGAGTAGAGACAATTGACTTTCACAATCCAATAACTGTCTGAGAGTACGTTTTCCACGTTTGTTGGCGGTACCCCTAACATGAGCCTTGAAACAAATATGAACCAACAATGAATCCATGAAACCTCCGATTTTTGCTACCCTAGGTTTTGAGTTATCTACCAGCGAGACGAAACAGACAACGTTCAACTGCGTACGCGACGATAGGTACATTGATGCGTGGTGGTCGGGACGTGGAGTAAGTCCGACGGCGTAAAGCGACGTCGCGCTTAAGCGTGTAAGAATGGGGGAGTATAGTCTTTGCAAATGAAGACAACCGGAAGCAGACCGATTGCAAATGCGCCAGATGGTACGGGAAACAAGGTTGATGACAGAGATAAACATCCGTGTACTCGTGCGCGTGTTTCTGCATGGCGCCGAGCCTTCAGTGCAGGTACGATTTTCACCCTATTGGCCCTAGTTTTGCCCCCAACAGCCTTTGCTGGCACCAGCGCCGTCACCACGGTGATGGCCTATGTATCAGATGAAGGGGACGTCGCTGTCATCGACGTCGCAACAGGACATAAAATCAAAAACATCAACTTGCCTCAGTCCTCATGGATCAACAGCGGAGGAAGTTACAGTACTCAGCCAGGCTACGTTGCGGTCGCACCGAATCAACAAACTGCCTACGTGACCACTTTGAATTCGCTGGTCCCAATCAACCTCTTGACGAATACGGCAGAAACGCCAATTCCCCTCGGCGTCACGGAGACCAATGGCGGTTCACCCGGTACTGCAGGCCACGTCGTGATTTCACCGGACGGCAACACTGCGTACGTGACGGACTGGACAGGTGGGAATGTGATTGCCATCAACTTGCAAAGCGGCACGCATACCAACATCAAGGTCGGGTCTCAGCCGACTGGGGTTGCCATCACACCAAATGGCAATACACTAGTCGTCGCGAACTACGGAAGTGACAACGTTAGCGTTATTAATCTTTCTACGAATCAGGTTACAAAGACGCTCTCATTGCCAAGCGGTGCAGCACCGGAAGGTGTTGCCGTGACTCCTGATGGATCGAGTGCGTACGTGTCAGAGAGCGAAAAGAATGACCTCGCATCCATTAACCTGAGCAATTCTACAGTGTCTAACAACGCCATTGCAGTGAACAACGGCACTTGGGATATTGCTATCACTCCAGACGGATCAAAGGCTTATATCACTGACAGCAACACTGTGGCGACACCATTTGACCTAACCCACGCACAGCCCGAGACAGCAATCTCGTCGAGTCTATATCACCCGACAGGCGTTGCGGTTTCACCCGATGGCAAATGGGCCTATGTCACAGACTACGGTTTTGGTGGACAAGTGACGCCTATCAACGTTGCCACAAACACACCATCTTCCCCAATCGCCACGGGACCCTACTCGCTAGGTGTTGTTTTCGCCAACATTACACAGCAAGCTTCAACCCTCAGTGTGTCTTTGTCCGGCACGAAGCAAAGCGGTGGTAATGGAGTCTACAGTACACCTGTCAAGGTGACAATTAATACGACGAATTCGTCCAATCCGACCAAGTACAGCCTTGACGGTGGGAATACTTGGCAGACGTACGGCGGTCCGGTTACGGTCAGTGCGGTCGGCCAACACACCCTGACGTATGGTTGGGCTGATGTGGGAGGAACGGTTTACACCGAGGGGAGCACGTCGTTCGACATCGGGCAACTTGCTCCAGACTTAACGACGTCGACAGTTGGACCCGGCAGCATTGGCAGCCAGAGTACAACGAAAGTCAGGGTGACACCAGAGACGCAGGGTGACACATTCGCATACGTCCTTGGCAATTCTCCCGCCGCATCTCCGTTTCTTGGCGATCCGTTGAAAACTGGCACCAAACCGTACATTTCGAACACTGACATCAACAACGTAAATGCAGGTCAGTACTTAGACATTTACGAAGTCAATAGTCAGAATCAAGTTCAGGCATGGCATGAATTTCAACTCAGCAGCAACGACATTCAACTTGCTGTTGGTGCAGCCACTGTGGTTCCGACCAAGACCACGGTGTTGTCGGGAGAGGCGGTAACGGTTACAGGGGTTGTCTACGATGTCTATGAACACGTAGTACCCGGGGCCAAAGTAACGCTAACCAGCTCCGTAGGTAGTTGGCAAACCCCATCTGTAACGACCGACGCGAGTGGATTGTACTCTGACACCTGGATAGCGCCAACGACGTGGACCAACACGAACGCTACAGTCACTGCGAGCGTATATGGCACAAATCCAGCTGTTCAAAAACAAGCCACCATTCAAATTGAGGCAGCGACAACTGGTGCACCAACGGGAATTCAACATTCTTACGTAACGCAGACAGGCTGGATGGAAAGCTGGGGACCTGTTAGTGGGGCGACGTCGTATGATGTCTACCTGAATAATACGAAGATCGGATCTGTGACACAAGATGTATATAACTTTACGGGTCAGCAACCGGGGACGACGTATCGGGTTCAGGTGTCATCCGTCAACGCTTTCGGACAAGCAAGTGCCTTGTCTGCACCAGATTCTGTGAGCACTACGGTGCATGGGCCGATTCCTCCAACCATTATCACAGAGTTTTTTCCAGAACCAGCTCAGATTGGGCAAGCCTATTCCGGTCAGGTAAGAATAAATGGTGGAATGATGCCGATGAATTGGATCATTACGAGCGGAACATTACCTCCTGGACTGAGACTGAGTACTCAAGGTGTCATTTCAGGCACACCAACGAGTGCCGGGAACTATACGTTTACAGTCAAGGTGACGGATGCGAACAGCCTGTCATCGAGCAAACAGCTGACGCTGGTCGTGAACGGCACCACCGCAACAGGGAGTGGTTCGAGCAATAGTGGAGGGTCGAGTACATCACCCCCAATCTCCGTGACCAGCGGAAACGACCAGGCAGCAAGACTCGGACAGCCCTATCATCAGACGCTGCAGGCGACAGGTGGCCAGACCCCATACACGTGGTCTATCGTGGGTGGAACGCTGCCCGTAGGATTGACCATGAATCCAAATACGGGGGTTATTTCCGGAACACCTTCTCAAACTGGGGTCTATCACGTGACAATACAGGTTAAAGGTGCAGATGGAACGACGTCCAACAAGACCATCACAGTCGACTTACTGAGGTCAAATCAGCGAGAAGTGCTGTGGAATGGAACGCCAAAAAATGTACCGGACATCGTGCGAATGGAAGGGACGACGCCAACCACCTACATGCCAATCTGGTATGTCATGCAACTCCTCAAACCGATGGGTATCACAAGCACATGGGACGGCAAAGAGTGGCACATGACAACGTCAAGCACACCGGAGCTCTCAAACATCACGGCTGGCAGTGGCAAGACAGGCATCTATCTGAACGGTACTTTAGTACAGGAGGTCACCACAGTGGCAGCAACTGACGCATCAACAGGCAAAGCCACAACGTACATGCCCATCTGGTACGTGATGCAACTGCTGAAGCGTGTAGGATTGCAGAGTACGTGGAACGGAACAACGTGGACCGTGACGAAATAAGCGAATGACTGTATCTCACGTGTGGGTCTCGCGCAAAATGCGAGATCCACTTTTTTATGCCAATCTAGTTCAGAATTTACTTGGACAAATTATAACACCCGTCAGAATCCGGACATCAGACACCGTCCACCTTATGACAAAATATCATGGTAGTGACAGTTTGGAACAAGAAGAAGCAAAATGAGGAATCTCCGATATCGGATCATTAAACTATTTTGCTTCGGAGGACATCTATAAACGATCGCAACGCTGGAGACATCCACTTGTCCTTGTGCCAGCAAATTTGGGTGACTACTGGAAATTCAGGTCCCTCCCAATGCAGGGCTGCCAGAAAGCCTTGATTCAGTTCCTCTTTTACGGCCATATGTGGAAGTAAAGTGACACCGAGACCCGCCATGACGCATTCCTTGATGGCTTCCACACTGGCGAATTCAATTTTGGGATTCCGTAAACCGCTTTGCATCAATGCCTGTTCAAACATCATTCGATAGCTACACCCTGGCTCGGTGACAAGAATAGTTTCGCCTTCGAGATCGGCGGGCAGTACATGCTCTCTGGTAACAAGCTTATGATCTGGTCGAGCAAGTACGAGCATGGGTTCTTTCATCAGTACGTCGAATACGAGTCCCTCATCGTGCCCAACTGCCTCGAGGGTAACGGCCAGATCCAAATTACCCTGAAACACCTCTCTCCGCAAATTTACACAAATTCCCGTTCGAAAAACTAGTTCGACCTTTGGATATCGCGACCGATACTCCATTAAAACAGGAGCTAAACGGTATGTGCAGAGGCTTTCAACGGCTCCTATGGTCAGGGTCCCACTCGGTTCTTCCAGGCCAGGGACGGCTAGAAGAGCTTCATCTGTCAGGCGCAAGATTTCGTCCGCATAACGTAACAACCGAGTACCCGCTTCTGTCAAACGAATCCGTCTGCCGAGTCGTTCGAATAAAGGTACTCCTAATTCTTGCTCCAGTCCTTGAATCTGTGCCGTAACACTGGACTGAGCGTAGTTGAGACGTTCCGCAGTTCGGGTGAAATTCAGTTCGTCCGCTAAAATCTTGAAGGTTTGAAGAGGCTTGAGTTCCACTGTGCCACTCCCATCATTCCTGTCGATGATTACTATCGAAACTATCGTATGACAAGATAGTAACATCCGTGTACCCTCATGTGGAAGGAATGTCGAAAGGGAGTGCATTGAATGGCAGAACCACAATTGAGGCGAACATTGACTTGGGTCGAGGGGACGGCGATGGCGATTGGCGCCGTCCTGGGTTCCGGAGTCCTTATTCTTCCTGCCATCACGGCTCAACAAGCCGGTCCTGCTTCGATTTTATCGTGGCTGCTGATGTCTCTGCTTGCATTTCCACTTGCTATGACATTAGGAAGGCTTGGCGTCAAGTACCCCCACGCAGGCGGCATCGTCGAGTACGCCCGATTGGCCTTTGGACCAATCGCAGGTCATATCACTGCCTGGTTGTTTCTGGGAACCATTCCGATTGGCGTACCCATTATCGCGTTGGTCGGTGCCAATTATGTAGCCGGTACATTCGGCTTACCACACTGGACCATCCCGCTCATGGCTGCGGTCATGTTGCTCGTTTCTTTGGCGCTCCATGGACGAGGTATCGACATAGCATCGTGGACGCAGGTACTCATTTTGCTCCTGATTGCAATCTTGATGGTATCGGCGATTGTTGCTGCTGAACCAAGCATTCGCGTCAGTAACTTCTATCCGGTTATGCCGCATGGTTGGCTCCCTGTCGGCACGTCGGCTGTCGAGATATTCTGGTGCTTTGTGGGTTGGGAGATGGTGGCGCACATGGCAGAGGAGTTTCGAGACCCAGCTTTGGATTTGAGGCGAACCTTTCTTCTTGCACCAACCTTGGCCGGTGTACTCTACATAGCCCTGTCCATCGTAACTGTTGGCACGCACGCTTACGGTTCGGTTGAAGGGAGTGCGCCGCTTGGCAAGCTTGTCGGGATTGGTCTAGGCCAAGCAGGTTCTATGGTCACCGGAGGTTTGGCGCTACTCATCACAATGGTTGCCTTACACGGCAACATCGCCGGATTTTCCCGTATGGTCTACAGTCAGGCACGAATCGGAGTTTTTCCATCATTCCTCGGGAGGTTGCACAAGCGTTACGCGACACCCACGGGTGCTTTAATGGCTCTTGGCGCGAACTTTGCTGTCGTCCTTACAATCTACACCATGCTTCACGTCAATCTCGGTGCGCTCATTACGTGGCCGAGTACGCTGTTTCTGGTGTTGTACGCGATTGCCATGTTGTCTGCACTGAAACTGCTAAAGGGCCAAGGATGGTTCCGGCAAATCGTACCGCTCATACCTCTCCTTGTGAGCATCGGGTTATATACACTCAGCGGATGGGCGATGATGTATCCGGTATTGCTGGCTGGTGCGGGGTGGTTAGGTTCTCGTCGCAACATCAGAGAGCCTAGCCGCATCAACAGGCATGCTTCGTGATAAATGGGTGTCTGCTTGATGGATTAAACCAATCAATGATGTAGTAATATCCACCAATGATGTGGTAATATCCACACGCCGCCTCGTCAATGCTCACGAAAGTCTATGCGTCTAAATGGACTCAAACATGTGTGCACAGAACTGCCGCACTCGCGCCTCGTCCTCTTCACTGATGCCGTACGTTTGGAAAATAAGTGCATCGATGTCCGACTGTAGCAGGGAGAAGTCATAATTCGGGTTCTCCTGTTTTTTCTCGACGATGGATCTTGCAAGCTGGCTCACAGCCTGTTTGATGAACACGTTCGGTTCGATGTACGGGAGGCGCTTCAGATATCCCGCTGTGACCATGTTGGTCCGGTTGTACACAGCACGTATGAGGTATTTTGCCAAAAGGCTGTTCAGAAATCCGAGGACGTAGAACAGATGATGGCTTGAATCACAGAAAAAATTGGCGTTTACTCCAAATAGGCATCCTGGAGGCAGGTACGCGGCAGAAAACTCGATGCCCATCGAGGAACAAGTGATGCCTTCCCGAAAGTAAAAGCTGCTGTTACGAGCGAGAAAGTCCTTGTGTTGCTGACTAGGCGTCTGCCAATCGCGCTTTATCTGGTAGGGTGTTTCATAATACCATGCGTCTTTACATCCACCGTTTTTATAGAAGGGCACCCATTCCATGTTATGGTCCTCAAGGTTCCCGTTCGTTGCTGGATACTCCCCGACATCCTCTTGTTCTTGCAACCCTTTAGCATTGTGGTTTACATCGCCCATCTTACGGAGAAACCGGGCGTCGTGACCGGTAGAGATGCCAGTGCCACCCTGGACTACGTCCCCAAGCTTTGTCCCTGTCGTGAGAATGACGTCGATGATGCGAGGCGGCACGTTGATAAAGAAGTTGTGGTGGTCCATCTCGATGAAGGCTCTCTGTCGAACGTGTTGTATGTTGGCGGCCGGGGGATTGTCGTACTCTGTTTCATCGTGGAGCCGGTCGACGAGTTTCATCACGTGCGCAGCTCTGACATCAGCTTTGTCAGTTGTGGTGCATTTCTCGAGGATAAGGATGGCAGTACGAACATCCGCGTCGCGTTGATGGAAGAGCCGCCTCGGGGCTAGGGTGATCTCGTGAATCAGGCAATTGTCGAGCACGAATTTCCGGAAGTTTTTATAGTAAACATTGGTCAGAAAGGAATCCTGGACGATGAAGCACAATATGCCGCCCTCGCGTAGGCTGCGAATCGCATGCACGATAAACATCGAGTACATGTTCTGGATACCAATCTCCTGAAACTGCAGTTCCAAACGACTTCGGTGCTGTTTGATATAGTCACTTTCACGCTTCGATTTATACGGCGGGTTGCCGATGATGGCGTCAAACTCGCCTGATGATCCCGATGCCCCCGATGCCCCCGATGCCCCCGATGCCCCCGATGCCCCCGATGCCCCCGATGCCCCTGATGCCCCTGATGACCCTGATGACCCTGATGAAGCTGGTGAAGCTGGTGAAGCTGGTGAAGCTGGTGAAGCTGGTGAAGCTGGTGAAGCCACCGATCCGCCCGAATCGACATGGTTTACAGGAGATGATAGGAAGTCCTGCAGAGAGACTACGCAGGGAAGGGAGGATGCGCCGCGGACCACGTCGGGATCGATGTCAAAGGCCTGTATCTGACTCGTCGCTACACCGTAATCACTGAGCGAGCGGATGAAGACGCCGTCGCCGACAGCGGGATCGAGAATGCGAATGTTTTCGGTCGATGAGAAGAAGGACAGCAACCGTCTAGCCATGTAATGGGCTGTTTGAAGTGGTGTGGAATACTGACCAAGGCTGCGTCGAATGTCTAGCATGTAGGCTCACTCCAGTTCCAGAACAGAATACCACGATTTTTCCACCCCGGAGCTACATGATTTCTTCACCAAAGTCGCATAATGACTGTGCAGGTCGCTAGAAAGTTGTCGCTGTAAGGAGGCAAACAAATTGACAAACAGTGAATCTAAGGTACCTTGGCCGTTTAAGGACGAGCATAAAAAGGGCTTGCGCAACAATAAGAAGGCGAAGCGCCCGACGATTGCGTCTGAGATGTCGAGTCAAGAACGCAATCAGGGAAACCAGTCATAGCATCAGCACATAGCACAAACAAGACCCCCCTCTACTGTTTTACAGAACTGTTTTGCAGAGTGTGGGGGTCTTTTGTTATGCCACCGTCCTGACTGAATCATCCCACTGTTGTCTGGGTTGCCCCAAAACAGGTTGCCTCAATAACCTACTAAACCTCTTGTAAATAAATATAGAAATCCGATAAGAAAAGTTGTATTATTGCCGTGGGCTCATCTTTAAGTGCCATAATCCATTGATTGCATCATCGGAGAGGAGACATGCACATGGCATCAACTGAACTACATGTTGTTAACTTGGATAGTTCGTCTGTCTCGAACAGTGGACTCCATCTATCAAAAAATACACAGAGGCCAGGTCTCTGGCTGACCCTAGCTCTGTTTGTCGTTGGATTTGTGTTTCTCGGAACGTCGGTATCGTGGTCACAGGCGATGATGTACGTTGTTGCTGGAGTCTTGGGTCTGACCTTGTACCATGCACGGTATGGATTCACAACGGCGAATCGGAATTTTATCGTGGCAGGGCGCGGCGTCGGGTTACGTGCACAAATGCTGATGTTTCTGTTTGCCAACATCCTGTTTCTGCCCGTCCTTGTGCATGGTCACATGTTTGGACACAGCGTCAGTGGCTATGTGTTTCCGGTTGGAACGTCTGTTTTGGTCGGATCGTTCATGTTTGGCATGGGGATGCAGTTAGGCGATGGCTGTGCATCCGGAACCTTGTATCATACAGGTGGAGGCGATGCCCGTGGCGTCTTGACGTTGGTTGGCTTTGTCATCGGATCGGTCCTCGGCACAATTAATTTCACCTGGTGGATGAGCACACCGCATTTTCAACCCGTTTCATTTATCAAGTCGTTTGGCCCCATCGGGGGACTTCTGTTTAACGCCTTGTTGCTGGCTATCGTGTTTGTCGTGACGTTGTTGGTAGAGAAACGCCGTAACGGAAACATCGAGTCGATGAAGTTGAAAGAACCGTTCACAGTAAAGAGCATTTTGCGTGGCCCATGGTCACTGCTAGCGGGCGGCATCGTGCTTGCAATTGGAAACGTTGTAATTCTGATGCTGTCTGGTCAGCCTTGGGGTGTGACTTCTGCGTTTGCACTGTGGGGCGCCAAAATTGCGCAAGTGGTTGGGGTACCGGTTACGCACTGGGGCTATTGGCAGAACCCCGGGCATGCTCTGTCGCTACACCAAGGTATTTTCCACGATGTCACGACCGTGCTCGATATCGGCATCATGCTAGGTGCACTGCTTGCAGCATGTCTCGCTGGCAAGTTTCCGCGTCCGTATCTGCGCCGCTTCCCAACCCGCATGATTGTCGGCGTGCTGATTGGTGGCATCTTGATGGGTTATGGCGCGCGTATCGCTTTTGGATGTAACATTGGTGCGTATTTCGCGGGTATTGCATCGTTCAGCTTGCACGGTTGGGAATGGTTTATCGGTGGAATGCTCGGCAGTGTCATTGGCGTGCTTGTTCGTCCGGCATGCGCTCTGTCCAATCGCGTAAAGTAACACCAATGCCACCTGCGACCCTTGAATCAGACCGATTCAAGGGTCGCTTTGCGTTTGCAGGATTCATGCATCCGTTTAGGGAACCTTTTGCTCGGCAAAGCGTCATATGAGATAGCAGATGGATGGAGGCGAGACGGTGGAGGATGACTTCGACAAGCTCATTGATACGTATAGTCGAGATATCTTTCGATTCGTTCGCGCCCACACCAGGGACGAAGCCGAGGCGGAGGACTTGACCCAAGAGGTGTTCGTAAGAGCGTACCGGCACCGGGAAACTGTCTTCCGTGCCGATAACATAAAAGCCTGGCTGTTCCGAGTGGCTGTAAATCTTTGCCGCGATCACGCTCGTCAAATCCGCCGCCGCCCGCTCGTTTATCTCCGAGAGGTTCCAGATGTAGCCGCGTCACCTGGTGTCGAGAAAATGGCAGAGGAGCGGGAAAATGCACGCGCTCTCATGCAGATGGTTCTTCGACTCCCAGTGAAACTCAAAGAAATTGTCCTTCTTTATTACGTTGAGGACTGTTCTATTGAAGAAATTGCATCGATGCTCGCGATTCCTCTGAGTACCGTGAAAACACGGCTCCACCGAGCAAGGAATCAATTGCGAAGGATAGGGGGTGCCATTGATGACGAGGCGACAAGGATGGACTGATGACAGTCTTAAGAATCTGAAATCAACGATGGATGAACACCTCTTGGCAAATTTCGATGACTACGGATTACGCCACCGCATCCGCGACGCAATTCAAGGGGAGGTTAGCAGCGCCCCCAGCGACACTTCACCCCTTCAAGACAGGTCGCGCAGCAGTAAGACTATTTTCAAGAAGCAGCGAGCCATGAGTCACCGGCGACCAATGGGGCCACTTGCTGCGGCCATTGCTGCTGTGTGTATCGTCGCTGTGGTCGGTGTGTTCGTAGCGGACGGTGGCCGTTTTCCGCAGTTGTCGACGAAGCCGTCCGGACCAGACATTAAGACACAAGCGCCCGGTCTGTTTACGACGGGATTTGCACCGATTCCGAGCAGTGATGCTGCTCAGTTTCGGCATATTACAACCATCAGCCTGTCACTTGGAAATGACTGGGGCCCACACATTCCAAACGATGTCGACGGTGTCAGTCTCAGTCTGACTGCGTCACAGCAAAATGACATCTATCAGATTATGAAGGCGAGCCAGAGGAAAAACGCCTCAAATCCTGTGCTGCAAAGTACCTTACTCCCGTTTGACATTTTCATGACCGAATCAGGCAGAAAAGACATAATGAGTTACCAAGGTTATTATTCGACCTCAGGGGCCATGACTCTGGGGAATCAGGTTTACGCCCCAAATTCGGCACTCGCTCAGTTTGTGAATCAGTACATGCTGCCTCAATTGTTGCAAAAATATCGCGAGGCCGGTAAGACGCTGCCTGCCAGCCTGAGCGAAGCTGCTCTTGGGTTTGTCCACAATCTTCGCCAACCGTCCACAGCGTACAAATACTGTGCGCCCGACATGGTCTTCAGACGCCAAACAACTATTCAGCAATTACAAAGCGAAGCGATATCGCACGGTTTTGCGGACTTCCAAATTGCATCTATCACATATGGCCTACGCAATGCCGATGCCACTGTGGTTCTTCGCCACCCAAATCGGTTCTGGGCTCGCCCCATTACGTTAAACTTGGTTCACATTCAGAACGCGTGGATTGTGATTCAGGCAGGGACAGGAAAACCAGGCAATGCCTATGATGGGGTCACCGTACAGAGCGGTTTTGGACAGTATCGCACGCTTATCATCGGTCCGAACATCGGGAAGGTGCTCCCAGACGGGAAGATTCCGGTACAAGAACAAGGTAAGTACACGTTCATCACATACGATAATTTGAGCTCTCCGGCGTATCAACGTGCCCAGATTATCATTTACGAACGTACGCCGCTTACCAAAAACGCCACACCGGTACAGGCAGCACATGCACTTGCCGCCGATCCCGCTTTTCAAAAAGCTGCTGCTGAAGCGCTCGCGCGACATGCGGTGCTGGTTGTCGCCGGCGGGGGAGATAATTTGCTGTCAAGAGACACTGTGGTTCAGGCGCTCGGCGGCATTACTTCACTGACAGGCTACGATTCACGCTACGATTCACGCCCCAGTTCAACCGTCTCGGTTTGGTTTGAAGGTTCCAAGCGAGCCGTGTTCGGAGGAGTATCATATGCACCAAACGGAAAGAACCAAACCTACCTGGACCCCAGTGTGATTGATGAGGCCATTATGCAGGCGACATTGACACTAGACACGTGGGGAGCTGTATTCTAGTTTGTGGAAATAAACCCACACGCGACATAATATGTGAACATTGGAACAACGTGGGCGGGTTTGTCCGAGAACGCGATATAATCAAGACAAAATGCTAGACAAGGACGTTGATTTGTTGCAGATATTGAGTTATTGCAGATGTTGACGTAAGGAGACATGCTCTTTGGACGAAATTCGAACACTGCGACCTGCAGATATCGATGAAAGCTTGAAACTCAGCCAGTTCGCATTTCAGTACGAAATTCCCGAGAATGAATGGGCAGAGGCTAGGCAGCATGTGAATCCTGAGCAGATGTACGCTGTGTACGCGAATGACAAGCTTGCGGCGAAGCTTAACTTGTTGCCCCTCTCGGTTTTTATCGGCGGTGTGCCATTTTCGATGGGTGGTGTAGCCGGAGTTGCAACTTGGCCCGAATACCGCCGCGGCGGAAGAGTGGCAAAACTCCTGCATCATGCACTCTACGTGATGAAGGAAGCTGGCCAAGTCGTCTCGCTCCTGGCTCCGTTTTCGTTCGCCTTTTACCGCCGCTACGGGTGGGAACATTGCATCGATCGCAAGCAATACACAATCAACAAGTCGGATTGGCCAACATTTGCAGCCACCACGGGTTCTGTCCACCGAAAAACTGACCTCGACGAAATTAAGTTGTTGTACGAGACGTTTGCAGCGCAGTACAGCGGCATGCTGCAACGGTCTGAAGAATGGTGGCAGCGCAAGGGGAAGCGGTGGGGTGCTGCCGTCTTGGGGGTCTATCAAACCCGATATGGCCAAGCTGAGGGATACATCGTTTACCAGGTGAAGCAGTCTGAACTGACCATTCATGAGTTTGCGTATATCACGGAAGAAGCACGGCGGGGTTTGTGGAACTTTGTCTGCAACCATGATTCGATGGCCGACAAAGTGACTTTGACTGTCCCGACAGATGATGCCTTGCCGTTCCTGCTTCAAAACCCACGTATCAAGCAAGAGGTCGTTCCTTACTTTATGGCTCGAATCGTCGATGTGGAGAATTTCCTGAGGAAATTTCCATTTGTTCGCTTCCCGCTGACTGGCGACCCATCGAGGTATTTCAGCATGCCGCTCAGGGTACGTATCACAGACCCTCATGCGAAGTGGAACGAAGGGGTATTTCAGATTGAATTCCCGGCCAATATCAGCGACGATGTGACCATCGAGAGGGTTTCCGTCGGGTCAACAGGGGACTCCCTTCATGACGTCGTATCTATGGATATTCAGACACTAACAGCCATGATGTTTGGATATCAACGGCCGAGCCGGTTGGAGCAGTTGGGGCGTATCAGCGGATCGCCAGAGATGGTACAAATGTTGGAGCACTGCGTGCCTGCTCAGACTCCGTTTTTGTACGATTTCTTCTAGATAGACCCGGCAGAAAAAGGCCTCTGACCGCGGCGCAGTGGACAGCGAAGCAAACGGACGGAAAAGTAAAACTGGATGGAGAAGCATATGAGTAGGAAAGCAAACAGACAGGGAAGCAGCGGAAAGGCGGGGGAAGGCATGCGGGATAAGGGTAGGACGGCAGGGGGCCCTGTAAATGATACATATATCGTCTACGTTGGTACATACGCAAGGGCAGACGAGCCTGGGATATACGTCTATGAGCTGGACATGGGCTCGGGGGAACTTCGTCTGCTGAACACCCAGTCAGGCATCCTGAATCCGTCGTATTTGGAACTTGATGAGGGCCACAATCGGTTATTGGCGGTTAGTGAGGCCACTGATGAATCTGGGCAGCTCGTTCTCTATTCTATCGACAAGGACTCCGGTGGCCTCACAGAAGAAACCTCGGCATCTACCCGTGGTGCGGCCCCATGCTATGTGCAACTGGATGAAACCGGGGATTTTGCAGTCGTCGCGAACTACTTCGGAGAAAATATTGCGCTGTTTTCAATCCGTGACGCAGATGACGCAGATGACGCAGATGACGCAGGTGCTGAAGTCGAAGCAGGTGAGCCCCAGCGCGTTCATCAATCGCACAGCCACGCCGGGGAGGCGAGAGCGAAAAGCACGGTGCTTTACCTCGAGCAGAGCATCTCGCACCAGGGCCGAAGTGTGAATGAAGAACGGCAGCAGGGACCGCATCCACATTCAACGGTCATCCATCCGTCCGGAAAGTATGTCTACGTACAAGACCTTGGTACAGATGAAATTGTTATCTATAAGCTGGACACAACCAATAAGCAGCTTGTCCTACATGGTACCGTTGCAGCGAAACCGGGCAGTGGCCCACGGCACCTTGTCTTTCACCCGACGAGCCGGTACGCGTACGTGACCAATGAACTCGACTCCACCGTGACAGCATTCTCCGTTGACGCTGAAAGCGGGCTGCTCATGCATGTCGAGACGGTTCCCACTCTGCCGCAAACCTATATGGGCACGAGTTTTGCTGCAGATATCCATATCTCTCGAGACGGAGCATTTCTCTATGCCTCGAATCGTGGCCATGACAGCATTGCAGTATTTCGCATCGATTTACAGTCAGGCAGGTTAATTGGCACAGGGTTTGTTTCGACACAAGGGTCATATCCTCGGAACTTCAGCTTGACGCCGGACGGCAGTTTGATGCTGGTAGCGAACCAGTTGGGAGATAGTATTGTCACATACCGGATGAACCCAGATACCGGCATGCCGATTGCAACGGGGCAGATGACGGCCGTCCCACGCCCTGTATGTATTCGCTTTTGGAACTAGGTGATTTTCGCTAGGTGTGCTAGGTGTGCTAGGTGCGCCTAGCGCCCCCAATGCACCCAATGCACCCAATGCACCCAATGCACCCAACGCCACAGAGTCTATGCCACACAATCAATGTCAAGCACATAAGTCTAGCTCCTACATATCCTGGACTTCTCATAGTATAATCAGTTGTGTAATTAACGGTATATTCAGAATAGAAGGGAATGAAGCACATGAGTCAAATGAAAAAATCAGTTATTGCCACAGCCTGTATGGTGGCTGCCATGGCCTACGTGGGGGTATCACCTGCCTTGGCTGCAGCGAACGCCTCCAGCAACGGGAAAAGCGCCGTCACAGGCAACACGGATACGAACCTGCTCAGTCAATCGACCAACCAGGGTGCCGCATCTCAGGGAGAGCAGATGGATATCTCCATCATTCTGAAGACACACAGTTACAACGGACAGAGCCTGGCAAGTTTCGTTCAATCGACAGAAGCTACAACTAGCGCAAACTATCATCACTTCTTAACGGCGAATGAGTTTGTACAGGACTTTGCTCCGAGCAGCGCTGACGTGAAATCGGTGGAGAACTTCCTCACCAGTCAGGGACTGACCGTCACCAATACATATGCGAACAACCTCGTGATTCAAGCTACCGGATCGGTGGGGGCGATTGAAAGTGCTTTTAACGTCAGCATCAACCAGTACGAACACGGGAACAAAACGTTTCTCGCGAATTCATCTGATCCCCAGGTGCCATCATCCATCAGCGGCCTCATCCTTGGCATCACAGGCTTAACCACTTTCACTGATTTGAAGACGAGTACGATGAACCAGTCCAGTTATACCAACCAGACCTCGCAAGTGAAAATGGACGCCAGCGGTGCGCCAGCGGAAGCTCCAGGTCAATACGGCCCGGCACAAGTTCGTTCTTTCTACAACATCAACCCGCTTTACACGAAGGCAACAGGTCAGGGCCAAACCATCGGGATTGCCACGCTTGCCAACTTCAATCCGAGCGACGCCTACACATATTGGAAGACGTATGGCGTCAGCACATCGCAAAACCGGATCACCGTGATTCCTGTGGACGGTGGTTTTCCCGCTGGCGTGCATCAACCGGGCGCCGGAGAGACGACACTGGATGTCCAGCAATCTGGTTCGATGGCACCGGGCGCGCACATCAATGTGTACGAAGCGCCAAACACCAATCCCGGCTTTGTAGACTTGTTCTACAAGGTTGCTTCAGATGACCAGGTATCGGTGATGTCCACAAGTTGGGGAGAATGGGAAGGTTACGAGACCCCGGCGTATCACCTGATGATGGATCAAGCGTTCCAGGAAGGGGCTGCCGAAGGGATTTCCATGTTTGCGTCTTCAGGTGACTCTGGTGCATACGACCAGAATTACAATCAGAATAAGCTCGCTGTCGACAGCCCAGCTTCCGATCCGTTCATCACCGCCGCAGGCGGCACAACGTACCCGGCGAACCTAGGATTCTACACGGTTCCGCAGGAAAGCGTCTGGGGCTGGGATTATATCTTGAACAACTATCAGTCCTTCAACACCATGTACGGTACAAGCTTTAGCTACGGTCAGGCAAAATCCATCTTCTATCCGGTCGGCGGGGGCGGCGGCATCAGTTCTTCCTGGGCCACACCGTGGTACCAGAAAGGCCTGGCTGGTGTGAATGCTGGCGGTCGAAACGTACCGGATATCTCGCTCAACGCCGATCCGTTTACAGGCTACACTGAATATGACACGTTCGGCCCTGGCAACAATGGCTGGCAAGCTGGTTGGGGTGGAACGAGCTTTGTTGCACCACAGCTCGCAGGTATTACCGCTTTGATGGACAGCTACCTTGGGACGCGCCTTGGATTTCTGAACCCGATGCTGTATCAGCTGGCCGCATCGCCAAACGCGTATGGCACCAGTTCATCGCCCTTCCATGACATCACGGCAGGCGACAACTGGTACTACTCTGGGGTCAAGGGCTATGATGACGGAAGCGGTATTGGGTCGGTCAACGTGGCGAACTTGGCTAGTGCCATCGCAGGTTTACAATAAACCTTTCATCCTCATCCCCGTGGAGACGAACGCAGTAAGAAGTTGACCATACAAGACCCCGGAGACAGGCGCCAGGTTGGCTCGCCTATCCGGGGTCTACAACTTGCGCGTCACATAACTGTCAGCCAGGAGCACCCAGTTTTGCGGGAAGGGATACCCGAGCACCCAGTAACTTACGCCGCGTAGATTGTACGCTTGAATCAAATCCAGCTTTGCAACGGCACTGCGCGCATCTTCAAACCACACCTCATGACCCCGTCCTTGTTCATCCGTGTAGTTGTAGTAGGGAGACTGTGCGGTTTTGTCATACCGAATGGTTGCACCGTAGGTTACGGCTCGACGGATGGCCTCTTGCATATCAAACGTCTCCGCCTGCATGCCCTGTACATGTGGAAGCAGCCAGTCTCTGGCGTACAACTGAAAGCCCATTAAAATCTTGTTCCGCGGAATAGCACTCACTGCGTAATCAAGCACCCGTTTGATTTGGTCAAGCGGTGAAATCGCCTGCGGAGGCCCGAGACGGTAACCCCATTCGTAGGTCATCAGTACGACGAAATCGAGAATTCGTCCATGCGCCGGGTAGTCATGCGCTTCGTAAAGCAAGCCTTTCTGATTGGCACTGGTCTTTGGCGCCAACGAGGAAGAGACAAAGTAGCCTTGGGGATGCAGCCGGTTTACAGTCCGCTCTAAAAACTGGTTGTAGAGGTCTTTGTCCTCTGGACTCACATTCTCAAAGTCGATATTAAGTCCTAGGTAGCCTTTTTGATTCATCGTCTGAATGATGTTTGTCAGCAGCGTATCCTGAATGCTTGGATTCGAGAGCACAGTGTGTGCGAGTGCCGTCCCCGTCTCGGTGGACGAGAAGTTGGTGATGGCCATCATCGACACGACGTTGCCGGCCTTTGCCACCTCTAGCTGCGCCGTGTCGTCAACAGGCGTGAGACCGCCATCCGATTGGATGCGGTACCCAAAAGGACACAGGTAGGTGAGGTATTCCGCGACTTCCGCTACCGTGCTTGCCCCAGCCTCACCAAACACAGTAGTAAAGGCATTGACATCAATGGTTGGTCTTGGCGGTCTTGGGATGCGGAGTGGTTGGCCGACGTAGATCTGTGACGCGTCCTGCAACTGATTGGCGGAGACAATGGCTCCTATGGTCGTCCGAAACTTCGCAGCAATTTGCCACAAGGTATCGCCGGGTACGACTGTGTAGACCAGCACAGGGATGGTGAGCCGCTGTCCCGGGGTGATGTTTGCAGCGTTTGCGATGCGGTTGATTCCCGCCAGCGCCTCAGTTGTTGTTCCATATCTGCGGGCAATCAAGTACAAGCTGTCACCAACCTGGACCGTGTATTCAGGGTAACCCACTGGGACGAGGAGTGCTTCTCCAGGCACGAGCTGGTCTCCGTTTGGGAGTCCGTTTGCATTCACAATCTGTGAGATGCGGACTCCATACCTCGCCGCTATCGACCAGAGGCTCTCGCCCCGTTTTACGACATGGATTTGCATGGCCTGTCACGCCCTTTTCATGCGTCATCTGTACCACCCTATTCCGCGAATGTCCGTTTCGCCCCTGGGCACCTGCCTAAAATGGGCGATTGGCTTCAATCCGTGATATCCATTATTAGGGTTCATATTGATGACACATTACGCTCGTACAATCCTCTCAAATCACCTGACAAAAGGTGAAAATGGATGGAGGACAACCCAAGTGAAAAAATCGAAAATGACAGTGATTGGCGCCTCAGCAGTATCTCTCGTCACTCTCTCAATGATGACACTGACTGCATTTGCAGCGACTGACACATTTTCACAGCAATACCAGATGAAACAGCAGCAGGAGACGACCCTTTGGCAAGAGGTTCAAAATTCAAGCTCCACGAGTGCTGATATTCAGGCTTTGGAAAGTACGGTAACGACCATCAATGCGCAAACAACCGCTTTGTATAACGCGTTGCAAACATTAAATCAAACGGTAGCGAACATCCCTCAAAACACCGCCAAAATGAGTGAATTGAGGCTGCTGCAGGGCCGACGTCAGGAGATTATCAATGCCAATGACAAGGCGTGGAACAATGTCGTATATGACAGCAGGCATCATCAGATGGCCGCGATGAAACACGACTTGGGGCAGCACACGTATTGGAGCAATCAATTGACTGCGGTCAACGCTCAAATCAAGGCTTTTGAAAAGAAATACGGAACGATTGGCGCCCCCTACATGGGTGCGCGTCCATCCCTTGAGAGTAGCATTCTTCATCTTCAAGACTCGGCCATCAGTTTCACAAATGAAATTCTCCAACTTCAGGCTCAAGGTTCAAGCACCACACCAACGAGTTCGCAGTCATCTGATTCAGGGAACGCGGCAACGAATTCCACCTCAGGCAATCAAACAACGACACAGAGCTCTTCGACAAATTCGTCTGCTTCTAATTAAGGTGTGAAATTGTAGGAATGTGTTGAACGGAGTGTGGATCCGCAGCGCGGATAGCACTCCGTTTTGCTTTCGCAGCACTGCAATTGCACAAACTGCACGAATTGCACAAAGAGTATAAATCCACATGGTACAATATGGATGTCAAAAGGATTGATAGAGTAGCGAGACTGACTTCAAATCTCTATATTTGCTCAAAATGGGGGTACATAGGAGTGCGTTTTTGGCGTGGCGCAGCTGGCTGTTGCCTCAATGAACATCACCAAATCCTGATGGTGCTCCAAGGCAAGCCTGATGAGGAACCGAAGTGGTCCGTTCCGGCTGGGGGAGTTGAGCAAGGAGAAACCATCGAAGCGTGTTGTGCTCGGGAAGTATGGGAGGAGACTGGATACAGAATTCAGGTTGGTAAAAAACTTTTTGAAAAGCATGGACAGTCATATGGATGGAATGTCGAGGTGCATTATTTTCAAGTTGCCATCGTCGCAGGCTCCGCATGCATCCAGGACCCTGACGGACTCATTCATGAGGTTGCATGGAAATCTTGGGACGACCTCAAGACATTGTCGTTGGCATTTCCCGAAGATAGGGAGTTTCTGCTGCAATTGACCCACAGCGGGAGCAAGTAAATGTCTACATATTTGATGACTGTGCAACCTGACTTTTCGAAGGCACAACAGACATTTAGGGACATCGGATGAGCGGATGTGATGAGCCATGTGGAAGCGTTGGCTGCTAGGGACGGTATTACTTCTTGTATTGGTACTTGCAGTGTATGCACACAGAGTGTGGTTAGTGCTGGTGTAATCTGTTTGTTCGAAAGTCGGTAGAGTGCGAATGTAATTGCTAGGGGGGATATCTATTCTAGAATCAATGCGGGTGATGACGACCGCCTACCTGTTTCACAAAGGCAGTGTTCTCCTCATGAAGCGGTCATCACAGAGACGTTTCATACCGGACGTATATGGTCTGGTATTGGTGGACACGTGGAGTCGAATGAACACGGTGACTTAAGGTCTGCGTGTTTAAGAGAAATCAAAGAAGAGACAGGATTGCAATCAGAAGACGTCAAGGAATTGGCGTTGCGATATGTGATTTTAAGACAAAGGAAGCAGGAGTTACGTCAGCAATTCATTTATTTTGGAACCACAACGAAGACTGAACTGGGTACGACGGATGAGGGGACTTTGCATTGGATGCCCACGAGCCAAGTGTTCAATTGCAAGATGACGGATAGCAACCGACTCATGCTCATGCATTACTTTGATAACGAGCCATCGAGTCGCGTGTGGGTTGGGACCACGTATGGTGAAGCGGGACAAGCAAGAATGAATTGGGCGTCAATGTCTGATTGGGAACCCTAGAAGCTGGCTTGTTTATTCTAGCGAAGCGAACTAATGCCCTAAGAAAAAATGCGCACATGCTTTAATTGTAAAATTTTCCATTAATGAACTTGCTGATTTTCCCCTGCTTGTGCGGAACTAAGTCAATTGGGGCAGAGCAAGAGTTCCACTTGACATAAAATGAACGATCGTTTATTTTAGAACTATGAGACATAAAGACGAGAACAAACGGGATGCCATCTTTCGAGCGACTATTGAGTTACTGAACCAAATTGGATTTTCGGACATTTCGATGTCGAAAATTGCGAAACATGCCAAGGTTTCGTCGGCTACCATTTATGTGTATTTTGAAAATAAAGATGACATGCTACGCAAGGTATATCTCCATGTCAAGGAGAAAATGAGCAGGCAAATGACAAGCCACGTTAATGGTTCCATGTCTATTTGTGATGCCCACCGACAGATTATGACGGATTTACTACATTTCGTTCGAAATAACCGAGACGAGTTTCTATTTATGGAGCAATTTACTGCGTCTCCTATGCTGGATAGACTGCTGTTGCAAGAATCATCAGAGCTTGCAATTCAAACGCTCCATGATTTTATAGACCGTGGAAAGCGCGAAAATGAGTTAAAGCCGTACGATGCTAAACTGCTTTTGTCGTACTGTTACTTCCCGATTGCCCGATTGGCGACGGCTGAAATTCGCCACAGAATTGAAATTACCGCACGCGATATGGACGCTGTTATTCAAATGAGTTGGGATGCTATTCGTGCTTAACGTGTTTTGTTGGTTTTTAAACGATCGTTCATTTATTAAATGTGCGTTATTCCGAAGGGGGGTGAGGCTGTGATTCGCATATAGATTGAGCAGAAAAGAAGTGAGAATAATAGGAGGTGGTCTGTATGGCCAACCGTAGACTGATTAAAACACCATTTGGCGCGACATCAACCGCTTTTGAAGTTGTTGCCGGAATTGACCTGCAAGGTAGAACTGCTATTGTGACGGGGGCATCCTCCGGCATTGGTATTGAGACTGCCCGTGCCTTGGCACATGCTGGCGCAAACGTGACGATTACGATGCGTAATATCGAGGCGGGGCGGTTGATAGCGAAAGACATCATTGAGACGACCGGGAATCAAAGTGTGCATGCAGAAAAGTTAGATTTGGTTGACCAATCATCCGTAAAGTCGTTCGTTTCGTCCTGGACAGGTCCGCTACACATTCTTGTTAATAACGCAGGCGTCATGGCAACGCCAGAATCGCGTACACCTGAGGGCTGGGAATTACAGTTTGCGACCAACCATTTCGGCCACTTTGCCTTGGCGCACGGACTTCATAGGGCACTCGCATCTGCTGATGGGGCCCGCATCGTGTCCGTCAGTTCGGCAGGTCACCTTCGGTCACCCGTGGTATTTGAAGACATCCACTTTCTTCATCGTCCCTATGATGCACTTCTTGCGTACGGTCAGTCTAAGACCGCTAACATTCTGTTTGCAGTTGAAGCGGGCAAGCGCTGGGCTGAGGATGGGATCACGGTGAATGCTGTAATGCCTGGGGCTATTCGGACTGCTGGCGTGCAAAATTTGAAGCTAAGCACTGAACGTATTGCAAAGCTCGAATCTTCAAGGGCTCCAGGAAACGAGATCGTATGGAAATCTCCGCAGCAGGGAGCCGCTACTTCAGTTTTGGTTGCCACTCACGCTGCCATAAACGGCGTCAGTGGGCGTTATTTCGAGGATTGCAACGAGGCTGACCGAGCTGTTCCCGGCATTATGGGCGGCATTGCTCCATATGCCTTGGACCCAGTTGCGGCAACACGATTGTGGGAGTTGTCACTAAGGGAACTCAAGTTGTAGTGATAAGAAAATAAACGTGCATCAGAGGAGAATCAATGCCGATTGCATTCAGCATTGCTACAGAGTTATGTCGCGTGCATGAACTGACTTCGCACCTGCAGTCAAGCAATGTCAACGTCTACCGAAGGTCACGCGGAAAAATGCAAATACTGCCCAGCGGCGCTCCATGCGCCGTCGGAAACGAGGAAGCGCTCTATAGGTATCGAGGCAGTTTTGCCACGCGGCTCTCGCTTCCATGGAATTGCCGAAAAGCTGTTCAAGTTGCCCCAATCGATAATACGATTCGCAGGAAGATACATTCTGTTCTTGAAAGGCCTTCAGATATTCCTTGGCTCGCTTTGCATTTGTATCAGCGATGGCCGCGGCGAGTTTCAAATACGGCTCACCGTACTTAAGCTTTTTGTCTAACGAAAGAGCCTTGAGAATGAGCGCCTCGCCTCGGTCCACCTCCCCGAGATTGAGATGGCAGAGACCCGTGTTATACAAGACGTCCGGAAAGTCCTGCATTTGCTTAGGCAGGTCTTCGAGCAGTCGCAGTGCGCTGTTATACTGTTTCACTTCGATATAGGCTTCTGCTAAGTACTGTTTCGCTGGGCTGTCATGAGGATTCAACTGAATCTGCCGACGAAGCTGCGCCATTCTGCGACGTCTGCGAAATGGCTTCATCACGCTCGGCAACAGGCCAATGTACCGCCTGTCGACGAAATAATAAATCGCCAGGAGTACGATAATGGCCAGAAATGGGTTTCCTGTGATGCGTAGAATCAAGTAGAAGATTAGAAATTTTCCAATCACCGGATTTGTCTCTCCTCGCCAAGACCCGTTACTGATACGAATGGCCGTTACTCATATGATACCATCTGTCATTGGCTGGGAATCACGAATCAAGCAACAAATGTAGCCATGATTTCCGATTAAAAGGCAACGGTGCAAACGTTGGTTAGGTGTCTTTGTGTCGCTAACGCCCCCTTCTGCGCAGGTAGGCTCCGAACGAAATTCAGACCAAAATGGCAGGTCTCTGAACACAGAGACCTGCCGGGCGATATGTCTTTAGCCATTTGTTGTCTTTGTTGTCACAGTGGTCGGTGCCACCGTCCACGTCGTTCCATCCCACGTGCTCGTCAATCCGACCCGCTTCAAAATTTGTTCCACATAGTATATCGGCATGTACGTCGTCGAATGTCCTGTGGACGGGTCGGTCGCGGCTTTTGTGTTCACATCCTGAATCAGTGTTCCATTCACATAGATGCTTGTATTCCCTCTTCCTACATGGATGTTCGACGTATTCACTGCAGCCGTCGTTGTCAGTTTCCACGCTTGACCATCCCACTTGCTTTGGATGCCCACCGACTTCACCCACTGCATCACATACCAAATCGGCATGTATGTCGTCTGTGTTCCACTATCATTCCCGACAATTGCCGGCACGTTCTGCACCTTGCCATCCCAGACAATCGCTCGCTGGTTAGGCTTCAACGCATTCAGTGTCAGCATCTGTGTAGCCGTGTTTCCATAGGAATCGGTCACTTGCACCGTCACCGTTGTCTGCCCTCCTGTCGTCGACGTCCCTGCAAGCGTTCCAGTTTGTGGATTCAGGGTCATCCCGAATGGCAGCACTCCTTGTGCGACACGCCACGTGTACGGAACCGAGCCCCCCGTCGCACTGAGCGTTTGTGAATAGGGTTTGCCGACAACAATTGACGTGAATCGAGTGGTCGATATCGTCGGATACGACGTCGGCCCATCGACGGTCATGGTCAGCTGGCGCGTTGCCGTCTGGTGATTCGCATCCACCACTTGCACAATGAATGTGTACTGACCGCCTAGCCCTGTCGGTGTGCCCGATATGATGCCGCTGTCGCTAAGCGTTAGACCCCGCGGAAGTTCTCCGCCTGTTACGAGCCAGTGATACGGTTGAGTGCCCCCGACCGCAGAAATTCCCTGAGTGTAAGGAAGTCCGACTTTTGCATCTTCAACGACCAGGAATGTACTAATGAATGGCTGACCGGGTCCTATACTAGGAGATTGACGGTTTACTACGATTGTGTAAGTTTGCGTTGCCCCACTTTGCGCAGTGACCTCTATGGTGATGGTGTTCGAACCGTCGTTAAGAGGGACTGTGACGGCACTGCTGCCGGACTGCGCCTGTCCATTCACGGTTACCGTGGCGTTTGCATCCTCGGAAGCCAAGGTGAATTGGACACTTGATACACTATGAGTAACAGTCTCTGAGTAACTCGTAGTTGCGGGATTAAAGGCCGGCGATAATATTCCTTGGTCCACAGTGAGGTTACTTAGATTTGCATCACTACTCAACACATCAACGGTATCCGTTTGAGCCGCACTATTCTTTGTGCCATCGTTCACGGTAAAGGATACTGTCCGCGCCCCGCCATATTGGGACGAGCTTGAGAAGCTCACTGCGCTCAACGCATTTGACCACTGTGCATCGGTTGCCGTTGCACCTGAGGAGGTCATTGTAAGTACACCAGTAGCAGAATTATAGGTTCCTACGATGTTGCCAAATGTAGTGGGGTTCGGATTTGCGAATGTCAGTATGTCTCCTGAATGAAAACCACTAGAAATACTCACTGTCGCACCCGATTGCGTGGCATTGTCCAAATCAGATACGGCTACTCCGCCATCCACCGTGGCAGCAGAGGTTCCACGAACATAGTTGGTTGTACCTCCTGTTGTGGTCACAATCGGAGTTTGATCCGTATCGGTCACTGCCACAGTTCTTGTAGCCGTGTTGCTTGTAGCTGCACTCGCGTCAACAACCGTAAAACTAATGGTCCGAGTCGCATTATTCGGCGTAACGGCAGTGTCTGTGTATGTTACCGCATCAAGAGCGGCTTGCCACTCTGCCAACGTCGTTGTCGCTCCCGAAGAGGCCAACGTGAGTACGCCCGTGGAAGCGTTATAACTTGCTGAGATAGTCCCGAAAGTGGCTGGAGTGGTATTCGTAAATGATAGGACGTCTTCACCCGTGTGAAGGTTACCTGTAATCGACACGATCGCTGATGCCAGCGTAGTGGCAGTTCCATCAGTCACAGTCAATCCAGAATCGATAGTCACCGGTGTGGATGTTGTGTTGTCCCCTGCGACAAATGCTGCAGAACCGGAATCCGTTGTAATCGTAGGTGGACCCAAGACATCAACAGTATCCGTTTGAGCCGCACTATTCTTTGTGCCATCGTTCACGGTAAAGGATACCGTCCGCGCCCCGACGTATTGGGACGAGCTTGAGAAGCTCACTGCACTTAACGCATTTGACCACTGTGCATCTGTCGCTTTTGCACCTGAGGAAGTCAAGGTAAGCACGCCCGTAACAGAATTATAACTTCCTACGATGTTGCCAAATGTAGTGGAGTTCGTATCTACGAATGTCAGGGTGTCTCCTGAATGAAAACCACTAGAAATACTCACTGTTGCGCTCGATTGCGTGGTATTGTCCAAATCAGATACCGTTACTCCTCCATCCACCGGTGCAGCAGAGGTTCCACTAACATAGTTCGTTGTACCTCCTGTTGTGGTCACAATCGGAGTTTGATCCGTATCGGTCACAGTTACAGTTCTTGTAGCCGTGTTGCTTGTAGCTGCACTCGCGTCAACAACGGTAAAACTAATGGTCCGAGTCGCATTATTCGGCGTAACGGCAGTGTCTGTGTATGTTACCGCATCAAGAGCGGCTTGCCACTCTGCCAACGTCGCTGTCGCACCCGAAGAGGTCAACGTGAGTACGCCCGTAGAAGCGTTATAACTGGCTGAGATGTTCCCATCGGTCGCTGAGCCAGTGTTCGTAAATGATAGGACGTCCTCACTCGTGTAAAGGTTACCTGTAATCGACACGGTCGCTGATGCCAGCGTGCTTGAACTTCCACCGGTCACAGTCAATCCAGAATCGATAGTCACTGGTGTGGATGTTGTGTTGTCCCCGGCGACAAATGCTGCAGAACCGGAATCAGTTACGACAACAGGAGGACTAGACGTGGCATAAACGGGAGGTACACTACTCAAAGAAAGCAGAGCGATAGTAGTAATCATAAGTCCGTTCTTAATTGCAAAACGCAATCGGTTCACCGAAACAACTCCCTAGGAATATTTTTCCGAAATTCTGAGTATACAATCCTTCACATATCATACGATCAAAACTCTGCAGTTCTCCCGTATATAATAAGCCCCACGGCAAGCATTACGCCGTGGGGACAATCGGTTACCGACTTTATGGACGGGTTACCAACTCTATTCTCTGGTTCCCAAGGTTACTCCCTTTGCTCACCCTGGTATAGCGCATCATGTCTAATTGTCTGCATCCAAGCGATATTCATTGTCTACAACAAGTTCACCAACGAAGACGTGCCACAGAGCCCCAACAGAAATTTAGCGAGCGACGCCGCCTGCGACGACCTTTGGCTGCGAGATGGGTGAACCGACAGGCAAGACGACACGGCCGGCAACGGAGTTAATGACCCCGGCGGCGGAAGTATAAAGTGCGAGCAGGCCGCAGACAAGGCCAATCCATCCGCCAATTTGGCCGCTGAGTACATTGAAATTGCCAAGTGCAAGGAACAGGAATGCGAGCCACAGAGTCAGGAAAACGAAGAACAGAGCCCGATTGAGGTAGAAGGTGCCAATCCACAGGTAGAAGGTGAGGACTCCGAACATCAGTAGGAACACGCCCATCCCGGCCTTTGGAGCGGAGTGAACAATGAAATAGAACGCTATCCAGAACGCGCCGTACGATGTGAAAGCGGTTGCACCGAAGGTATTGCCTTTCTTGAACTCCCACATCCCTGCAAGCAATTGGGCACCGCCCCCGTAGGCCAGTGCAAGACCGAGCACGACGCCAAGCGCATCGGGGGATGTGACACCTGCGTTAATCAGGCTCAAGATGACTGTCGTGATACCAAATCCAGCAAGTCCTAGAGGACCTGGGTCGGCAATTGAAACCTTGGACTCATCTGCCATTTGAATTCCCCTTTCAAATTTGCGCAATCCGCGCAATGTTGAGATAAATATACACAAAAACGAACGATAATACATGAAAACATACAAAATAATGAATGAACCAGACGGCAATCGTCAACGTGTATTACTGAAATCATCTTCACTCTGACATAAATCGACAAGCTGTCCCAACACCGTGTCTGTTTTTGACCAACACCCCCTACCAAGGTCCTCTTTCTGTAGAGAAAATAATGTCGTGACACATGAGATGAAGTGCCGTCCACTGCTGGCCGCGCGCTGGCGGTCAGCAGTGAGCGACAACGGAAAACCTGTTTAGGACTCGGTGTGTGCGTACTGGTTTTTCAGCGACTCGACGACACTTGGGTCCGCCAAAGTCGTGGTATCACCGAGTACGCGGCCCTCGGCAATGTCTCGCAGCAGGCGACGCATGATTTTCGCGCTGCGGGTCTTTGGCAGCTCGGCGGTAAAGATAATCTCTTCCGGACGGGCCATTGCACCGATTTTTTCGACCACGTGTTGTTTGAGTTCCTGGATGAGCTCCGGTGTCGTTTCGATGCCTTCCTTGACGGTCACGAACGCGGTGATAGCCTGGCCTTTGACTTCGTGAGAGCGGCCGATAACTGCTGCTTCGGCAACCGATTTGTGGTCGACGATGGCACTTTCGACTTCCATTGTTCCAATGCGGTGACCAGAGACGTTGATGACATCATCGATACGGCCGAGGATCCAGAAGTAGCTGTCCTCATCCTTATGAGCACCATCGCCCGGTAGATAGATACCGTCAAATTTCCCGAAGTAGGTCCGCTGGAATCGTTCATCGTCTCCCCACACAGTGCGCAGCATCGACGGCCAAGGCTTGCGGATGACCAGGTAACCACCGTGTCCTGGCTCGACAGAGTTTCCTTCCTCGTCGACAATTTCTGCTTCAATGCCTGGCACAGGGCGTGTTGCCGAGCCAGGTTTTGTCGTCGTGATGCCGGGCAATGGGGCAATCATGGCGCAACCTGTCTCTGTTTGCCACCAAGTGTCGACAATCGGGCAGCGGCCTTTTCCAACGTGTTCGTGGTACCACATCCAGGCTTCCGGATTGATGGGTTCGCCAACCGTGCCGAGCAACCGCAGGCTGTCGAGGTTGTGTTTCTCCACGTACTGGGGACCCCACTTCATGAATGTACGAATTGAAGTCGGCGCTGTGTACAGAACCGTCGCGCTGTATTTCTCAACAATCTCCCAGAACCTATCACGGTCGGGGAAGTCCGGAGCGCCTTCATACATGACAACGGTTGCCCCTGCTGTGAGTGGACCGTAGACAATATAGGTATGGCCGGTGACCCAGCCGATATCGGCGGTACAGAAGAAGATGTCTTCGTCTTTGAGGTCGAACACACTGCGCATTGAAGTGTTGACCCCCACCAGATAACCGCCCGTGGTGTGAACGATTCCTTTTGGTTTTCCGGTGGTGCCTGAGGTGTAGAGCAGGAAGAGGATATCCTCTGCATCCATCTCCTCTGCGGGGCATGGCGTCGACGGAGTCTTGGCCATTTCTTCATGCCAGTACACGTCCCGACCTTCGACCATGGTGGTATTCGCCTTTTCACCGATCCGTTGAACAACGACCACCTTACGCACATTGGTACCTTCTACGGCCTCATCTGCGTTGGCCTTCAGCGATACAATACCACCCCTGCGCCAGCCGCCATCAGCAGTGACGACAATATCCGAATCGCCGTCAAGGATGCGGTCTTGCAGACTCTTTGCCGAAAATCCGCCAAACACTACAGAATGAATGGCGCCGATTTTGGCACAGGCGAGCAGTGTGATGGGGAGTTCAGGAATCATCGGCAGGTAGACTGTGACTCTGTCTCCCTTTTTCACACCGAGGTTTTTCAGCATGTGCGCCGCTTTGTCGACCTCGCGTCCGAGCATTTCATAGGTGTAGACTTTATTGTCGCCGGGTTCACCTTCCCAGATGATGGCTGCTTTGTTCTTCCGTGACCCTACGCGATGTCTATCTACCGCGTTATAAGCTGCATTCAGCTTGCCACCGACAAACCACTTGGCATGTGGTGGGTTCCATTCAAGGACCTTGTCGTAAGGGGCAAACCAGGTGAGGTTCTCGGCTTGTTCGGCCCAGTAACCTTCGGGATCTTTCTGGGCGCGTTCATAGACACCGGGATCGTTAAAATTTGCTTGTTTGGTAAACTCCGCTGAAGGTGCAAATGTCCGCTGTTCTCGTAGAAGCGTATCCAGTTGATTGCTGTTTTCAGACATCGTTATAACTCCTTTCGGGCCCAAAGATTGTGACTCGAACTTTGAACCACTCATCGTTGCATCGACTTGGTTGCGAATACCAGAATGGGAGGTGCCGGAACGAAATCGAGTAATATCGCTCGCATGTTGTCGAAACATGGCGAGAGAGATAGAGAAAAGTCACAGATGTGTCGCAAGCGCTTACAGCATGTATATATGGAACAATCTAAATTATACGAGCTTTTTAGGGAAGCATGCAAGAATTGAACCGTTAGATTCGAACAGTTTGGAAAAATTTTTATGAATTATGACACAATGTTGAGTCAAACAGATCTTTACAACGACCTTTCCCAGCAGCCAAGGCTGTCTATCGTGCTCATAAACGGTCCATCGATAGGGAATAATCCAGCGGAGTCACAATCCGGAGGTGATTCCGATGGTCTTTGTCATCTCAATCATTGTTGTTGTTCTATTTGTCGGTTGGGGCGTCCTGGCTCCGCATCAGTTGTCTGCAACTGCAAACTTCTTGCTTTCCTTTACACCGGACAAGTTTGGTTGGTTCTATTTGTTGGCGGCGTTTGGATTTTTACTCTTTACGGTCTACCTCGCATTTAGTAAATTTGGCCGTATCCGTCTTGGATCCGATGACGATGAACCAGAGTATAGCTATGTCACCTGGTTTGCGATGCTGTTCAGCGCGGGGATGGGAATTGGGCTTGTATTTTGGGGTGTAGCGGAACCCATTGACCATTACACTTCGCCCCCAATGGGACTACAGCCGCGCACCCCCGAAGCCGCAACTTGGGCGGAACGTTACAGTTTCTTTCACTGGGGGCTCCAACCTTGGGGCATTTACGCCATCATCGGGCTCGCACTCGCATACTTTAATTTTCGCAAAGGGTCGAAAGGGCTTATCAGCGCGACGTTTTACCCTTTGCTCGGCGACAGGGTCAATGGGGGGATTGGCAAAGCTATTGATATCCTTGCCATCATTGCGACTGTCTTCGGCGTCGCGACGTCCCTTGGACTCGGTACAATGCAGATTAATGGCGGACTCAATGAACTCGCAGGCATCCCCACTGCGCGAGTGGTTCAGATAACAACAAGGGCTCGATAAAGGCATCAAAATCCTCAGCAACACCAACCTTGTGGTGGCAGGCGCCTTGCTTCTGCTGACATTATTGCTCGGACCGACGTGGTTTCTGTTTGATACCTTTACGTCAACACTCGGCGGGTATCTACAGAATCTCGTCCAGATGAGCCTGCGACTTGCTCCTTTTACACAAAGCAAGTGGATTGCGAATTGGACTCTGTTTTACTGGGCGTGGTGGATTGCATGGGCACCGTTTGTCGGGATGTTCATTGCTCGCGTTTCCAGAGGGAGAACGATTCGTGAATTCGTAGGTGGGGTCCTGTTGGTCCCGAGTCTTGTCAGTTTCTTATGGTTTTCGGTCTTCGGCGGCACGGCATTGCACATGCAAATGTTTGGGGGTATTGATGTGGCGAGCGTCGTGCAGCAAGACATGTCGCGTGCGCTGTTCGTCGTGTTGAGACACTTGCCGCTGGGTATTGTCCTGGCAATCGTTGCCACTCTCTTGATTGTGACGTTTTTTGTCACTTCCGCAGATTCGGCAACGTTCGTGCTTGGAATGCTGTCGTCAGATGGCAACTTGAATCCGTCGAACGGGGTCAAAATCACGTGGGGAATTTTGCAATCGCTGATTGCCATTGTCCTGTTGCTCAGCGGTGGATTACAGGGCCTGCAGACAGCGTCCATCGTAGCTGCCCTGCCATTTGCCGTAATTATGATCTTCATGTGCTTCTCCCTGATGAAGGCCCTGCGAGAAGACGTCCGCAGGCAGCATCGCGAAGAACGGGAAGAGGCTCGAGAATTAAAAGTATTGTTATCGCGTGTGAAACAGCAGTCCTAGGACTTAGTGAGTCGAACAAGAATCCTGCGGTGAATGTCGTCGAACACGAATCCTGTCAAAAGCCTGCATCCTTGCGGAAATCCCTTGACTCCTATCCGAAAAGTGTGTATTTTGTCCGACATAACGACTCACTCGCTCAACGAAGGATCTACAACGAAGTCGGGATGGAGTTCGGCCGGAGCTTGGCCATCAAGGGAGAGGCTGCAATTGAAACTGGAAACGAGGCTTGCTCAGGCGGGCAACCGTCAGGACACCCAAACCGGTGCAATATCTGTCCCGGTCCATCACTCCACTACCTACGCGCACCCGCGGTACGGTGAGAGTACCGGATTTGACTATTCGCGCATGGGTAATCCAACACGGCAGGTGTTAGAGGAGACCATCGCGCATCTCGAGGGCGGCACTGCAGGATTTGCCTTTGCATCCGGCATGGCTGCCATCCATTGTGTCTGCCAACTGTTTGAGGCGGGTGACCATGTCATTGTGTCGAACGACTTGTACGGCGGAACTTACCGTCTTTTGGAGCAAATTCTGCGTCCGCTCGGAATCACGGCGTCGTATGTCGATACAGCAGACATAACGGCTGTCGAATCGGCGATAGAGAGCACTTCTCGCGGACTGTTGATAGAAACCCCAACCAATCCAACCATGCAAATCACGGATATTGCCGCGTGTGTCGAGCTTGCTCATCAGCATGGCCTGACGGTGATAGTGGACAATACGTTTATGACCCCGGTCTACCAACGCCCGCTCCTGCTCGGTGCGGACATTGTGGTTCATTCCGCAACGAAGTTTCTTGGTGGACACAACGATGTGCTAGCTGGGCTCGTTGTCACGGGACGTCAAGAACTTGCAGAGCGCATCTGCTTCTATCAAAATGCGATTGGTGCTGTCCTTGGCCCGCAGGACTCGTGGTTGCTGCTTCGCGGTATCAAGACGCTGGCTCTGCGGATGGAACGGCACGAGTCGAACGCCCGTGAACTTGCCGATTGGTTGGCCATGCACCCGCTGATTGGGAGAGTGTACTACCCAGGTTTGCCTGCGCATCGCGGCAGGGCCGTACAAGAGAAACAGGCGACCGGATTTGGCGGCATCATCTCTTTTGAAGTGATGGATGAGGCGCAAGTTCCTCGTGTTCTCGACAATGTGCGAGTGATTACATTTGCGGAAAGCCTAGGCGGAGTGGAGTCGCTCATCACGTTCCCTGCGGTTCAAACGCATGCTGAAATACCAGAGGATGTACGAGAAGCCATCGGTGTCACAAAGCGCTTGTTGAGATTGTCCGTCGGCATTGAGCACATTGACGATCTTCAAGCCGACCTGCAGCAGGCACTGGCCATTGCCGCAAAATAGCAGCTCGTCCGGGGCTGTGTCCGAATGCGTGCCAGTCAACTCTTGCCGCAGCTCAGGCGCGAATGAATGCCAGCAAGTCTTGCAGAGTTGGCTCAGGCAGTGCGCGAAAGAGTGATTGTCACCTCGTGCGCAGTTGGCTCAGGCAGTGCGTGAATGAGTGCCCGTCACCTGATGCGCAGTTGGCTCAGGCAGGTGGGTCTGCAGACGACCTTAGAAAACTGTATAATGGAGTTTGAAAACTTACTTGCCATCTGGGGAGGGTTCTGCGATGAGTGTACACATTGCCGCAAAAGACGGGGAAATTGCTGATGCGATTTTACTCCCGGGGGACCCCCTGCGCGCCAAATATATCGCAGAAACGTTCCTTGAGAATCCCCGGTGTTACAACGAAGTGCGCGGTATGCTGGGATACACGGGCGAGTACCAGGGTAAGCGTGTCTCGGTGCAGGGCACAGGAATGGGCGTTCCGTCCATCTCCATTTACGCCAATGAACTGATGCAGAGTTACGGAGTACGTTCTCTGATTCGCGTCGGGACGTGCGGAGCTTATCAGATGGATATCAAAGTGCGCGATGTCGTTCTGGCGATGACCGCTTCAACAGATTCGGCCGTGAACCGGGTTCGTTTTCCGCACTTCGATTTTGCCCCTGCAGCCAATTTTGACCTGCTGCACCGGGCTTACCAATACGCTGTTTCGAAGGACATGAGGGTCCACGTTGGCCCCGTCTTTACCAGCGACTCATTTTATCGAGATGACGAAGACAGTGTAAAGAAGCTTACAGAGTACGGAACCCTTGTTGTCGAGATGGAAACGGCCGCCCTGTACACTTTGGCCGCCAAATACAAGGCACGGGCTCTGTCGATTCTTACTGTCAGCGACCACATGGTGACCGGCGAAGAGACAACGGCAGCAGAGCGCCAGAGTTCATTCGCGGATATGATTGAAGTTGCCCTTAATGTTGCTACAGCAGGATGACGGTAAGGCCCCGTGCATTACCGTCATCACTTTGCTATAGACTGAAATACGGCTCTTTGGTTCTACGTTCGTTGTTGGTTCTACGTTCGTGTTTGGTTCTGCGTTTGTTTTGACACCCCAAGCATCACTACTCATCAGCATCATTCACGTTTGTTCACCTTGAACCAGTGTACTCTCGCAGAGTACCTAGGAGCAGCCAACATCTGACATCGACAGGTAGTTTTCTGCGAGCCAATAGAAAAAGAGACAACCAAAAGCACAACCATTGGAGGGAGAGATTATGTCAGAACGAGAGGTAACGGAAGCTGCTTTGCACAGAGATATCAGAATCCTCGGCAATATCCTCGGAGAAGTGATTGTAGAGTTATGCGGTCTCGAGGTGTTCAATCACGTTGAAGACCTGCGTTCGCTCTCGAAGTCCTTGCGCCAGGCCCCTTCAGATGAACTGCAACAAGCGTTTGAAACCCGCGTGAGTTCCATCTCGGCGGAGCAGCGGCCATACGTCATTCGGGCTTTTGCTTTGTATTTTGAACTCATCAACCTTGCGGAGCAGCACCATCGCATTCGTCGCAAGCGTGAATATGAGCGCAGTGAGAAGAAGGTTCCTCAACGCGGGTCGATTGAAAGTGCCATGCGCACGTTTAAGGAGCGCGGCATTGATGCGCATCACCTGCAACAAATTGTCGAATCCCTTGGTGTCGAATTGGTGTTGACGGCGCATCCAACGGAAGCGACACGACGCAGCATCCTCGACAAACACCAACGCATCGCCAGTCTCCTTGAACGCCTTGACGATGTGCTGCTGTCGAACCGCGCCGCGCGAACCATTGAGCGTGAGATTCGGGCTGAAGTCGTCAGCATCTGGCAGACGAGTCCGATTCGCGACAAGCGCATCACCGTGCTTGGCGAAGTGCGAAACGGGCTTTATTTCCTCGACAGCATTTTGTTTGACATCCTGCCTGAAGTTCACCTGCATTTGGAAGAGGAGTTGTCAAAAGCTTACCCAGAGCATGAATTTAAGGTTCCGAGCTTTCTCCGCTTTGGCTCTTGGATGGGCGGAGACAGAGACGGCAACCCCAACGTCACTGCAGACGTTACGTGGCAGACACTCCTCATTCACTTTGAACTTGCGCAGAACAAATACCGGGAGCGGCTCGTGACCATGTCACTCGACCTGAGCCAGTCGTATTCGCTAGCCGGGGCAAGTACTGAATTGATAGATTCCCTTGGCTGTGGAACAGAGATTCCATCTGAACCGTACCGCGCAAAGCTCGACCAGATGCTGGCACGGCTCGAAGCCTCAAAGGCAGAACTTGATTTTGCCGCAGCTCCAAGAGAGGGAACGCCGTCTGATGTGGGTCTCGCGCCTGCAGGCTCTGCCACCGCAAACGTCGACCTCGCGCTAACCGGGGGCCAAGTGGCGAAAGATGCACACAAACCGTATGCGAACGCGAAAGAACTGCTTTCTGACCTTTATATGATTGACCGCTCTCTGCGCGAGCACCACGGGGCAGGCGTCGCAGACGCCAAGGTCCGACCCCTCATCCAGCAAGTGGAATTGTTTGGGTTCCACATGGCAACGCTCGACATTCGTCAACACAGCGCTGTACACGAGTCGACCGTCGCGGAATTGCTCGACGCTGCTCGAATCCGTTCTGATTACATCGACATGTCAGAGTCGGAACGCATCGAATTGTTGACAAAACTGATTGTCGATCCCCGTCCGGTGTGGAGCCGCTTCTACCACCTCTCCGCCACCGCGACAGAGACCTTGAAAGTGTTTGACACCATCAAGCGCGGCAAAGACCGCCTCGGTGAAGAGTGCATTCAAACCTATCTGATTTCCATGACGCAAGGTGTCAGTGACCTGCTTGAAGTGTTGTTTTTAGCAAAGGAAGCGGGCCTTGTACGCGTCGAGAATCAGTTGATTGTGGACAGCCGATTGAACGTCGCACCGTTGTTCGAGACGATTGACGACCTGCGGCGGGCGCCGGAAATGGTGGAAATGCTTCTTACAAATCCTACTTTCCGCAGCCAGGTAGCGGCGCACGGCAACCTGCAGGAGATTATGCTCGGCTATTCGGACAGCAACAAGGACGGCGGTGTGCTTACCGCCAACTGGGAGCTATACAAGGCGCAAAAGGCAATGTACAAGATTGCGAACACGTATGGTGTGCGGCTCAAGTTCTTCCACGGCAGAGGCGGTGCTCTCGGCCGCGGGGGTGGACCGGTTGAACGCAGTATTCTTGCGCAGCCACCCGAGGCCTTACTTGGGAAGGTGAAGATTACAGAGCAAGGAGAGGTCATCTCTCAGCGCTACAGCCATCGAGGACTTGCAGAGCGGTCGCTCGAGTCGGCAGTGGCGGCGGTGCTGAGCGGATCGTTAAACGTGCAGACGCCGTCAATGCAACGCACGGAAACGATGTGGTCGAACATCATGGAGCAGATGTCAGAGGCGTCGTATCAGTGCTATAACGGGTTTATTTACGGCACAGAGGACTTCTTGACCTACTTCCAGCAGGCGACGCCGATTGGGGAAATCGGTGCGCTAAACATCGGATCGCGCCCGGCAAAGCGCAAGAACTCTCCGCGCATTGAGGATTTGCGCGCGATTCCGTGGGTGTTTTCCTGGACGCAGACACGCCATCTGTTGCCAGCCTGGTTTGGGTTTGGGACCGCCGTGGAGTCTTACATGGTCAAAGACACGGAGAGCGGCTCCGACAAGGAGCGTCAGCAGCGCATGCACACACTGCGGGAGATGAACAAGAAGTGGCCGTTCTTCCGGGCACTCGTTGACAACCTGCAGATGGCGTTGGCCAAGACAGACCTGACGATTGCTTCCGCTTATCTCAATTTGGTCCGTGACCGCGACCTCGCGAAGCGGGTGTTTGCCGTGATTGAGGCAGAGTTTGAGCGAACCCGCAAATGGGTGCTGGAAATTACCGAGCAAACGGAGCTGCTCGACAACAGTCCGGTCATCAAAGAATCCATTCGACTGCGAAATCCCTATGTCGATCCGCTCTCTTACTTCCAAGTGGCCCTGCTCAAAGAACTGCGCGACCTTCGTCCTGACGACGACAGTCACGCAGAGACTTTGCAGGCGGTACTGTGGACGATTAAGGGCATCGCCTCGGGGCTGCGCAATACGGGTTGAGCTCTTAGCATCGTGGTCAATCGACAACATTTCCCACGACCCGTAATGGACAATTTGGTATACTCAAAAGTATCTGTGTGATGAGGGGTATAGATCTGTGATTGTAGACTTGAGGGATGTATCCTGGCGCCAACAAGGGAGGACGATTGTTTCCGAACTGAACTGGCGCATTGAACCAGGGCAGCACTGGGCATTGATTGGACCGAACGGTTCCGGGAAGACAAGTCTTTTGAATATGATTTTGGGTTACCAGTGGCCAACGAAGGGCCAGATTTCTGTACTGGGACAGCGATACGGTGCTTGCGATATGCAGGCCGTTCGCAAGTCCATCGCTTACGTCAGCTCTTCCCTCGGGGCCAGGTTCCACGCTTCCCACGGCGAGGACAGAGCACGGGACGTCGTCAAGAGTGGCAAGCATGCTGCGATTGGCGTGAGCTATCATCGATTTAGCGATGAAGACGAACAACGTGCGCAAGACCTGCTCGACAGCTTTGGCTGCCTGGAGCTGGCGGATAGACCGTTTCACCAGCTATCCCAAGGTGAGCAACAGAAGGTCTTACTTGCGCGTGCCTGGATGGGTGACCCCGAGCTTATCATCCTCGACGAACCGTGTACGGGGCTTGACGTAGGCAGTCGCGAGAATTTGCTTGGAGCGATTGGGGCCCTCGCGGCACGAGGTGACAAGGAGACACTCCGCTTGGCAACGGGTACAGAAGGCACGAGCGTTCTCTTCGAAAACGGGCGGGACGCCGCCCTCATGCCGACGATGATTTATGTCACGCACCACGTAGAAGAGGTGCTGCCTGTGTTTACGCATGCACTCGTCTTAAAGTCTGGCCAGTGCTTGGCGGCGGGTGCGAAGGAAACGGTATTAACCGATGAGAACCTCACCAGCGCTTTTGAGGTGCCGTGTCGCATCGTGTGGGCAAGCGGGCGCCCCTGGCTGACGGTGGTGTAAGCGGGCTGCGAAGATTCGGGTAGATGGCGCCGTTCAATCACAAACTGCAAGGGAGGAATGGATATGCGGCTGGAAGGAAACAAGGCGTTCCCAACATCGCCGACTGCAACTGATGACCTCATTACAAATCCGGACGCAATTTCCCGGGCGATGCCAGGGCTAAAAGAATTACGATTGGTCTCCGAGAACGCCTATGAGGCTCGCATGGAAGTGGGTGTCGCGGGGATTAAGGGAGTGTACGACGGAAGCCTTGAGATGGCGGATATCGCACCTGGCGAGTCCTACAGGCTGTTGGTGAAAGGGGAGGGCCCGATGGGTTTCATGGACGCAGATGTCTCCATTTCACTGGCAGCAGCGGAAGATGGCGGGACCAGCGTATCCTACGCCGGAGATGCAAAAGTCGGCGGAACGGTTGCAGGTGTGGGCCAGCGAATGCTCTCCGGTGTTGCGAAACTCATCATCAACCAGTTCTTCAACGCCCTTGTCAAGGAAGCGAAAAGCATCGCTAAGGAAGGGCAATAGCATAACTAAGCAGGGCAATAGCGTATCTAAGAAGGGTAATAGCGTATTTAAAAGGAAGGGCAATAGCGTATCTAGCAGGCATTCATCGAGACAGGAAGTGACAGCGTTGACAGATGCACCACAGACCGACCTGCAGTCGGCTGTCGGATGGGACTGGACAAGCCTCCTTCGCGAAGCAGGGTACGTAGCTGGAACCCATCTCACCAAGATGGTGTCGCTTGCTTGTGCCATGCAACGGCCGATTTTGCTCGAGGGACCGGCGGGTGTCGGAAAGACCTCACTGGCAGCGGCACTCGCAAAGGTGTTGCAGCGCCAACTCGTCCGGCTGCAGTGTTATGAAGGCATCACCGCTACAGAGGCGCTCTATGAATGGAATTACCATAAGCAGTTTGCGTCTCTTACAATTGATAAATCTGCCGACGTGTTTACAGCGGAATATCTGCTCGAACGTCCTTTGATGCGGACGCTAGGGCGTCCGTCGGTGCTTCTCATCGATGAAATTGACCGTGCAGATGAAGGATTTGAAGCATTGTTGCTCGAATTTTTAGGAGAGTACACGATTTCAGTTCCGGAATGGAAAACGGTTACAGGCGAAACCCCGCCGATTGTCCTTCTGACCTCAAACCGCACTCGCCCGCTGAGTGACGCTCTGCGGCGAAGATGTCTCTTCTACCGGTTTGACTGGCCGGAGGAATCCCAAGAATCCGAAATTGTCTTACAGCATGTCCGAGAACTGGCAGCACAAGAAGTTGAACCCGTGGTTCGGGCTGTGCGCAAGATGCGGACGTGGAATCTCATTAAAGCGCCCGGTGTTGCTGAGTCCATTGACTGGGCACAGGCACTGTCCTTGGAGCCCACATCCTGGTCCCTAGAGTGGGCGAGGGAGACCATTGGGTGCGTCATCAAAGACGTTCTCGACATGGAGGTGGTGATGAAGCGTCTGTCGGAGATATTCTCTGGCGAGACCTGAAGGGACGAGGCGCAAGACGCCCCGACTGAAGAAAAGTCGCGCTCGGAGAGCGTTTCGCGCATTGTACACGCAAACGACGGACAAGGCGATTCAGAGGAATCACTGACGGAGCAGGGCGCTGGTCGAGCAAGTCTCGGGGTTGGGGTCCGCCTTGGTGCGGAGGCCTTTGCAGACTTGCCTGCATGGACAAAGCGCATTGAGGGCAAATCCTCACTCGTTCATCTGGTCCAGAGTCGGACCAGAAGCACTGTACGCATGCGGACATCGCCAGATTGGAAGAAGACCGTGCGCCTCTGGCAGCGCCTCGGGCACGTGTCCCCCGAGTATGTGCCGCAGGCCTGCTATTACGTACCAGGTCGGGTGGCTGTGTTGTGGGACGTATCGGGATCGATGTCGGAGTCCATAGACCTGTACCTGCCGTGGCTGTACACGCTTTCGCGCAAGTGGAAACGTCTTGGTGTGTTTCCGTTTGCGACGCGTATGGTCGACATCACGGAGGCACTCTATGCGCCATACCCCGTGCTGTGCGCCTATTTGGCAGAGGTGGAACACGTCTTTGCCGGCGGAACGAACATTGGCTCTGTGCTTTCTGAGTGGGTGAAAGACTATGGCAGCCGCTGGCTTCGAAGCGACACACTGCTCGTCATTATCAGCGATGGCTGGGACGTGGGGGTCGCCGACGACGTGAAAGAGGCACTCCACACCATTCGTGCCCATGATACGCGCGTTGTGTGGGTGAACCCGTGGATGGGTACCCCTGGGTTTGAACCGAAAACGAGAACCTTGCAGGCCGCTCTTCCGTTCCTGGAAAAGATGGTGCCAGGCGGGAGCGTTGCAAGTCTACTTGCCCTTGCGAACGAATAATCTTGCGAACGACGAATCAATAGATTGAAAGGAAGGGAAGCTATGAAACCGGCTGTTTTTCAGTACCTGCGTCCACAGAGCCTCGAAGAGGCATTGTCGATGCTGCGCGACCATGACGCCAAAGTGCTCGCTGGCGGCCAAAGCCTCATCCCCCTGATGAATTTTCGCCTCAGTCGCCCGGAGACCATCGTTGACATCAGCCACCTGAACGAACTCGCATCGATTTCTGCCGCGGAAGGTACGGTCCGCATCGGCGGCCTCGTCCGCCATCAGGAATTACACGAGAACCCACAAATCCGCGAGCTCCTGCCGGTGCTTGCGACAGCGGCCGGCGAGGTGGGTCACTGGGCAATTCGTAACCGGGGGACACTCGGCGGGTCGTTGTCTCATGCCGATCCCGCTGCCGAACTCCCGGCCGCCATGGTCGCCCTGCATGCAACCCTTGTGCTGGAGAGCGCTGATGGCGCCCGCGAAGTTCCAGCGGAAGAGTTCTTTCTTGGATTCCTCACGACGGATTTGCAGTCCGATGAGATTGTCACCGCTGTCAAGGTTCCGGTCCCAGCAGACGGCGTCCGCTATGGGTTCGCTGAGTTCGCGCGACGCCCGGGAGATTTCGCTCTCGCCGGTGCATACGTCGAACTCGCCAATTCAGAAGGTGGCGATGATGCAGTGACATGGTTTGGCGTGAGCGGCGGCCCCGAGCGCCGGGAACTGAAACTTGCTGCTTCCAAAGCTGAGAGGCAGGCCCAATTGAAGGACTTGGTGGAGGAATTTGACCCACCAGAAGACCCGGCATATCGTAAGCACCTCGCCACAGTTGTGGCAGAAGACGCATACCAGCAAGCGACAAGGGGGCACGCGTAAGAATGGACACACAGACGAAGCAGACGGTGCAAATTACCCTCCGTGTCAATGGTGAGAACTTTACGCTTGAGGTTGAGCCGCGCATGCTGCTCGCTGACGCCCTTCGGCACAAGCTCGGTCTGACTGGCACACACGTCGGCTGCGAACAAGGCGTTTGCGGTGCCTGTACCGTTCTGATTGACGGTGAGCCACAGCGCAGCTGCCTGATGTTTGCGGTGCAGGCACAAGGTGCAGAAATCACGACGATTGAAGGCGTCACGCCCGAGGAAGGCATGAGTCCGTTGCAGGCGTCTTTCCAAAAGCACCACGGCTTGCAATGCGGGTTTTGCACCCCCTCGATGATCCTCACTTCGGAAGCACTGCTGAAGAAAAATCCAAATCCAACGGAAGCAGATATCCGTGAGGCGCTGTCCGGAAATCTCTGCCGCTGCACGGGATATCAGTTTATAGTCGATGCAGTCCAGGATGTTGCCGGAAGCGACAGCTTGAACGCCGCAACCGCGAGCTCCGCTAAGGAGGGAGAATAATGGCCGACATGGCTTCACGTCCCCAATTTACGGGGAGTCGAGTCACTCGTTTAGAAGACGCACGCCTGCTCTCAGGACAAGGGCGCTATCTGGATGACGTGGATTTTCCAGGGATGCTGGAGGTCGCGTTTGTCCGCTCCAATCGTGCCGCTGCGAAGATTGTCTCGATTGACATCGAGGCAGCCAAACAGTTGCCGGGGGTCAAGGCAGTGTGGACGAATGACAACTGCCCGCTCGAAATCACAAACGCCGGCTTCAAAACGACACAGTACGCGCTCGCGAAAAATGAAGTCCGCTATGTCGGTGAACCTGTCGTTGCGATTGCAGCAGAGAACCGGTACGTGGCTGAGGATGCCGCAGACCTCGTGAGAATCCGCTATGAAGAGCTTGAACCGGTCCTTGACGTCCGGATTGCGCCGCTCGAGTCCACGCGCCAAGTGCACGAGGGTCGGTCGAACATGTTTTTCCATCGAGACAGGAAGACGGATGGCTTCGACGATGCATTTAATGCTGCACCGCATCGCTTGAAGGATACATTCACGTTCCATCGGCAAACCGGCGCGGCGATGGAGAACCGCGGCTTTGCTGCCCTGACCGATCCGTTCACAGGCCGCCTGACCTGCTACTGCGGCCATCAGAGCCCGCATGAACTGCGCAGCGAGCTGTGTGAAATGCTCGGCATGGAAGAAAACATGGTCCGCGTTGTCGTGCCTGAGGTCGGCGGCGCGTTTGGAATTAAGGCCGCGATGTACCCAGAGTATCTTGTGGTCTCCTGGATGGCTCTGAAACTGCGCCGTCCTGTGAAATGGATCAGCGACCGACAAGAGTCGTTCCTCTCCGACGTCCATGCTCGTGACGGCGTTCACGACGTTGAGGTGGCTTTCGATGACGACGGCAAGATTATTGCACTCTATGACCACATGATGGCTGACCAGGGTGCCTATGCGGCTGTGCCGTTCCCGGGCTCGATTGGTGAAACGGTCACTGCGGCAAACGTGTTGACCGGGCCATACAAGATTCCGCATCAGGCGACGGTGATTGACTGCTCTTTCTCGAACAAGATGCCGCTTGGCGCATATCGCGGCGTGTGGGGACCGATTGCCTCGTTCATTCAGGAAGGCGTCGTCGACCGCGTGGCACGTCATCTTGGCAAGGACCCGGCGGAGGTCAGACGGGTCAACATGATTCAGGAAGAAGATTTCCCGTACAAGAACCCGTCCCGCATGCTCTACGACAAGGGTTCGTACCTGCAGTCGATGGAGGATGCGCTCCGTCTGATTGGCTACGAAGACTTCCGCGCGAAGCAGGCTGAGTACCGTAAGCAAGGCCGCTACCTCGGCGTCGGCATCTCTGTCTTCGTTGAGCCGACAGCGTCCGCCAGTTCAGAAGCCGGTAGTGTCGGCTATGAAGCGGCGACTCTGCGCATTGAACCAACCGGTACCGTGACGGCAGCACTCGGCCTCGGCCCATCGGGTCAGGGTCACGAAACCACGATGGCGCAGTTGATTGCCGACCAACTCGGTGTTGACATCAAAGACGTCGTCGTGCTGCACGGTGACACGGACAGTGCTCCGTTTGGCGGTGGAACAGGCGGCAGCCGTTCCGGCACCATCGGCGGTGGCGCAGCCATCACGGCGGGCAAAGAGATGCGCGAGAAGCTCATCAAACTTGCGGCTCACGTCCTCGAAGCTGGCGAAGAGGACATTGAACTGCGCGATGGCAAAGCCTTCGTTGCAGGCGTGCCAGCTCGAGCTTTGACCGTCAAGGAGCTTGCACAGATTGCATACACGCACGTGGCAAAACTCCCGGAAGGGATGAAGCCAGGACTCGAGATTGTGACCCGTTATCAACCGCCGTTTAAGGTCAGTTTCTCAAACGGCACACATATTGCGGTGGTCGAAGTCCATCCCGACACGGGTCACATTGAGACGCTCGATTACGCAGTAGTGAACGACTGCGGCAACCTGATTAACCCGACGATTGTTGAGGGGCAGATTCACGGTGGTGTCGCACAAGGCATCGGTGAGGCCTTCCTCGAAGAACTGAAGTACGACGAAAACGGACAGCTCGTCACCACCTCCATGCAGGATTATCTGCTGCCTGCAAGCGTTGAGGTGCCAAGAATGAAAATCGAGCACATCGAAACCCCATCCGCATCCGAAGGTGGGTTCAAGGGAATGGGCGAAGGATCGCTCATTGCTGCTCCGGCAGCTCTCGCCGCTGCGGTGTCGGATGCTCTCGAGCCGTTTGGCGTGATGGTCAACTCCATGCCTGTCACACCCGCACAGGTCATTGAGTGGGTGTCAGAGGGCAACCCTGCGGTGGGCGCGGACTGAGGCTGCAGACCGGCTGAAGTGGCCGTGTTAGGGCAGGCTGAGGGTCGAGCATGCTGAGGTTGGCGTAGGAGCTCAGGTAGGCCGTTGGGGCAGGCTTCCATGTACGCGCCGTTGGCGCAGGCTCTCAAGTATGCCTAGGGCCGTGCTGTGATCGGCAGGGTCTAGGCAGGCTCCCAGGCAGGACACTAAGATTGGTAGCCCCAGGGCCAAGCCCTGGGGCTTCATTCTAAAGTAGGAAACTCAAATCGCGTGCCTGGGCCATGCTTGCGCACCGTGGGTGCGCAAGCATACTTGGACATGGCTTGGGTTTTGCTCACTAATTGGTGATAACGCGCTCTGAGCGCGTTATTTCCGAATGAGTCTATATCGCCAGCAAGAAATAGCGCGCTGTGGAAGCGCTATGTTCGCGCCTCGAGACAATAGCGACGTGTGAACGCGCTATTTTGACCCGTTTCAGTTGATAACGGGTAGTGTCAAGAAGTTTGTGTAATTCGCTTTAAGTAGGGTTATCCATCGGAGATGGATAACATCATTATTGATTTGTTTTAAGGTTGGTGGGGGGTACCCCCCACCGGAATTTCCCTTTTATTTCCTGTTTGTTTGAATTTTCAGAGCAAGTTGTCGTCGTTGTTGTAAACGTGATTGTTCAAGTTGTTGGATATTTATTCCTGCGCAGAGACTTCTGACATGCTTGGGTAGCGTTCCTCATACATTCGCTTCAGCTCTGTCTTCGTTTCCGCATCCCCGAAGCCACGGATGACTCTTGTGCTCCATTTCTCGTTATAAGTCGTGACTTCAAGATAGATGATTTTCTCAGCTGCATCCATGTTCGTTAAGCTGTTCATCGGTCGAAACCTCTTGCGTAGCTCTTTGTTCGTCCGCTCGATTGCGTTGGATGTGTAGATGGACCCGCGAATCAGCTTTGGAAATTTGTAAAACGTCAGTAGCGTTGAAAGTTGGTCTTCCCACGATTGAATTTCTTTCGGATAGGTTTTACTCCACTTGCTCTTGACCGTATCGAACGCTGCCAAGGCTAAGTCCCTATCCAATGCGGTATAAATCGTTTTGAGGTCGCCGATAAACTCAACCTTGTCCTTGACTCGAATTTTCGGGAACGTACTGCGCACCTTGTGTACGATGCAGTGTTGAACGTCTGCCCTTGGGTACGTTTCTCGAAACGCTTCTTCCAGGCCAGGTAACCCGTCAAATACCCCCAGCAAGACCTCCTTCGCTCCGCGACGATACAGGTCCTTGAGCACATCCCTCCAGCCATTGGCGCTTTCTTTTCCGCCAACGTAGAAGCCGAGGATCTGTCGATATCCATCTTCGTTGATGCCCATCGCCAGATAGATGACTTCACTGCTCACCGTGTTGCGCTTAAGTTTGATATAGATGCCGTCCAAATAAATCACGGAATAGCGTTTATCTAATGGACGTTGCTGCCATGCTTCGATATCTTCCAAGACGGTACTCGTGATGTTACTGATGGTCGTTGGGGAGTACTGCGTGCCAAACATGCCTTCGATGAATTTTGCGATGTCGCGGGTACTCATCCCACCCTTATACATGTGAATGACAGCCTCTTCTAACCAGCCCTCTCGACGCTGGTATGGCGCAAACACTCGAGTTTGAAAGGCGTCCTTACGGTCTCGGGGAACCCGCAAATTCTCTATTTTTCCAAACCGTGTTTCTAGGGAGCGACCATAGGTTCCGTTTCGGCTGGGACGCTTGCCCTCATATTCAACCTTTAGAAAATTGTCGATCTCCTCACGCATGATCAACTCAAGTTTTTCCTTGACGAAGTCCTTCACGAGAATTTCCATTAGATCCGACGTGCCAAGTTCGTGTACACTAGTCATTGGTAGGGCTCCTTTTTTGGTGATGTCGCAATCCCAAGGATACCCTACTTTTTTACTATCCGCGAATATCCAAATCCTGCTACACAAACTACTTTACTTCATCTGATAACGCGCCACGAGCGCGTTATCTCCACTCGAACGTGTTGCGGGTAGGGTGAATAACGCGTTCTGAGCTCGCTATCGGCGACCCAACTCCCAACGGAGCCAAACACGCCAGAGCGCTCAATGGGACTTGGGCTCACCGCCGCCAAGCTTGGCCCCAAAGCTCGGCTGGCATCTGAGATTGTCCGCAGTATCCAGACCTATAAATCGTGTAGAGAGGAGAGTTACGGTTGACATTTGACCAGCATGAGCAGCAGCATGACCGCGAGCGGGAGCCACAACGGGACCCCAAGTCGGCCCTTGAGCGCCAGCAGGAGCGACAACGGCAAGACGAGCCCCAACCGAAGCCCCAACACCAGCACCCCGACATCTGGGGGATCGTGCTCGCGGCGGGTGCGTCGAAGCGGATGGGCCGGCAGAAACTGACGTTGCCGCTCGAAGACGGCACGCCAATGGTTCGAAGAGTGCTCGATGAAGCTGCAGCAAGCAGTCTCAGCGAAGTAGTGGTGGTTGTTCGTGCAGACGACGAGGATGTTCAGCGCGCGACACAGCCTGTAACAGAGCCTGTAACAAAACCTGAAACACAGCCTGAACCTGAAACAGACACTGAAACGGAACCTGAAACAAACCCAAACCCCGACACGGAGCCTGCAAACAGGCCGTGGATGCAGGTTCGCAATTGGGATGCTGCGGATGGCATGAGTACATCCTTGCGTGCTGGCATTGCTACCGCTGAGGCAGGAGGGGCCGATGCAGTTGTGATTCTACTCGCAGACCAACCTGGAATTACGCGTTTTCATATCAACGCGGTGGTTGAAAAATACGGTGCGACGCGTGACTTGATTGTCCAGGCTTCATACAATGGAGCACCAAGTCACCCCACTCTTTTTGACCGCAAGCTGTTCCGTGAGCTGCTTGAGGTGACAGGGGATGAAGGTGGGCGCAGCGTCGTGCAGAGGCATCAGAATGACCGCTGCCTGGTCTCACTCGAGGGGGAAGTACCTGTCGATCTCGATACCCCCGAATCCTATAAAGCGTGGCTCCAGCAAAGTCACTCAGATGGACCTGGCTCACGTCTGGGCGGCACATTGAAAAGCCCGCGCAGGTAACCGACGGGTCCCGCGCGAGCTGGTGATTGTTGTGTAACTTACTCAAGAGCCGTGACGCCTGACGCCTGACGCCTGACGCCTGACGCCTGACGCCTGACGCCTGACGCCTGACGCCTGGTGCGAGCAGAAGCGGGATTAGCCCCGTTCCTGAATCAGTCGCTCAATGTCCTCGACGGATTTCGGAATCTGCGGAGACAGCGATTCGCAGCCATGCTTCGTGACGACGACGTCATCCTCAATCCGGATGCCAATGCCTTCGTCAGCGAGATACAGGCCAGGCTCGATGGTGATGACGGCGCCCGGTTGAATCTTGTACGAGCTATCCCACACGTCGTGGGTGTCGAGTCCCATACTATGGCTGACGCTGTGGTAATAGTATTCGACCACTTCGTCGTCTTCCTTGATTTTTCCGATCCGCTTCAACTCCCGCGCCAACACCTCTTTGGTCACGTCGTTGAGTTCCTTTAGGGTCATCCCCGGTTTGACAGCAGCCATCGTTTCTTCCTCAGCTTTGAGGACGATTTCATAAATTTCGCGCTGACGAGGGCTAAACTTGCCGTTGACAGGGAATGTCCGTGAGATGTCGCCACTATAGTAGTTCCATGCGGCACCGAGATCGATAAGGACTAACTCGCCATCTTGTAGTTCCTGATTGTTCTCCACATAGTGCAGAACAGTTGCCCGTTTGCCGCCGGCGACGATGGAGGGGAAAGCGTGATCGCGGACGCCTGCAGTTTTCAGAGCAAAGTCAAAATGGGCTTCTAGTTGGTACTCCATCATCCCGGGCTGCACGTGTTTGAGCATGCTGAGGATGCCGTCGTTGGTGATTTCAAGGGCGCGGCGAATCTGCGCAATTTCAGCCTCGGATTTGACGGCGCGCAGTTCGGTGATGAGCGGGAAGGCGTTGCGAATCTTCAGGTGTGGCATCCGGTCGCGCACTTCCGCCGCGAATTGATGAGCTGGCGTGTTTGGCGTGTCCCACGACTCCGATTCAAACGACAGGTACAACTGTTTGAACATGGTGCGGCGGAACAGGCCTTTAAACTCATCGTGAAACGCGTCGAGGTATGCGACGGATTTGACACCAGAAGTGCTTGCAGCTGCCTCGGCACTGAGGCGCTCGCCCGTCCACTTTGCTGCAAGCTCGTCCGGTCGTTCAACGTACAAGGTCTCTTCCACGTCGCCATCACGCTTGACGATGCGTAAAATGACATTTTCACGATCGACGCCGGTGAGGTAGTAAAAATTCCGATTTGGCGTGAAGGTATACTCACTATCTGCGGATTGGTGCGGAGCTTTCCCTGCGAACAAGACAAGGATGGAATAGTCTTTCATGGATTCCGCCAAGCGCTTTCGATTGTTGGCAAAAAACTCTGCGTTCAAGCTTTGACTCATGGGTTGTACCCTCCTTCAGCCTTTACGCCTACCATCATACCGCAATTTTCGTAATTTGATGAATGCGACCGACGATGTTATGCCACGTACATTTTTGCTCGCCCAGCGGACGTGATAGAATAGTAAGAGTTTTACGATGATGAGGGAGGTACATATGTGACAAAAGCAACAGCACCCTACGGAAGCTGGAAGTCACCCATCACATCTGACTTGATTGTGAAAGGCACCATCCGGTTTGAGCAGGTTCTGGTGGATGGTTTGGATATCTATTGGATTGAGAGTCGACCCACAGAGGGCGGGCGCAGTGTCGTGATGCGCCAGACGCACGACGGACATGTCGAGGAACTGACACCACAGCCCTATAACGTCAGGGACCGGGTTCATGAATACGGCGGTGGTGCGGTGACGGTGAGAGACGGCGTCGTTTACTTCTCGAACTTCGATGACAACCGCCTTTATGTCCGCAAGCGGGACGGGGAGATTCGCGCCCTAACCGCGGACTCCAAGATGAGATACGCGGACGGTGTAATAGACAATGCGCGTGGACACTGGGTTGGGGTTCGCGAAGACCACACCAAGTCGGACATCTTCGCCGAAAACACGATTGTGGCAATGAACACCGACGGCAGCGGCGAACGGGTGTTGGTCTCAGGCAACGATTTTTACGCATTCCCCCGGTTGAGTCCAGACGGCACGCAACTGGCTTATGTGACTTGGAATCATCCGAACATGCCTTGGGACGATACCGAATTGTGGACCGCTCGCATTGCAGGAGATGGCAGTCTTAGTGACTTTCAAAAGATTGCGGGTGGAGATGGCCAGTCGATTCTTCAGCCCAAATGGTCCCCGGACGGGGTTCTGTACTATGTGTCCGACGAGAGCAATTGGTGGAACATCAAACGGTTCAAGGATGGGAAAACGGAGACCGTCGTGGCGATGGATGCTGAATTCGCATCTCCGAACTGGGTCTTTGGCCAATCCAATTACGATTTTGTGAATGCGTCCACCATCTTCTGTAATTACACGAAAAACGGATCGTGGTATCTGGCTGAAATAGATACAGAGTCCGGCACCTTGCAGTCTATCGAAAGTGAGTACACCGCGTTTAGTTCCATCCAGGTGGACGGTCAGCGGGTCGTGTTTCTTGCTGGAGGGCCGACGAGTTTCCCTGCCGTTGTCACCATGAAGGTGGGCGATTGGCAACCTCAGGTCCTGCGCACGTCGGCGGAACTGACGGTCGATGGCGCTTACTTATCCATCCCTGAATCCATCCAGTTCCCGACGACAAACGGGAAGACCGCGTACGCTATCTACTATCGTCCAAACAACCCGGATTACACAGCGCCAGAGGGCGAGAAGCCGCCGCTCCTGGTACTTTCGCACGGTGGCCCTACAGGCGCGGCGTCGAATGTGCTGAACCTTGGCAAACAGTACTGGACCAGCCGCGGATTTGCGGTGCTCGATGTGGACTACGGCGGATCGACCGGGTATGGCCGCGAGTATCGCGACAGACTGAAATCGCAGTGGGGCATCGTTGATGTCGACGATTGCTCAAACGGCGCATTGTACTTGGCAGAGCGAGGAGAAGTGGACGGTGAGCGGCTCGCGATTGCAGGAGGCAGCGCTGGCGGATACACCACGCTCGCATCGCTCGTGTTCCGCGACGTGTTCAACGCCGGTGCCAGCCATTTCGGCATCAGTGAGCTCGAAGTCTTCGCGACCGAGACGCACAAGTTTGAATCCCGCTATATGGACAGTCTGCTTGGTCCGTATCCAGAAGCAAAGGATGTCTATTACAACCGCTCGCCCATCAACTTCACAGACCAGCTGTCTTGCCCAGTGGCCTTCTTCCAAGGCTTGGATGACAAGATTGTTCCTCCGAATCAGGCAGAGTTGATGGTGGAGGCACTGCGCAAGAAGGGGCTTCCCGTTGCTTACGTGGCATTTCCAGGTGAGGGGCACGGGTTCCGCCGCGCTGAAAACATTCAGCGTGCACAGGACGGTGAATTCTACTTCTACTCACGCGTGTTTGGGTTTGCACCTGCCGAGCATATCCATCCGATTCCGATTGACAACCTCGATGAATGACCGCGAGCATGCGCCTGTGCGCGGCGCTGACGTTGAGCTATTGAGCTGAGCACGGCCAGACGACACAGATGGCCGCATGTCTGCGACCGCGCGGCGCTCGACGACGCGAATGACAGCGAGCAGGCCACAGCGCGGGTCACAATGACAGTGGTAAAGTGAATTCGAACAACCATGCAGAACATAATCGCGTATTTTCGATAGGGAGGCACCTTGGATGAAGTTCGAAGAGATGATGTACGAACGCCCGGACATCGAAGTGGTAGAAAAACAATTTGGTGAGTTGTTGACCAAGTTTGAGAATGCAGGTACCGCTGAGGCTCAAAACTCAGTGATGAAGGAAATCAATGATTTACGCGTTGAAGTTGAAACCATGGGCACCTTAGCTCAGGTTCGCCACACGATTGATACCAATGACACGTTTTACGACGCTGAGAACGACTACTTTGACGAGAACCAACCACGCATGCAGGCTTTATCGACTCAATTTTACCACGCGTTGGCCAAGTCGCCCTTTCGTGCAGAGCTCGAGCAGGCTTGGGGCAAACAGCTGTTTCGTCTTGCCGAAATGACGCTTAATACGTTCGATCCGGTCATCCTCGCCGACCTTCAGAAAGAAAACAAACTCGCGAGCGACTATGACAGGCTGATTGCTTCTGCCAAGATCGACTTTGAAGGTGAGGAACGGAACCTGGCGCAGATGGGACCGTTTTTGACCTCACCAAATAGGGAGATGCGCAAACGCGCCTACGAAGCTCGCTACAACTTTTTCATCGAGCACCAAGATGAACTGGACGAAATTTACGATGGTCTCGTCAAAACCCGCACTGAGCTGGCGCGTAAACTCGGATACAAGACGTTCACGGAGCTCGGATATCTTCGCCTCTCAAGGTCGGATTACAACGCGGAGATGGTAGCGAACTTTCGCAAGCAGGTAGAAGAATTCATCGTGCCGGTGGCAACGGCCTTGCGGGAGCGGCAGAAAAAGCTCATCGGTGTCGATGAGCTGAAGTACTACGATGAAGGATTCAAGTTTCCGTCGGGGAACCCGAAACCGCATGGCGATCCCGATTGGATTGTCGACAAGGGCAAGCGCATGTACATGGAATTGTCACCAGAAACGGACGAGTTTTTCACGGTGATGACCGACAATCACCTCATGGACCTTGTCAGTAAAAAGGGCAAAAGCGCGGGTGGCTATTGTACGGGACTCGGCAAATACAAGGTTCCGTTCATCTTCTCGAACTTTAACGGCACATTTGGCGACGTGACCGTGCTCACGCACGAAGCAGGGCATGCCTTCCAGTCCTACAGCAGCCGTCACTTTGAGTTACCCGAGTACGGGTTCCCGACGATGGAGTCTGCGGAGATCCACTCGATGAGTATGGAGTTCTTCACCTGGCCGTGGATGGACCTCTTCTTCGAAGAGGAGACGGATAAGTTCAAGTTTATGCACCTTGCGGACGCCCTTGAGTTCATTCCGTACGGTGTTGCTGTCGATGAGTTTCAACACTTTGTCTACGAAAACCCGGACGTTTCACCGGCCGAGCGGCGAGCAGAGTGGCGCAGGATTGAGAAGAAGTACCTGCCGCACCGGAACTATGAAGGTAACGACTATCTGGAAAGTGGAGCCTATTGGCACCAGCAGGGCCATATCTTCGGTGTCCCATTCTATTACATCGATTACACCCTGGCTCAGATTTGCGCATTCCAGTTCTGGAAGAAGGCAAACGAAGACCGGGAACGGGCTTGGGAAGATTACCTGAACCTGTGCCAACAGGGTGGCAGCAAGTCATTCCTCGAGCTGGTGCAGACGGCAAACCTCATCTCCCCGTTTGAGTCCGGCTGTGTGGAATCCGTCATCGGCGACATTGAGACCTGGCTCGGCGGTGTCGACGACAGCAAGCTGTGAGTTTGAGGAGCAACCATTAGGCTGTGGGGTCGGCGGGGCAGGCATGCGCCGGGCTGTAAGGCAGACCGCGGGCCGGCGGGGCACGACGGCTGCGCGCGAGGTACGGGCGTAGGCCCGCCTGCAGACCGGGCCGGGCAGGTTGTGGGCGTGTATGCGCCGGGCTGTAGGCCCGAAGGAGATATTTAGTAAATTTTAGAGAGGTGACAGGGGACGTTTCGTCCCCTGTTTCCACTTTTTCCGTCCGTTTTACCATGTGACTTCCAAATCCCAGCGCGACTTGGGGCTTTGGCTTGGTTGGGTGGGAGTTGGGCCGCCGATAGCGAGCTCAGAACGCGTTATTCACCCTACCCGAAATGCGTTGAAGTGGAAATAACGCGCTCGTGGCGCGTTATTAACGGAAACTCATCAAAGTAACGCGTTCACACGTCGCTATCAACCCAAGGTGGGCACATAGCGCTTCCACAGCTCGCTATTTCTTGCCGGTGCTATAGACTCAATTGGAAATAACGCGCCGAGAGCGCGTTATCACAAATTACTGGGCAAAACCAGAGCCATGGCCGCGTACTTTTACGCTCCTACAATGCAGAAGCGCGCGGAACACAGGCACATCGGGAGTCCCTTACGCACCTATGATGCTAAGGGGACTACACGTCTAGTCCCACCAAGCTAGACAGAGGAGGACAAAATCGTGATTGTGCTTACGGCAAGCTACCAGTGCAAGTGTGGTATGGGTGATGCGGTGGAAACCGCGCTCCTGGAAATGATACCGCTCGTGAAACAGGAGGAGGGGTGTTTATTGTATCTGGTCAATCGCGGCCAGGAAGACAAAGACTCGTTTTTACTCTTTGAACAGTATGAAGATGATGCAGCTCTTGCCAGGCATTCGGAGACGCCGTACTTTCAGCGGATCGTCCGTGATACCGTGATACCCATGCTCGAAAGCCGAGTGCGAACGCTGTACACGCCGGTGCTCCCCTGAACGCGTGACGGTGAGTAATCTAGGGGGGCTTGGGGGAGGGTGGCAGTACCTGAGTCAGTCCCACTCGTCTCCCACTCGTGTCCGCCCCTTTCGCGTACGTATACGCGCGTATCGGGCCCGTTTCCGGACTGCTTATTGTTTGTTGTCGTTTTTCATCTGTCTCGCTGCCGCAATCAACCTGTCGAGGTGTTGCTGAAGGAAGTTTTGTGACGTTTCATCAGTAAGGCGCCCCGCTGCGTCAAATTTATTCTGTATTTGACTAATTAACACTAACGGTTGTGGGATGACGTACATGTTCAGGAGCGACAAGATGTGGCGCAAATGCATTTGAGCGTTCACCGCACCAAACATCCCCGTCGTCCCGCCGATAATGCCGGCTGGTTTGCCACTGAGAGAACTTTGCCCCCGGGGCCGCGTCAGCCAATCTATGACGTTCTTTAAAACACCCGGGATAGACCCGTTGTATTCAGGTGTCGCGAAAATCACGCCGTCAGCAGACTGAACAATTTGTTTCAGCGTGACAACCGTCTCCGGTAGGGTAGTTTCTAGATCTTCGTTGTAGAGCGGCACACCTGAAATGTCGGCGAGGATAAACCGGACATCCTCTGGCAGTAATCCACTAGCCGCAGTCAAGAGTTGACGATTGTACGACTGAGCTCTGAGACTGCCTGCGATACCGACAATCGTTAGCGATTGACCCATTTGCTCAAAACTCCTTTTCATGGGGTAAGTGGCATTTCCTGAAGCGGCGGTCATTGACACCATCCGCTCCTCCAGGCTCTGCTCTCCATGACTTGCGATGTACACACGGTTTTACAGAGTTCGTTCGTCATACAGAGTTCGTCATACGAAGCTCGCTTTACAGCGTGTGGCTGATAGAAGCTGTTGAGCACTGCGCTCTTCATAGAGTTCGCCAGAGATGATTTCTTTATGGCCTGAACGGGCGGTTGGTGTATGTTATGGATGACTACTTATGGCTATACCACAACGTTGTGGTTGACAAGGCGGAAGAATCTGATATTCTGACGCTAATCGAATAGCGACATCGTGTCTGTCCGGGTGCATGCGTCATGGCGTGTGTCAGTTCGGACAACCTCTTATCGCGAGAAGCCGAGGGACTGACCCTGTGACGCTTCGGCAACCAGCATCCCCATCTGTGTCTCATATGCGCGTCATATGTGCCTGTAGGTGATGCCCGGTGCCAATTTCAGAGGATCTCAGGATAGATCCGAAGATGAGAAGTCGACGCGCCTATTACAATGCGAAATGATGGGCCTCTTCTCTCTTTGTGAGTAGAAGGGGTTTTTTGCATACCTGAGTCATTGACGCAACAGTATCCCTGTGGGTCCGAAGCAGGCCAAGAGTGCCAGGAGCAGACCTGTCGGATGCTGGCACGTTCTTAAAAGAGATTGAGTGGAGAGGAATATAGACAATGGAGAATCAGGAGAACCAGCATCAGCAGCACCAGCAGCACCAGCAGCACCAGCCGCACGAGCAGCACCAGCACCACCCTAGCTTTGAACGCCTGCGCGAGGCGATGCAGCGGCGCATCCTCATCCTTGACGGGGCTATGGGGACCATGATCCAACAGCTGAACCTAAGCGAAGCGGACTTCGGCGGTGCCGAGTACGACGGGTGCAATGAATACCTGGTCTACACCAAACCGCAGGCCATCCGCTTCATTCACGACGCCTACCTAGAAGCAGGCGCAGACATCATTGAGACAGATACGTTCGGCGCAACACCGCTGGTCCTTGCCGAATACGGACTACAAGACAAGGCAGAGGCCCTGAACGAGAAAGCTGCGCAAATCGCCCGCGAAGCTGTAGATGCCGTGTCAACACCGGAGTGGCCGAGGTTTGTAGCGGGAAGTATGGGGCCGACGACGAAGAGTCTCTCCATCACGGGGGGCGCCACGTTTGAAGAACTCGCGGACTCGTACAGAGTGCAAGTGCGCGGCCTCCTCCAAGGCGGCGTGGATGTCCTCTTGCTCGAAACCTCTCAGGATATGCTCAACGTCAAAGCTGCAACTTTGGGGATTCGGCAGGCATTCGACGATACGGGTGTCGTCGTCCCCATCATCATCTCTGGCACCATCGAGCCGATGGGCACGACCCTTGGCGGCCAAAATATCGAAGCGTTCTACCTCTCCGTGGAACACCTGCACCCGCTGGCCGTCGGTCTGAACTGCGCGACCGGGCCGGAGTTTATGCGTGATCACGTTCGCACGCTTTCCACGCTGTCAGAAGTCGGCGTCAGTTGCTATCCGAACGCAGGGCTCCCGGACGAAAACGGCCATTACCATGAGACTCCGGCTGCCTTTGCAGAGAAAATGGCGGACTTTGCGAGAGCAGGGTGGCTGAACGTGGCCGGTGGCTGCTGCGGCACGACCCCAGGCCACATTCGGGCACTCCGTGAGGCCCTTAATGGCATCGCCCCGCGTACCCCGGCCCCCGTACACACGCACGCGGTCAGCGGGCTCGAACCCGTCTACCTCGAGGACGATAACCGCCCCATCCTGGTTGGGGAGCGGACGAACGTCATCGGATCGCGCAAGTTCCGCAAGTTAATTGCCGCCAAGGATTACGAGACCGCGGCCGAAGTGGCAAGAGCCCAGGTGAAATCAGGTGCGCAGGTGGTGGACGTCTGTCTCGCCGATCCCGATTCTGACGAAGCCGCCGACATCGCCGCCTTTTTGCCACACGTGGTGCGTAAAGTGAAAGTCCCGTTCATGATTGACTCCACTGACGCGAACGTCGTTGAGGCCGCACTGAAGCTGGTTCAGGGCAAGGCTATCATCAACTCCACCAATCTCGAAGACGGGGAGCCGCGCCTGGCCCGTTTCGCTGGGCTGGCACAGAAGTACGGAGCCGCGCTCGTGGTCGGGACCATCGATGAGAAGGGGATGGCGGTGACACGCGAGCGCAAGCTCGAGGTCGCGCTTCGGAGTTATGACCTGCTTGTCGGCAAATACGGAATGGCCCCGGCAGATATCATTTTCGATCCGCTGACGTTCCCCTGCGGCACAGGCGATGAAAACTACATCGGCAGCGCCAGGGAGACGGTGGAAGGGATTCGATTGCTGCGCCATCGGCTGCCAGAGTGTCCGACCATCCTTGGTATCAGCAACGTCTCTTTCGGCCTGCCACCTGCCGGCCGCGAGGTGCTAAACTCTGTGTTCCTCTACGAATGCACAAAGGCGGGACTCGGGTACGCGATTGTCAATGCCGAGAAACTAGAACGCTATGCGTCCATCCCAGACGCAGAGAAAGACTTGGCGTTGCGCCTCTTGTTTGCGACAAGCGACCAACTTGTGGCTGAGTTTACGGCTTTCTACCGAGACAAGCCGAAAGAATCAAAGATCGAGAAGGCGTCTTTGCCGCTTGATGAGCGGCTTGCGAGGTGTGTGGTCGACGGATCGAAAGAGGGTTTGATAGAAGACCTCGAAGAGGCCTTGCAGTCTCGTTCGCCGCTTGAAGTCATCAACGGCCCTCTGATGGACGGGATGAATGAGGTCGGGCGCCTATTTAACAACAACGAGCTGATTGTGGCAGAAGTTCTGCAGAGTGCAGAGGTCATGAAAGCTGCAGTCGCGCACCTCGAACCAAAGATGGAGAAGACGGAGAGCGCCAATAAGGGTACGGTCTTGCTCGCTACGGTGAAGGGCGACGTGCATGACATCGGTAAGAACCTGGTGGAAATCATCCTTGCCAACAACGGGTTCAAGGTCATCAATCTTGGCATTAAAGTGCCGCCAAATGAGCTGATTGAGGCCGCCCGGACACACAATCCAGACATCATCGGACTCTCCGGCCTGCTCGTCAAGTCGGCGCAGCAGATGGTGGTCACGGCAGAGGATTTGAAGAACGCAGGGGTCCAGGTGCCGGTTCTCGTCGGTGGGGCAGCGCTGACCAAGAAATTCTCATACACCCGCATCCAGCCTGCGTATGACGGCACCATCGTCTACGCCAAGGACGCCATGGAAGGTCTGGCTTATGCGAATCGGCTGGTGAGTTCCGCAGATACCCGAGCATCCCTTGCGGAGCAACTGCTGCGGGAGCAAGCAGAGATGGCATCGCGCGATGTGCAAAAGGGCGATTCGAATGCTGACGCTTCCCGTGGAACAGAGCCTCGCGTGTCGGACATCTCCCGGACAGCACCGGTGTTTACACCGCCGGACTTGACGCGCCATATCCTACGGGACATTCCGCTCTCATACATTCGGCCCTACCTGAACCTGCAGATGCTGCTTGGCAAACACCTCGGTCTCGCGGGGAACGTGGAGAAACTGCTCGCAGAAGGCGACGAGAAAGCAGTGACTTTGCTCGAACTCGTGGACCATCTGTTACGCCAGGGGGAGGCGGACGGCTTCCTCAAGGTCAGCGCGGTGTACCAGTTCTTCCCTGCCGTCGCATCCGGGGATGAGGTGTGGATTCTCCGCCACGACGATGCGGGTGTGCTGGAGCGATTCCACTTCCCACGGCAAGCAAAACCACCGTATCTCTGCCTGGCCGACTTCCTAAGGCCGGCGGCAGCCGGTGTGACTGATTACGTCGCCATGCTCACTGTGACCGCAGGAACCGGAGTGCGCAAGGTGGCGGAGGCATGGAAAGAGAGTGGCGATTACCTGCGGGCTCACGCTTTACAGGCACTTGCGCTGGAACTCGCTGAGGCTTCAGCAGAGCGCATCCACCACGTGATTCGCGATGCATGGGGCTTTCCGGATGGACTTGAGATGACCATGCGCGAGCGCTTTATTGCGCGTTACCAAGGCATCAGGGTGTCATTCGGATATCCTGCATGTCCAAATTTGGAAGATCAAGCACAGCTGTTTCGTCTGCTCAAACCGGAAGACATCGGGGTGGAGCTGACAGACGGATTCATGATGGAGCCGGAGGCGAGTGTGTCCGCGCTTGTCTTCTCGCATCCGGAAGCACGCTATTTCAACGTGGATATCGGATAAGGAGGTGAAGGGACAGTGAAATCAGCATTCACGCAGAAAGATTCGCACGAAGATACTCGACCTGACATCCGTGAGGATGGCGTCCGCGAGGACATTCGGGAGGCCTGGAAGCACCGCGTTGTCCTTGGCGACGGGGCGATGGCGACCATGCTGCACCAGTCTGGAGTGCCCATCCGCACTTGCTATGAGGAACTCTCATTGTCCCACCCGAAGTGGGTGCGAGACGTCCATCTTGCCTACATTGCAGCAGGTGCAGAAGTCATACAGACCAATACTTTCGGGGCACATCGCATCGGTCTTGAGCGCTATGGCCTGGCGCATCGCCTCGAAGATATCAATCGTGCCGCTGTCGCCGTGGCCCGTGAAGCTGCAAGCATCGCCCAGGCGACGGGAGTGGTGACCGATGCGCAAGAGGTGCTGCACCGCACGGCGCCAGGAACGCCGTGGGTGTTTGGGACCATCGGATCGACAGCGGACCTTGGTTACCGCCGCGAAACAGAAGATGCCGCTTTTGCGCTTCGTGACGTCTTTCGCGAGCAACTTGAGGTTCTGCTGTCTGCGGGGGTGGACGGTATCGTCCTCGAAACCTTCGCCGATCTCGATGAAATCCTCCTTGCCCTCGACGTCGTCCGCGGTCAGACTAACTTGCCGATTTTGGCTACGTTGTCACCCGACGCGCCTGACGTTACGCGTGACGGGGTGCCTTTGACGGACGCGTTTGCCAAGATGCAGGCAGCGGGTGCAGATGTGGTCGGATTGAACTGCCGACTTGGCCTCGCAGGAATTCTCCGTTCTTACGAACGATTGCCGCACCATCACGACACCATCTACGCGGCTGTGCCGAATGCAGGTCTCCTGCACCTCACCGACGGTGACGTTTCCTACACCGCGGGTGCCGAGTACTTTGCCGACATGGGGAAACGACTCGTGGACACCGGCATCCGGTTTATCGGGGGGTGTTGCGGCACCACACCGGATCACATTCGCAAACTGGCCCAGCGCGTCAGCAATGTGAACGTGCCTGCGGCGGTTGACCCCTCCGTTCGTACCGGGGCACCTACTGTTACAGGCATTCGGAAGAATGCCTCGGAGCGAAGCCCGGACACATCCAACGCAGCACACAAGGACATCGACGGCTCGGGCGCTGCACCAACGCTCTTGGAGAAGGTGCGGACGGGAACGACGGTCATTGTCGAGCTCGACCCCCCACGCACAACGGACATTTCGCGCTATATGGCGGCTGCGAGCGCACTACACCGAGCTGGCGCAGACTCGATTACACTCGCAGACAATTCCCTAGGCACCGTACGCGTCAGCAACATGGCGGTTGCGGCAATGTTGAAACCGATGGGTATCGATCCGCTCGTCCACGTCACATGCCGCGACAGAAACCTCATCGGGCAGCAGTCGCACCTGATGGGGCTGCACGTTCTGGGAATTCATCACATCTTGCTCGTGACAGGCGATCCGTCCCGCTTCGGTGATCTCCCCGGAGCCACGTCCGTTTATGACGTGTCCTCGATTGACTTAACACGCATGGTCCGACGTCTGAACGAAGGCATCGCCTTTTCTGGCCAGCCGCTCAAGGAACCTGCAAAGTTTGTCGTGGGGACATCCTTTAACCCCCATGTGCGCAACTTTGACAAGGCGCTCGAGCGATTGAAGCGAAAAGTCGACGCTGGCGCGGATTACGTTATGACGCAGCCTGTGTATGATGAGCGGATCATGGAAGACATCGCACGGAGCACAGAAGACCTCGGCGTCCCGTTGTTTATCGGCATCATGCCGCTCGTCAGCGCTCGCAACGCAATGTTCTTGCACAATGAGGTCCCGGGTATGCACATTCCGGAGCATGTCTTGGCTCGGATGGTGGACGCTCCCCCTGAAACGGCGACGGAGGTCGGGATGAGCGTTGCAGAGGACTTGACGCAAAAGGCCGGTCAGTACTTTAACGGCATCTACTTGATGACGCCCTTCCTCCGCTATGAGTTAACGGCCAGATTGACTGCGGTTGCAAAAGCGGGTACGGGTGCAGTGGCTGAAAGCCGGTGAGATTGCTGGTAGAGGGGTGTCGCGAGCGGAGCAAATAGTGATGTGTGGACGCGCTATTGTGTCCGATTTCGTCGGCTTAATTTCGGTTTCGGACGATAACGCGCTCGGAGCGCGTTAATTCCGAACGAATCCATGTCGATGGGGCGAAATAGCGCGTTGTGGAAGCGTTAGGTCGCGAGCGGAGCAAATAGTGATGTGTGGACGCGCTATTGTGTCCGATTTCGTCGGCTTAATTTCGGTTTCGGACGATAACGCGCTCGGAGCGCGTTATTTCCGAACGAATCCATGTCGATGGGGCGAAATAGCGCGTTGTCAGCTCGTTATCCGAGACAGTTGTCATCGGGGGTGGCCCCCCAATTCCCTCTGGAGAACTCTCCACTCAGGCTTCCGTCGCGAATACTTGCGACCATTCCTCACGCAGCGACAGTAGTTTGCGAGCCAGTTCCTTGGCGCCTTCTAGACTGTGACTTGCGGCCCACCCGCACTGAACTTCGTTGCAGGCAGGGACTTCTGTGGCGACAAGGACGTCCTTTAGAGTAGCCTCAAGGTAGTCCATGACTTCATCGCGATTGTCGACGTTCAGCATCGTGAGGTAGAAGCCTGTCTGGCAACCCATTGGACTGAAGTCGACGACTTGATTGGTATGATTGCGAATGTTTTCCGCCATCAAGTGTTCGAGTGAGTGGAGCGATGGCATCTCCATGTGGTCTTTGTTCGGCTGGCAGATGCGCACATCGTATTTGTAGATGGTATCCCCGTGCGATCCGTTCACAACACCTGCCAATCGCACATAAGGCGCCTTCACCTTGGTATGATCCAGGTTAAAACTCTCCACATTCATCTTCTTCATGAAATCGCCCTCCTCATTCTTCACTCATTCTTCACTCGCTGAATTCTCAACTCTCCTGACTCATGCCTGACTCATCCCTGACTCATCTACAATCCCAACGACACTTCGTCTACTAGCCGTCTACAACCCATCTCATCTACAAGTCGTGTACACTGCGCATCATCGACAACCGTCGATGAAGGTGCTTATGGCTGAAACAGTTGTTCGAAAGCTGCCAGAACCAGCGGATCGAACCCGGACTTGTGTGCGCGTAGTTCTTCTATGGCTTCAGAATGGAGTTTTTGGTGAAGGACCACAGAATCCGCGTAGGCATCGGACAACTGCAGAATCCGCAGTGACAAGTTCAGTGTATCACGGTCCACAGTTGCAGTTTGGAGATATGCCAGGCTACTCTCGGACGCGATGCTCCTACCTGTGATGTCTTTGCCAGTGAAACTGTTGCCTGCCATGATGCCCTGGCCTGCCATGCCTTTGCCTGCAATGACCGTGCCAGCGATGCCTGTATCAGCGACGGGCTTACCCGGGCTGTACCTGCCCGCACTGTCGTTGCCCTGGAGGTACCTCCCGGTGACTCCGGCTCCTGCTGCTGCGCCCCCTGCGCCCCCTGTGCCTGCTGCTGCGCTTCCTGTGCCTCCTGCGATCCCCGCGCCTGCTGCACCCCCTGTGCCCCCAGCGAAACCTGCCACTTCGGCGCCACTATCGGACCCGGTACGACTTTGGCGGGGATACCCTGTACCGTCGGCACGTTGATGGTGAGACGCTATGAGAATGTAGATTTCCTCTTGCAAATCGAGCTCCCGCAGCATCTCTGCGCTCAGTAGTGGGTGCTGCTGATACTGTTGCCAAGCGGAGTCTGAGCGGAGGGGGGAGCTGACTACATCGGGATCGATTGCCGTCAACCCATAGTCCGCCAACCTCGCAGCCGTTATCAAGCGGGCTTTATCGTCTTCGCTAAGCTGGAACCTGTCCGCCAGTTCGCCTGCATACATGACCCGCGTATCGATAAACTCTGCGAACTTCGGGCAAAGAAATTCCTGCGTGTTCCAAGCCTCGATGATGAGCAGGAATCGCCGCATCATGGTGGTGTCCCCAAGTTGCGCATCTTTTGGTAGACCTGCTTGTCTCCACTCGCTGATGCGGTTTCTGGCTTCGGCAAAGTCTCGCCACTGTCCAGCCACACCAAATTGCAACTCTGCTTTTTCCATCAACTGCTGGGCAAGGTGCATATCTCCGCAATGGCAGGCCAACTCGCCAAGAATTCGGCACATGTAGGCTGTCTTGAGCGGCTCGCCACTTTGTGGGACCTCGTGAAAGAGCGGAACGGATCGCATCGCGTATTCGATGCTCAGGTCATAATTTCCACTCTCGAGGTACATGCGCGAAAGTGCAATATACGAAAACAGCTGCCCTTCATCATCCGGGTGCTCAAGGGCCTTCCTGATGTACATCTCGGCCGTGTCGAATTCGCGCAAGTCGCTGTAGCACACGCCGAGGTTGTAATACAGTCGACCGTGATAATGGTTGACGCCGGCTGCTTCGAAATACTCGAGGCTCTGCAGCATGCTCTGCACCGCGTCGCGATAGAATTGCGTTGCCCATTGGATGGACGCAAGGTTGTTGAAGAGCACACCGCGTCGGGCGCTCATAAGCTCGGGCCCAAGTTTGTTGTCGATCTCGATAAGCAAACGATACGCCCGGTCATAGTCGCCCTGGGCATGATAAGTCATAGCCAGGTGGATCTGGCATTTCGCCTGATGATCTAAATCGACAGCGGACGCCGTTGCCGCAGCCAAGGCCCGCCTCGCTTCATCAAATTGATTCTGCTGTACAAGTATTTTTCCAATCTCATCGTGAATTACGGACTGCTTTGCAGATTCCGTGAGCGTTTCGCTGGCGAGTAAGTCCTGAAATCGTTCGAGAGCCGCGTGCAAATACCCTTTCGAGGACAACTTTAACGCGTGCTCCATTTGCACATCGTCCATCCGTCCTGACATAAATTAACCCAACCCGTCCCTTGGTATCGGAGGTCTCTTTTTTCTCTCATCTATTTGTGCCGATGACCTGCGGTTCCTTTTGTCTGTATCTCTTCTATTTTGTGTCCTGTCGCTACCTGCTTACGGTGTTCCTAAGTAAACCGGAAGGTGAATCTCAAATGTCGATCCCGCTCCTGGTTCCGAGTGCATCGTCAGTTCTCCACTCAAGAACGCCACTCGCTCCTTAAGGCCGGCAATGCCAAAGTGTCCTTCTGGAATGGAATCGGGATGAAATCCTTTCCCATTATCGATGACACGGACAACCAGGTCTTTATCCAACTGCTGGAATGACACCACAACCTCAGTGGCTTCAGCGTGCTTGTGGACGTTGTTTAGCAGTTCTTGGATCATTCGATAGATGGCGACTTGTCTCGCAGGTGCGATACTTGGCGAGATGTCGTCACTGACATCGACCCGAATCGGAATCTCCCAGTCATGCTGATTGCGCTCGCAGAGCTGCACGGTGGCCTGTACGACGCCAACTTCGTCGATGGCAACAGGTCGCAAGTCATAAATGAGCCTTCGAACCTCGCTTACCAGCACCCGTACGCGCTGCTGTAGTCTATCGAGCTCTTCAGCCGCAAGGTCGGGTTGCGAGTCCATGAGCCTGCGAAGGATGTCCAGCCTCATGCTCACATTGGTGATGGCCTGTGCTGGGCCGTCATGCAGATCGCGAGCAATACGCCGACGTTCCTCTTCAATCAACTTGATGCCGTGGTCAGTCTGGTCGAAAATGGGAAGATCGCCAGGTGTCATCGTCTATCTCCTCGCTATGTCGAGCAAATTTGCACACACATTGTAATACAAAAAGCAAACAGAAAACAGAAACGGAAGTGCCATTCCAGCACTTCCCCTTCTTCTCAACTCGCATCTGCTAAGTATTATCATCGGTGTAAGTTTGGGTGGGTGCTGTGACTTCAACTCTGCCCAGTACCCGATTGTGCGTCAGTCCCAAATTGGGCGCACGAGTGTGTCGGGTGACATAGTAGTGCCTCCACTTGTTGTCGCAGCCAGCACTTGATGCGATGTGCTGTGGACAAACAGTGGGGAGACCATTGCTGCTGCCGCGATTGCGAACGCAACGACAATTCGTCTCGATACCCTACGCATGCCAATCCCTCCTTTCTTACGGTCAGGAGACCCGGTAGCCCAGCCGCCATGGAGATTACAGTATCTCTACAGGCCCGAGGCTTTGCGTCCTTACCTTTCGGTAAGTTTGCCATTACCTATATTCTACTAATCTCTGAATTCATTGTCAAATAGAAGTCGACTGAAATTGCTGATTCTCGTCAAAAGCAGACACCGTGTCGCTTGGTAGACATGAAATATAGGGTTGGTAGATTGGCAGCGAGTTTCACCGAATTTCCTCGGATTTAATTGAATTTCCTCGGATTTAATTGAATTTAATCGGATTTAATTGAATTTAATCGGACTTAATCGGACTTGATTTGATTCGATTTGATTTGATTTGATTTGGTCGTATCCGACCGCATTTGACCGACTGAACGTATGAGGATTTGACCATTTGACCGTGTCTAATCGGATTTTATTGGACTTGATTGGAATTCATCGAGCGGACCTAGGAAGAGTTGGCCTTATTTTAGGGCAGGTCTCCGATGGCGAACACATGTGGAGTTGGCCTGAGTCCACAAAATGCGGGTGGGGTTGGCCTGATTTAATCAAACGTGGGCAGATTTCTAATGGAAGCCCCGTGGATTTATGACAAGTCTGAGTGTACGTTGGGAACATAGCACAGGCTAAGCGGGAGGGGTTCATGTGGAGACTGAAGCATTTCACGATAAAGTCGTTCTGGTTACTGGAGCGGGACGTGGAATTGGACGAGCCGTTGCAGAGCGCTACGCAGCCGTGGGAGCCAAAGTAGTGTTGTGGGACAAGGATGAGGCTTTGCTGCAAGAGACCAGCCGTTCGATTGAGTCGCAGATACCTTTGCAGATACCCTCGGAGATGCACCAAGCCGGGGAGGACACGTCGGATGCACGCACCCTCGCATACGTTGTTGACCTTAGCCAACCAGCGCAGATAGAAGACACAATGGCAGTCGTTGCACAGCACTTCCATCACGTTGATATTGTCATCAACAACGCAGGGGTGTCGCACTGGAAGTCCCCGCTCGATTTAGCTGTAAGTGAGTGGGACGAAGTATTAGAAGTAAATCTTCGCGGTACTTTTCTCTGCGCGCGTGAGGCAGCCCGTTACATGCCTGAAGGGGGTGCAATTGTAAACATTGCATCGACGAGGGGGTTGATGTCCGAACCTAATAGCGAGGCCTATGCCGCTTCGAAGGGGGGCATTTTGGCACTGACGCATGCGCTGGCTGCGTCCCTTGCTGATAAACGCATCCGTGTCAACGCCATCAGTCCAGGATGGATTGAAACAGGCGATTATGATGCACTTCGGCCTGAGGATCATTCGCAGCACTTTGCAGGCCGCGTCGGCCGCCCCTCGGACATTGCGCAAGCCTGTGTCTACCTGACGCATCCTACAAATGATTTCGTAACGGGCATCAACCTCGTCGTTGATGGCGGTATGACGCGCAAGATGATGTATGTGGACTGAGCCAGTGATTGAGGAGCCATGGAATGGGGCTGAGATTCATGGTCAGTATATAGTCCATATATTGAATATCAGCAGGGAAATCCCTGCTGATACCTTATGTAACTATTCTCTGCCTTTTGGCCAGGGTGACATGAGCAGTCGGGGGCGACATGAGCACCACCTGGATACTGGGAACATTAGGAACATTGGGAACACTGGGGATACAAGGGATACATTGGCGCACTGCGATAACATATGTGGACGAAGGTGACATAACCAGCCGGGATCACATGGGTAGCGGGGGTACCCGCGATGGGGAAATTCGTGCAGGATACAAAAATATCCTTACAATGCTTGGATACCCTATGGGGTTTGCGGGGGGTTAAGGGACAAAATGATATCTAGCCTTAAAATAAGGGGGGTATCCCGCCAGGGTCAAGTATATATTTGATACTTAGATACCCCCCTAGGGGTTGCCTGACAAGAATCAAATGTATCGCTAGACGCGATGATTTCAGTTAAAAATCCGCCGTAGCGATACTTAGTGGTATCTCTAAAACACCGGCATACCCATATGGGTATGTGCAGCGGGATGGTAACATTGCACTTCCGATGAGATGTGGGGTTCTCGGCAGGAGTTCTCGGCAGGGAGTCGTGGTCGGAGTTCTCGGCAGGGGCTCTCGGCAGGGAGTCGCAGCAGGAATTCTCGGCAGGAAGTCGTGGCAGGGGTTCTCGACAGCGAGTCGTGGCCGGGGGGCCCAGTGGTCCCAGTGGTCCCAGTGGTCCCAGTGGTCCCAGTGGTCCCTGAGGCCCCAGTGGTCCCAGTGGTCCCAGTGGTCCCTGAGGCCCCTGAGGCCCCTGAGGCCCCTGAGGCCCCTGAGGCCCCTGAGGCCCCTGAGGCCCCTGAGGCCCCTGAGGCCCGGGCCTCCTGGTGGCCCGGTTATGGCTTGGCCGCCTTTTTGTGATAGAGTGGATTCGGACTTGAAATGTTGTTCACGTAGGAGTGAAACGTGTGAAGCAGTTGATTACCAGCTTGTCCATCTTGGCGGTGGTGTCCGTCGGCCTGGTTACAGGGTGCACGAGTGCCGCAAACAATCAGGGAGCAGCGAATAACGGATCGGCGAGTAATGCGCCAGTAAATACAGCGGCAAACACGCCGGCAAATACAGCAAATACAGCAAATACAGCAACAAATACGGCAAACTCAGCAGCAAATGGAACGGGGAACGGGACTGCGGCTTCTAACAACACAGCGGGCGGCCAGCAAAACGGTATGAGCGATGCTCAGATGAAGGCTGTCGCCAAGCAGGTGCTGGATAGGTACGTCCAGTCTCATAACGACAAGACGGCGGCGGCGTATCAAGTGGATATCAACCAGATCTTGATTCCGGGTCTGGCTTCTGCCGTGGCAGCTTCAGCGACGTCGGGTGTGGATTACAACCGCCCAATTCAGTCTTTCGCGGTCAACGTGACTTCGATAACGCCGATTGATCAATACACTTTCCGCGCCATCGCAAAGGCCAACATCAAGTATCTGGACGGGAAGAACGAGAATGTGACGTACCACGTCATTCTCTCTCTCAACCAGGCGAGTGGTCAGTGGCTTATCCGCTCGATTGGCTGATTCCCTGCGCGGGCACACCTCTACCCCACTAGCGTGACTGCTTTGGTGAGGGCACACCGGTACCCCGGAACGTGGCTAACGTTGTGAGGGTACAGGCCCCCCGTCAGGCGCGGGCGTACGTCCGTCAGCGACGAGGCCAAGCATTTGGCTGGTGTCCATCTGCATCGGAAAGACCGCCCGAATCCAGGGAATAGCGTGGCAACTTGTGGGTCGCAACCATACTCTATGTTGAGGCTCCTGCGGGAGCGATCTCGACAGAGGAGGGACCACTGTGCGGAAGCGACCCACTAAAAACGTTGTTCGGAAAAGGCAGCCGACAGCCGCTCCAAACGGTCCGACGCAGTCACAACAGTCTCCAATGCCGACGGCCCAAACGGTATCGGGCAAAAAGCCGATGGATACGTTGAAGCAAAATTTGTCTGGGAAACGAAAGGCCATCTTTCAGATACTCGATGACGTGAAGAAGGTTAGTCCTGATCAATGGAAAGACCCGAACGAAGTCGAGAAACTGGCCAAGACCTTTGCAGGCAAGCTGGGACTGCCGGTGCCGGAACAGCGCATCAAACAGTTTGTCAATGCCTACAAAGATGCAACCAAGAATGGGCCCAATGCCAGCGTTGACGATCTCGTTAAGAAGTACGGCAAAAACGTCGACCACGACACACTCAAGGAAATCAAGAAGTTTGTTCCCAAGTCGAAGTGAGCGGGCAAGGCTAAGGGAACAAAGCTCAGGGAACAAAGCCAAGTGAGCGGGCAAGGCTAAGGGAACAAAGCTCAGTAGGTAAAGACGAAGTGGAACAGGCTGGCACTCGATGTGCCAGCCTCAAATTTTTAAGAGACCTCTGTTTCAGGGTTTGTGGCTTCATTGAGGCTCGGTGCAAGGTCGAAGTTTCGCAAATATGCCCCGCGGAAGCATACTCACTTGTGCGCAATCTTGTGTTTAATCCAGAGTCTACTATGATAACGCGCCACGAGCGCGTTATTTCCATACACTCAACTTTGCCCGCTAAGCGATAACGTGCTGCAGAAGCGCTATTTGACCAAAGTCGGAAAATAGCGCTGTCTGGAATCGTTATTTTTATTTAATTTGGTGATAACGCGCCACGAGCGCGTTATTTCCACCTAACCGGGATTCCGATACGTTGCATAGCGCGTTCCTGGCTCGTTATTGTGAAACCAATGGCCCCGCCTGAGCTGCTAGACGTGGTGAACAGGGGATCTCCGTCGGGGCGGTACCCGCGCCAAGAGCGGGAGGCGCCGAAGAGGCACAGCGACATGGGTGAGACGTCGGCCCCGCAGCCCCCGCAGGCCCAGCTGGCCCCAACCGGTGCGACCCGCGCCGCCCGACATGCGCAAAAACGGGGCCCCGCCCTGGGGGCCCACCGCGATGGTCATATGTTCACACCCACACCCACACACCTCAAGGTGAACCCGAGAATGCTAGGGCTTCAGTCTTAGCCATGAGGTCGTTTTCGCCGTGCTCCAGTAGGTTTGCTGGCTGCCGCTGGCTGGCCGTCAACCACCCCTTGACCCGCTGGACTTGCGACGGGTTCCTCGGCTTCACCCTCGTTCCCGCCACCGCCCACGGATTTGAGCAACTGGCTGCCTGCGGGAGAGTTCATCAGCGCAACCAAGATATTGGTAAAGTCCTCGGTGGACAGATTTTTTCCGCGCTGTTTGACGATTTTATCAAGCACACCCGTCTCCCGCAGAGAATTGCTGGTGACGAAGATGGTGTCGAGAACCTGATCGGCCTGCTGCAAGTACACCATCCACTTCTTCACCTGGGTGCGGAGATTACCCACACTCTTGATGGTCTCCTGGATGTTTTCCGGAGACAGAAGCTTGGACAAGCTGCCGCTCTTACCGCTCGACGAGGTCCCACTCTTCGCTGCGGGAAGGTTGCTTGCCTTTCCAGCGGGGCGTCTCGCCTTCGGCTTTCGTGGAGCCGGGCGTCTTGTAGGTGTTCGTGCACTAGTGTTTGTGCGTCTGTTTGGTCCGGACGTTTGGGGCACTTGTGTCACCTCCATCCCATACCTTATCCCTCTAGCTGTGCACAACTTGCCAACTATCGTATTGTATGGGCGGACAGAGGATTCGGTGACGATGATGTGCATGATGGCACGGCCCTAAAGCCACACTAGTGGGGAAAGTTCAGACACGATAGGGGGAAGACGGTTGGCGGAGGACAGGAGTCAAAGAGAGCGATCCATGTATGCAAAATACGGCGGCGTTCACTTCACCCAGCTGGCACATGCGCGGGATATCAACGAATTTGTCCGGGCTCTTCCCGCAGACAAGAAAGACAGTTTGTTCGAGGTCATGCAGGAGTTGCATGATAACGGCTACATTCGGATCGATAACGATCATGAGTTCATGGATCACAACGGCGAAATACACCCCGACACGCACAACGCCTAGGCAGGTGCCAATCTGGCCGATCCGACGGTCCCTTACGCACCCACAGTGCGTAAGGGGATGCGAATTTGGCCGATCCGATGCTTCCTTACGCACCTACGGTGCGCAAGCAGGTGCCAATCTGGCCGATCCGATGCTTCCTTACGCACCTACGGTGCGCAAGCAGGTGCCAATCTGGCCGATCCGATGCTTCCTTACGCACCCACGGTGCGCAAGCAGGTGCCAATTTGGCCGGTCCGACGGTCCCTTACGCACCTACGGTACGCAAGCAGGCCAAATCCGGCCGATCCGATGCTTCCTTACGCACCCACGGTGCGCAAGAAGGCGCGGACGGGGCCGATCGGCACCGTCCCGCCAGTGCGACCCCGCTCCGTATCCGCCGCCCGACTACTGCGGCTCTGCTACTGCAACCGCGACAGGAACTGTTGAATGCGCTCGACCGCCAGTTTAATCTGATCCATCGAGGTCGCGTACGACAGCCGCATGTTGTCCGGTGCACCGAACGCCGCTCCGGGCACGGCTGCCACCAAATCCGTTTCAAGCAACAGGGTGCAGAAGTCGTTTGAGTTTTCGATCCGTTTGCCTTCAAGCGACCTTCCGTAGAATGCGGAGATGTTCGGGAAGACGTAAAACGCTCCGTCTGGCATCAGGCATTCAATACCATCTATCTCCTGCAGCGAGCGGACGAGGTAGTCACGGCGCTCATGGAAAGCTACAACCATGGATGGGTCAAACGCGTCGAATGCGGCGACACCAGCAACCTGGGAGATGCTCGTCGGGTTTCCTGTGGCGTGGCTCTGCAGGCTCGACACCGCCTTGACAACATCGAGCGGACCTGCAAGGTAGCCGAGCCGCCATCCGGTCATCGCAAACGCTTTGGAAAAGCCGTTTACCACGATGGTGCGAGACATCAGTTCTGGGACGAGGGAACCGATGCTGTAGTGCTCCACGCCGTACACCAGCTTCTCGTAAATCTCGTCTGTAACGACGTAGATATCGTGTTTTACCAGTACTTCGCCGAGCGCTGTCAATTCCTCACGTGAATAAACCGCTCCTGTGGGGTTATTCGGTGAGTTCAACATCACAGCCTTGGTTTTCGGAGTGATGGCTGCTTGAAGTTGTTCGGCTGTCATCTTGAAACCGGAGGCTTCTGTGCAGGAAACAATCACAGGCTCGGCTCCGGAGAGACGAATTTGCTCGGGATATGAAACCCAGTAAGGTGCAGGAAGGATGACTTCGTCACCAGGGTCGCAAATGGCAAGGAAGATATTGAACAAGGAATGTTTTGCCCCAGATGACACGACAATCTGCTCAGGGGTGTATTGCAGCCCGTTCTCTCGCATGAGCTTGCCAACAATGGCTTTACGAAGGTCTAGTGTACCTGCTGCCGCAGTGTACCTGGTCTGTCCGTTAACAATCGCCTTGATGCCAGCAAAAGCGGCGGCTTTCGGGGTATCGAAATCTGGCTCACCGACGCTCATATTCACAACTGGCTGCCCGTCATTCAGCAGGGCCTTGGTCTTCGCGTCGATACTCATCGTCGCGGATGGCGCGATGCCACGAACACGCGCAGATAAACGTTGCTCCATGGGCCCACGCTCCTCTCTCAGTTTGAGGTCATTGTACCATCATCTTTTGCTTTGCCACTACACAAAGCTAAAGAAGTTCGAAACATTAAAGTGAATTCTGCAAAGTTGCAACTTGTGCCACGGAAATGAAACGCACCGGTGTGAGCCGCCGGCCTCACCCCTCGGCCTCACCCCTCAACCTCAACCCTTGGCCTCCGCCGGCCTAGACTCCCGGAAGTAAGCGCCTGGAATCCACCGCCAAAAGCAGCCCGGCTTACGGGACATACCGCGGTGTCATGCAGCGACATGCGCGAAATGAATCCTCCCGCGCAAAGCTAGTGCCGCCAAAACCACTGTTGCCACCACGGGGCGTGTTTGGCTGTCGCCGACTCCTCCGTTTGTGCCGGGTGCAAAGAGCAGAATGTCTTGGGCCCGTTTCCTTCCGTAAAGTAGTCGGTTTCGGTCGTGCTGCAACGATTGGTGGCGAGTTCGGCCGTCACCGGATCGATGACGCGCTTCTCGAGTCCAAGCGGCGGTTCGTACCACTTTGACGGTACGCGTTGCTGCGCGGTCCCCATGAACTTCGCCCAGATGGGTCCGGCCAAGTGCTCTTCCACGAGGCTTAGCGGCTTGTTATTGTCATAACCGACCCAGACGGCGCAAACGAGTTTTGGTGTGTAACCCACCATCCATGCGTCCGTGTCTGTGGTGCCGGTCTTCGCTGCCGCGGGGCCGTGTAGGTATGGGCGAATTTTGTAGCCTGTGCCGCCTGGGTCAAGGACGGACTTCATCAAGTCCGTCACCTGGAACGCCACCGTGTCCGGAATCACTTGGACTTTGTCTCTGTCCGGCTGCGCCGTCAGGTCCACAGACGGAGACTTCACGCGTTCGACAGAATGCGGCACCACCCGATATCCGCCGTTTGCGAGGGTTGCGTAGACTGTCGCCATCTGGAGCGGACTTGTCGGAAACACGCCGAGCGCGAGGGCCGGGTACGGGGACAGCGGTGTTGTCACGCCCATCTTTCGCGCTTCGTCGATGACGGTGTCTGGTCCAATGTCGAGGTTCGTCGTCACGGCGTACACGTTGTCCGAGCGCGCGATGGCTTCCCGCATGGTCAGTGGCCGATGCGCATAAAAGTCACCGTAGTCGTGGACCGTGTAGGTTTTATCCTTGTCGTATAAGAAGGTGGTGATTTCGCTGTTCACCTGATCGGCCGGGGACCAACCATTCTGCAAAGCCGCCGTATAAAGGATGGCTTTAAAGGTCGATCCCGGTTGTCGCTCTGCGAACACCCGATTGTACGGGCTTGTCGCGTAGTCCTTGCCGCCGACCATGGCCTTGATGGCGCCCGTTTGTGGGTCCAGTGCGACAATCGCCGCCTGGATGTTGCTGCCTTTCGGCAGGGAGCTCTGTATGGCGTGCTCGGCGGCCTGCTGCAGCACCCTATCAAGCGTGGTTGTAATCCGGATGCCGCCCCTGTACATTTCCTCGCTGGCAATGTGGTACTGATTCTCTGCCTCCTGCAAGGCAGTGTGTGTGAAATAGGGGGCGGATGCTGTCGGATCGGCGGCGGTATGGTAAGAGAGCGGCTGTTGATAGGCCGCGTCTGCTTCACGAGGGGTAATCGCGCCGGTTTGGACCATTCTGTCGAGTACGAGCCGCTGCCGCCCCTTTGCGGCATCCGGGTGCAGCAAGGGTGAATAGATGCTCGGTCCTTTTGGCAGTCCGGCAAGCATTGCAGATTCCGCTAACGACAAATCGGATACGGGTTTGCCGAAATAGAGCAGAGAGGCAGCACCAACCCCGTACGCCCCGTGTCCGTAATAGATGGTGTTGAGATATTGGTTCAGGATATCCTGCTTCGACTCGTGCAGTTCAAGTTGCAAGGACAACAGCTCTTCGCGGATTTTTCGCGTCAGCGTGCGCTCCTGACTGAGAAACAGGTTTTTCACCAGTTGCTGTGTAATGGTCGATCCGCCCTCCACCACGTGTCCACTCTTGGCATCCACCCACAGAGCGCGCATCATGGACCTCGGGCTAACGGCATGGTGGCGATAAAAACGCGCATCTTCGACGGCAAGTGTCGCTTGCTGCAGACTGACGGGGATTTGCCGCATCGGCACCTGCTCAGTGCGGATGCCGCGGAGCGTCCATTCCGACAATACGGCACCGTCTGTGGTTTCGATGCGGGTCGGATCGAGAAAACTTTCGTCGGGGAGCGGCGCCGCCCGCAGGGCGACTAGTAGTGTGGTCATGCCCGCGAAACCGAGCGTTAACGGAAGAAAGACATATTTCGCCCACCACGGGGATTTGCCCCACCAATTCTGCCGCGAACGGTCGTGTCGCTGCCCGTGACCATGTGGGGGGTGGATAGACGTCGTCTGTTGCTGGAGCGGCAAATCAAAACCTCCTTCAGGTATCGTCTATGTGTCGTCATCCATCTGGCATTGGTTCGCCATCGGACCAACATCGTTCCTAGCTCCATCCGGGTCATCGGCTGTGGACATGTTCATCCGATATTGCTGGCAACATCAGTTCGCCCATAGGGAGAACGCGCGCTGATGGCTTGGCAATCCAAATGTTGGCTGCCAAGGACGGTTGTAGCGTGACAGGGTGATGGTGGACATCGTGGGTTAGTATGCACCTACTTCCAATCTGGTATAATACGGGCGGCATAACTTTAAGGAGGAATACGCGTGAAGAAAGCGGAGACGTGGTTTACAGAGTACCAATCCGAAAACCTGTCGATTGGACTGCGCATCAATAAATCGTTACATAGCGAGGTTACCGACTTCCAGACCCTGGACATCATGGAAACCGAACAGTACGGGAATCTCTTGGTGCTCGACGGCTGTGTGATGACGACCGATAAGGACGAGTTTGTCTATCACGAGATGATTTCCCATGTGCCGCTTCACACCCACCCAAACCCGAAGCGCGTGCTCGTGATTGGCGGAGGCGACGGCGGGGCCATCCGTGAAATCATCAAGCACCCATCCGTCGAGAAGGCTGTGCTCGCAGAAATTGACGGACGCGTGATTGAAACGTCGAAAGAGTATTTTCCGCAGATTGCGAGCGGTCTGTCTGACCCGCGCGTAGACGTGCAAGTGACCGATGGCATCCAATACGTCAAGGACCACAAGGGTGAATTCGACGTGATTTTGGTGGATTCGACCGATCCGATTGGTCCCGCCGTCGGCCTCTTCGCCCGCGACTTCTACCAACTGGTCTCTGAGGCGCTCACTGAAGACGGCTTGTTTGTCGCCCAGACCGAGTCACCGTTTGCGAACCGTGAACTCATCAGCCAAGTGAACGCGGACATCAAGAGCGTGTTCCCGCAGACGCACATGTACCTCGCCTTTATCCCAACCTACCCGACGGGCATGTGGAGTTTTACGATGGGATCAAAAAAGTATCATCCTTTGCACGACGTGCAGGGGCAGCGCGTGACAGGCACGAAGTACTACTCCACGGATGTGCATAAGGCAGCGTTCGCCTTACCGCCCTTTGTGCAGGAGCTGATTCAAAAGTGAGTGAATTTAAGCATATGGCGGGGCGGCGGAATCTGAGTCCGGACCAGGGGTCAGCCTCTGGCTCCCCGGCGGCGTTCGCAAAGGGCGCCCACCGCCCACTAGATGCTGCTTACAGCGGCAACGTCTACATCGCATCAAGCGAGGATTACGAAGCTGCGAAAGCTGTCATTTACGGGATGCCGATGGACTGGACGGTGTCGTTTCGCGGCGGTACACGCCTCGGACCGGCGCGCATTCGCGAGGTGTCAATCGGGGTCGAGGAGTACAGCCCGTATTTGGACAAAGACCTGTCCGAACTCTCGTTTTTCGACGCGGGGGACGTTCCTTTGCCGTTTGGCAACCCGCAAAAAAGCGTCGACGCTATTTATGAATATGTGAAGACGGTCTTCGCCGATGGGAAGCTGCCAATTGGGCTTGGCGGTGAGCACCTGGCATCATGGGGGCCGCTTCGGGCTGCGTGGGAGAAGTACTCGGACCTTCGCATTGTCCACATCGATGCCCACACGGACCTGCGCGATGAGTATGAAGGCGAGCCGTATTCGCACTCCACCGTCATCAAGAAGGCGTGTGACGCAATTGGCCCAGACCGCATTTATCAGTTTGGCATTCGTTCCGGAACCCGCGACGAGTTCTACTGGGCGAAGGAAAACACACATTTCTTCCCGTTTGAGGTGGCAAATCCACTTCGTAACGTCCTGCCTGAGCTAAAGGGCAAGCCGGTCTACGTGACGTGGGATATCGACGTGTTCGATCCCGCTTACGCCCCCGGCACAGGCACCGCCGAACACGGCGGCATCGACCCGCGCGAAGGCTTTGAGACGATGAAACTCCTGTCTGAATTAAACGTCGTCGGTTTCGACTTGATGGAAATTTCACCGCCGATTGACCCGAGTGAACTGTCGCAGATCTTGGCGGCAAAGTTGGTGCGTGAGGCACTTTTGGCGTTTGTGAAGTAGCAAAAGATGTGGCGTGGCAGGCGGTGCCGGAGCAGGCGCAGGTTGGAGTGCTACCAGTAAGTGGGCGCCGATTGAGTGGGTGCCAGAGGGCATCGTGAACTGTGTGGTGGCGGTGTATTTCGAGTAGGCGCTGTGAAGCCCTGCGCCAGAGGTCACGGGCTGAGTGAGGGGGTCCCCGCGTGGAAGAGTTCTGGTTGTCTGAGCAAGACTTTCTGGTTCCGGTCCGCCTGGAGATTCAGCGGCGAAACCGCTGGTTAGGTGCGCAGAAGACGGGTCGTACGTGGGATGACGAGGAACAGCAAACGGTAGAGCACGTGCGCTGGAAACAGAGCAATCAGGTCCATGAAATCTCCTATCAGGAGACACCTCCTTCACAAGCACGCGGCAGTACGACCGGTGAATCTGCAAAGACAGGCGAACCCGCAAGTGTCACGGTCTGTCGGTTGCAGCCATCTGCCCTGACGTGGGAACGCCATGGCGGGGTGGAGTGGGTGCACGTTTTCGTACCTGGAGACACAGGGACATCCACGATGAACGTGCCAGGGGCGGGATCGATTGAAGTTCGACTCATGACCAAGAGTCTTCGACTCGTGGTGGAGCCGACCGGTGGAACCATTGAGGTCGCCTACGACATGACCATCTCCGACGTGACGCAGTACATTGAACTCACCATGCGCTTCACACGCACCTAAGGAACCGTGACCGCAGGAACCGGACGAGCGCCTCAGGCGATTCCACGGCTCCACGGCCGCAGAGGCAGGACCGCCGCAAAGGCGGGCCCGGCCGGATGCGCGAAGGCGGGCCCTGGATGCGCGAAGGCGAGTCTGGATGCGCGAAGACGGGCCTGGATGCGCGAAGGCGGGCCCGGATGCCCAAAGGCGAGCCTGGATGCGCAAAACACGAGGTTCGAATACACCGTCGCTGTGGGGTGTGCAGCCGGGCGAATTCAAGGCAGGGAGGGGTGGCTTGTGGCATATCTCGACTTAAGCCGAGACGCACTCGTTGAGATTCTCGATACAATCGACGAGGGTATCCACGCCGTCAATTTGACCGGTGAGACCACGGTGTACAACCGTGCAGCCGCACGGCTTGACGGGTTGCGTCCGGAAAACGTCCTTGGCAAACATCTGCTGCAGTCCTTCCCTTCCCTTGAGAACGGTACGAGCACCTTACTTCAGGTGCTCAAAACTGGCAAACCTATCTACAATCGGCCACAGACCTATACCAATTATCTCGGCGTTAAGGTCCACACCGTCAATACCAGCTTGCCCATCCTCTCGGATGGCCACCTCGTCGGCGCACTCGAAGTGGCGAAGGACTTCACTCAGGTGAAACGGCTCTCGGAGCAGGTGCTGGAGTTGCAGGCGCAGGTAGCGGGATCGGCCGCGAAAAAAGGTGCAAATCGAAGCTCGGGGGCGGCCGATTCGGCGCCGAAAGCCGTGTACCTGTTTTCCCATGTGCTGACCGAATATCCACCGCTGATTGAAGTGAAGCGTCGGGCCGAAAAAGCGTCGCACACCACATCCCCCATCCTCATCTACGGTGAGACCGGAACCGGCAAGGAACTGCTCGTGCAGGCGATTCACAACGCCAGCCCGCGCCAAAGCGATCCGTTTCTGGCGTTAAACTGCGCCGCCCTCCCAGCATCCCTCCTCGAAGGGATTCTGTTTGGCACGGTGCGCGGCAGTTTCACTGGCGCCGAAGACAGGGCAGGGTTGTTTGAACTGACGAATGGTGGGACTTTGTTTCTCGACGAGATCCAGTCGATGCCGCTTGACTTGCAGGCGAAGCTGCTGCGCGTGCTGCAGGAAGGAGAGTTGATGCGGGTCGGCGATTTGCGCGTTCGCCGCGTTGACGTCCGCGTCATTACCGCAGCCAACGTGTTGCCTGAGGATGCTGTCCGCCAGGGCCTGCTTCGCAGCGATCTGTATTTTCGCATTAACGTGGTTCGCTTTGACCTGCCGCCGTTGCGGGAAAGGCGGTCCGATATGGATGTCCTCATCACCCACTTCATCGGCAAGCTGAACGGTCGCTTCGGAACTCACGTGCGCGGCGTGACAGAGGCCGTCGCTCATCTCTTCGCCAACTATTCATGGCCAGGCAACGTCCGTGAATTGGAGAACGCCCTCGAAGCAGCCATGAATCTGGTGGACGAAGGCCTTATTGACGTCGAGAGCCTGCCCGTGCACCTGCGCAACTACGCCGTACAGCACGGGATGTGGCAAGTTGTAAAGAGTGACGCGGGTGGTGGAGAGGGTGCGGATGCGGCTGGAGTCGATGCGAACGGTGCCGCCGTGTACGCCCGCGGTGGTGACGGTGCGTCTCATCATCGAGATCGTGCCGAAAATCCGGCAGTCCTCGGTGCGGGCGATAGGTCAGGTGCCGAAAAATCGGCACAAGAACCTTGGGTCGACGCTTTGGAGCACATTGGGTTGCCCGAGTTTTGGCATGGGATTGAAACATCTGAGGCTTCCGACCTGAGTTGGGGGGAGCTGCAGAACGCGTTCGAACGGATAATTTTAGCGTATGCTGTGAAATCCACTGCAGGAAACGTCAAACAAGCTGCACAGTTGCTCCGCATGCCCCGTCAGACCCTCCAATATCGTCTGAAGCAACTGAACATCGATTGACCGGACTAGACCTGGTTAGGTTCGACTGGCTTTGGCGGTCTTCATGTTCGACTGCGTTGCCCACTTCGCCAGCGGTGACGGGCCGACCGAGTGGTGCTGACGCAGCGTGGGTGCGTAAGGGACGACCAAGCGGTGCTAACGCAGCGTAGATGCGTTAGCGAGTGCCAACGTGGTCGGGTTCTGCTCACTAACTTGCGCTAACGCGTTGTGAACGCGCTATTGGGCGTCAACTCACGGAGGCACCCCAAAAATAGCGCGTTGTGGAAGCGTTACGCAAATAGACGGAGGCGATAGCGCGTTCGCAGAGCGTTATCGAGGATGAAAACAGTTGACATAAGGTGATAACGCGCCACGGGCGCGTTATTTTACTTTACATGAGGGGACATAAAGGGTAATAACGCGTCTGTGACGCGTTATCTCCATATACGGTCTCTCTTGCCCCTCTGTCCTAGCCTCGCCCCAGCCCCCTAACTCATGACCCACAGGGTCTCGCATCTCCCAGCCCTCATGGCCCCCCATAGCCCCCCATGGCCCAGATAGCCCCCTACAGATATCCCCGTATAGCCCAGATGAGTATCGCTCCTTGTGCATCGATGGCACACTTTTTGCATTATTCTTTCACCAGATGCACTAGTGTTTGGAGGGAAGGGTATGCCGCAAGCCGGTCCAAATCACACGGATCCATATGGATTGTACCGTGTCCTTGAGCCGCAAGGCGCGATGCCGCAGGCAGCATGGCGGGTCGACAACGCCCCGGTTTGCCATGAGGGCGAGATTCTTATCGACGTAGAAATTCTCAATATTGATTCGGCCTCATTCACACAATTGAAAGCAGCAGCAGACAACGACTCTGACAAACTCGTCGACGGCGTCTTTGAGATTGTGCGGGACCGCGGCAAGATGCATAACCCTGTCACAGGCAGCGGCGGGATGCTTATCGGCAGGGTGGCGCAAATCGGATCGCGCATCGCAGAACGCGGTGGCGTCAAAGTCGGCGACCGCATCGCAACCTTGGTTTCCCTGTCGCTGACTCCGCTCGACTTGCGGAAAATTCACCGTGTTGACATGCACAATGCGCAGCTCGATGTGGAAGCAACGGCTATCCTCTTTGAAAGCGGAATCTTTGCCAAAATGCCAGATGACTTGCCTGACCGCATTGCTCTCGCTGTGTTCGATGTCTGTGGGGCTCCCGCACAGACCGCTCGGCTCGTGCAACCGGGCAGTTCGGTGGTCATTTTCGGGGCGGGCGGCAAGTCAGGGCTGACGGTGCTCGCTGAGGCTCGCAGGTCAAGCGTGAGCGGCAAAATCATCGCTATCGAATACGGCGAGGCCGCGTGCCAGCGGGTGGAAAACCTCGGCTTTGCGGACACGGTGCTAAATCTTGACGCCACCTCATCGGCTGACGTCTATCAAGCGGTGACAGCAGCCCTCGAAGGAAACTTGGCCGACGTCGTCATCAACTGCGTCAACGTGCCTGGCACGGAGATGAGTTCCATCCTGTGCGCAAAGGACCGCGGGACTGTGTATTTCTTCAGCATGGCGACGAGCTTCACTGCAGCGGCCCTTGGTGCAGAGGGCGTGGGCAAAGACGTCGATTTAATGATTGGCAATGGGTACTGCAAAGGCCATGCAAATCATGCTTTGAACCTTCTCCGCGAGACCCCAGAATTGCTCGCGGTGTTTGAACAGAAGTTCGCCGGCACGCATTAAAGTGCCGAAAAATCGGCACACAGACGAAAGCCTAGCTTCATCATTTGCGCTGACCACTTTGAAGGAGGATGACAGATGAGCTTACTCGAGAAAAACCTGACGCACCGCTACGGCAAACAGCAACGCCACTTCCGCGAGATTGAACTATGGAAAGATATCACGGATGAACAGTGGAACGACTGGAAATGGCAGCTCACGCACACCATCAACACGATTGATGAATTGAAGCAGGTCGTGAACCTGAATGAAGACGAAGTTGGCGGCGTTGAGAATGTTCGCGACTCCATTCCGCTTCGGATTACGCCGTATTATGCGATGATGATGGATCCCGACGACCCAACCTGCCCCGTTCGCATGCAGGCCGTTCCGCTCTCGAATGAGATGCAGCGGTCGCCTTGGGATATGGAAGATCCGCTCGACGAAGACGAAGATTCTCCCGTGCTCGGACTCACGCACAGGTATCCGGACCGGGTGCTCTTCCTTATCACCAACCAGTGTTCCATGTACTGCCGCCACTGCACACGCCGTCGTTTCTCCGGGCAGGTTGGGCACGCGGTTCCGAAACCGCAGCTCGACGCAGCGATTGACTACATCCGCCGCACCCCAACAGTCCGTGACGTGCTCCTTTCCGGCGGCGACGGATTGCTCGTGAATGACCGGATTCTCGAATATATTCTCAGTGAGCTGCGAGCCATCCCGCATGTCGAAATCATCCGCATTGGTACGCGTGCGCCAGTCGTGTTCCCGCAGCGCATCACCGATAACCTGTGCACCATCCTGAAGAAATACCATCCCGTGTGGATTAACACGCACTTCAACCACCCGGACGAGATCACGCCGGAAGCCGCCGCCGCTTGCGAGAAGCTTGCTGACGCAGGGGTGCCGCTTGGCAACCAGTCCGTGCTCATGCGCGGCGTCAACGACTGCCCGCACATCATGAAGAAACTGTTGCACGATCTCGTTAAAATCCGCGTCCGCCCCTACTATCTCTATCAATGTGACTTGTCAGAGGGCATTGAGCACTTCCGCACGAGTGTTGCGAAGGGCATCGAAATCATGGAGCAACTTCGCGGTCACACCTCCGGCTACGCCATCCCGACTTACATCGTCGATGCGCCCGGCGGCGGCGGCAAGATTCCAGTGGGTCCGCAGTATCTCATTTCCCAGGGCCACGGCAAGGTCATTCTGCGAAACTTTGAAGGTGTCATCACGACCTATCACGAACCCATTTATGAAGATAAAGGCTGCCCGCCGTCTTGCACACACGACCACTCCCGTGACAAGGACGAACTTATCGGCGTGGCGCGCCTCTTGAACGACGTTGATTTGACTTTGGAGCCGAAAAACCTGAAACGCCGCACGAGCCGGGAGCACTTGGACCGTGAACATGCCGATCTCGATGCGCTCCGCCGCGCCCCTCGCCACAACTGAGTGTCTGAACCTGCTGCGGTGAGTTTCGGTGAGTTTCGGTGAGTTTCGGTGAGTTTCGGTGAACTGCGGTGAACTGCGGTGAACTGCGGTGAACTGCGGTGAACTGCGGTGAGTTGCGCTGAATTGCAGTGATTTTCGGTGAACTGCGGTGAACTGCACTGAACTGCAGTGAGTTTCGGTGAGTTGCAGTTTAAGCTGGGGATGGCTCGCGCCAAAGATAGCGTGGTGAAGTGGTCAGGGCGGTGCTGTAAACATTGTCGCCCATCGGAAGGCGCGTGGAGGTGATGACCGATGGACCTGCTCCTGCAATGCAGGCAAAACAACTGGCGGAAGGTGGCGTTCATCGGCATGGCCAAACATGCCGGAAAAACCACCGCACTAAATGGATTTCTACATCAACTCAGAGACGCTGAGGAGTCCGTTGGGCTCCTCAGCGTTGGGGTAGACGGGGAACGACTCGATGCCATTCTCGGAGTTCCGAAGCCCCGTGTATTCGTGGACTACGGCACGTATGTCGTGTCGGCAGAGCGGGCATTGCTCGACTCAGAGGCCTTTTTTGAGTGGATTTCGGAACTGCCCATTTCCTCGCCGCTCGGTCCTGTGATGGTGGCGCGGGTGACGACGCCAGGCACCGTAGTTCTCGCCGGCATTCGCCAACGAGCGCACGTTCAAATGGCGGTCGATGCGCTGACTCATCTTGGCTGCCGCTACGTGCTCGTGGATGGCGCTTTCGACAGGGTTGCCGCAGCCACACCCACGCTCGTCGACGCCGCAGTGCTCGCTGTCGGAGCGGTGGTTGGCAGCGCCGCTAAGGAAGTCGCAGAGCACGCTCAACCGGTGATTGAACGGTTTGCCTTGCCAGAAACCCATTCGGCCTGGAAAGACACGTTTCTTGAGGCGAGGCAGACGCGCCAGGCGGCACTTGCGGTCCATCAGGAGGATGAACCGCCACATCACCTCGATGTCCTCTACGTCCCTGCACACGCAGTCATGTTTGACGTAACACGTCAAATGGGGTGGAGCGATGACGTTGCCGCGGTTTACATTCCCGGCGCCGTTACAGACGGAACGGTGGATAGTCTCGTACGGCATCCGAGGGAGCTGGAAATTGTGGCGGATCATCCGGCGCAAGTGCTCATTTCAGGAAGCGCTCATCGAAGGTTGATGCGGCACGGTCATCGCCTTAGCGTGTGGGACAGGTTGCCGCTTGCTGCCATTGCAGTTAACCCGCATCACATTGCGGGGCTCGACCTGCCTGCGGAAGAACTTCTGTCCGCTGTGGCAGAAGTGGCAGGAGATGTCCCCGTCTACGACGCCATGCAGGTTCCGGAAACCTGCAACGTCAGAGAAGAAACCCTGCCGTATGGTGCTGTTGAGGGGGGCGAGAGCTGATGACGGAGCGAACGCCGGGAGAGTTCGAGTGGCTCGATGGAGAGACCAAAGATGCCATCCACTGGCACGCGTTCTGGGATGCTTTCGCGCCTGTCACCCCGTACGGCCGGGTGGCTAAGCAGCAAATGAAACCCCTGTTACCTGGCTTTGAGGGGGATGCAGAGCTCGCCTGGCAAATCCTGAGGGAAGACCAGCGCCACTTTGCAGAAGCAGATATCAGCACCATCCGCGAGCACTTGGCGGGGTTGCCCGACATCCATGACACGTTATCGACACTGACCTGGAGTACGGCACCGCTGACGCCAAAGCACTTTCTTGCGTTGAAACAGTTTGCCGTACGTGGGCTTCATCTCGCAATGTTACCGGCGGTCGCGAAAGACGGTTGGAGATTTTGGAGTCATCCAGGCGACTTCGCGCCTTTAGTCGGGGTCTTCCTGCGGTCGCCTGATGCGGCGGTCACCGCAACGGAGCAACCTGGCAGCCACTCAGGGTCTGGCAGCGGAGCAGGGCACACCCCAGCGGAGCCGGGCCGGGCAACTGAGCAAGGCCTGGCAACTGAGCAAGGCCGGGCAACTGAGCAGGGCTTGGCAACTGAGCAGGGTCAGGTAGCGGAGCACGCCGCGGCCAGTGCGGCAGCGGAACAGTTTTCCGTTGAGGACCTGGGTTCCAAAGCGTACGCGACCGCGCAACAGGCCGTGGCGGCAGCGATGCAGCGGGTGGCAGCCGCAAAGCGGCAGCAACACCAACTGTGGAGTGCAGCAACCGGATCGAAACTGCGCAGAGACGGGCAACTCGTCATTCCGTTGCCAAATCAGCGTGATTTGGCTGAAGCCTGCAAACAAGACAGCCGCCTCAAGTGGCTGCGCGACACGCCGTACGAGAGCATCTTCGAGCTTCTGCCTGATGATGACCTGTGTGACGCACAGTTTTCCCTGGAGCGTGCCAAAGACAGCCTTGCAGCCGAGGAACAGCGGCTCCTGGTCTGGCTGACGGACCGTATCCGAGACACGCTGAACGCATGGGAACAGGCGCTCACAGCTGTGACCGAGCTGGATGTCAGAACCGCCAAGGTCCGCATGCTGCGCCTCATTCATGGCTGCGTCCCGGACTTTGGAACTGGCGTCGAGATGACGGACGGGGCTCACCCCGAAACGGCACTGCGGCTCATGCAGATGGGTCAGACGTTCACCCCGGTGACCCTGCGGCCGGGCGATGGTGTGAATCTCCTCGTCGGATCGAACATGGGCGGTAAGACGATGTCGCTGTCCGTGCTTGTTGCGAGTCAGATTTTGGCGCAATACGGGCTGCCGGTGCCGGCCCAGTCGTTTCGAACGCGGCTTTTCGCCGCCATCCGTTTTGCCGCAACGAGTGGAACCGATGTTCACTCCGGACTCAGCGCCTACGGTGCGGAGGTCGTTCGGGTCAGCGCATGCTGGGAGGCCCTGGGGAAACAGCCGCCTGCGCTTGTGGTGTTCGATGAACCTGTGAGATCGACAAATCCAATTGAAGGTGCGGCGCTTGTCACGGGGCTGGTGCGAGCGGTCAGAGAGCAAATCGCGGGAACGCAGTCTGTGGTCTTTTTTGCGACCCACTATGCGGATCCCCTGCGTGAACCCGCCGTCACCAAGTTCCGGGTCCGCGGTTTAAAGCAGGACGTTTCCGACGGGTTGACCAGGTTGGCCCCGAGCAGCGAAACAGATGCGCATCACGAACAGGGCGAATATGGTGCTCGCGGTGACCAGGACAGTCGCGTGAACGACACCCCACAGGCTGCGAACGTCGTGCAGCGCTTGATGCGACTCGAAGCCGCAATGGATTACCGGATTGAACGCGTCACAACGTTGGCGATTGACCAGGAGGCCCTGCCGGTGGCCGAGTTTCTCGGAGCGCCCGGTGAGTGGCTGAAATATGCAAGGCAGTATTTGCGGGAGGAGAGCAAACCATGAAGTCCAAATTAAACCTGAGTCCAGAGATGGTTGACCGGGCGAGGACAGCAGCAGCCGCAATTGCTGACGCCGTAACAGACTTCATCTCGAAGCGGACCACTGTGTCCGTAGAACGCACGGTGTTGCGTTTGTTTGGTGTCGACGGTGTCGACGCGGATGGCGTGCCGTTGCCGAATGTGGTGGTGGATGCCGTATCCGCAGCGGGTCTGCTCGCTGGCGGCGTGTCACGTCCTTTTGTCAGTGCGATGATAACCACAGATCTCACGGCGCAGGAACTCGCAGAGGCCATTGCACAAGGCTCCATCGACATTGCGGCATTGCCAAAGACGAGTGACGCAGAGGTCGAGGAACGAGCACGTGTGCTCGCGAAGGCAGGAATCGAACACATCGGCAGAAACCGCGCGCAGCGGGACGATTATCTGCGCCGCCTTGACGGCGGTCAGGCGCCACTTCTCTACGTCATTGTGGCCACAGGCAACATCTACGAAGACGTGGTTCAGGCGCGAGCGGCGGCGAGGCAGGGTGCGGATATCATCGCTGTCATTCGCAGCACGGGACAGAGTCTACTGGACTATGTGCCGTACGGGGCAACGACGGAAGGGTTCGGGGGCACGTACGCAACGCAGGAGAATTTCCGCATTATGCGCGAAGGGCTTGACGAAGTCGGTGAGGAGCTAGGCAGATACATTCGCCTGTGCAATTATTGCTCAGGACTGTGTATGCCGGAGATTGCTGCGATGGGTGCGCTTGAGCGGCTGGATGTGATGCTAAACGACGCACTCTACGGGATTTTGTTCCGTGACATTAATCCGCAGCGGACACTTGTCGATCAGGCGTTTTCACGCATGGTCAACGCCTACGCAGGCGTCATCATCAACACCGGGGAAGACAATTACCTGACTACAGCCGACGCCGTGGAAGCGGCGCACACGGTGCTGGCGTCACAGTTCATCAACGAGCAGTTCGCGCTCCGGGTGGGGCTGCCTGAAGAGCAGATGGGGCTCGGTCACGCGTTTGAGATGAACCCCATGATTGAAGACGGATTTTTGATGGAACTGGCGCAGGCGCAAATGGCGAGAGAAATTTTCCCGCGAGCGCCGCTCAAGTACATGCCGCCAACCAAGCACATGACTGGCAACATCTTCCGCGGCCACGTTCAGGACACGCTGTTTAACATGGTCGGTGTCATGACAGGTCAAGGCATCCAACTCCTTGGTATGATGACCGAGCAGATTCACACACCATTGATACAAGACAGGCACTTATCCATCGAAAATGCGAAGTATGTGTTTAACAACGCCAGGCACTTATCCGACGAAATTGAGTTTGCTGCGGAAGGGCGTATCGTGCAGCGGGCAAAAACCGTGCTTGAAGAAGCCGTCGAGCTGCTCGAGCACATCGTCGATACAGGCTTTTTCGAAGCCTTGTCAGCGGGTGTATTCGCAGACGTGAAGCGATCCGTCGACGGTGGCAAGGGCATGTCCGGTGTCTTCCTAAGGTCCGATGACTACCTCAACCCGTTCGAGATTGCCCTCCGCGAGGAACTCGGCCTTGAACCAGTGCGAGTGGGGGTGGCAAAATGAGCCTGAACGAGCAGATGAGAATCAAACAGTCCGACTGTGACACTGGGCAGGAGCAGCAAAGTACGGCAGGCACGGCAGGAGCGGGGGACTACCGGCAGCGGATCGCCAAGGCGGACCTCACCCGCGTTCGCCCATACGGAGACACGATGGATGACGGTAAGGTGCAGCTGAGTTTTACACTGCCGGTTCCAGATGGCCCGGAAGCCGTCGAAGCGGCCCGTCAACTTGCCGCCAAGATGGGATTGTCGGAAACGTCCGTCGTTCATCACGAGGGCATCGGCGAAGGGTTCACGTTCTTTGTTTGCTATGGCAAGTGTCTTCACACCGTCGACTACGCCCATATTCAGGTGCCGAAGGTGACGAGTGAGACGATGAATTTCTATGAAATCAATCGTTACATTCGCGAAAACATCGGGCGCAAAGTCGTCGTCTTGGGCGCGTGCACGGGTACGGACGCACATACGGTCGGGATTGACGCCATCATGAACATGAAGGGCTACAACGGCGAGTACGGACTTGAGCGCTATCCGGAAATCGACGCTTACAACCTTGGCAGCCAGGTTGAAAACGAGGACCTCGTCCGAAAAATCATTGAAACGAACGCCGACGCCGTCCTGGTGTCACAAGTTGTCACACAAAAAGACGTGCACATCAAAAACCTCGGTGCGCTCGTGGATTTGCTCGAAGCACAGGGTCTGCGTGAGCGTATTGTGCTTATCGCCGGAGGACCTCGAATCACGCATGAGTTGGCCCTTGAGCTCGGTTACGACGCTGGCTTTGGCCCGGGGACGCTTGCTCCGGACGTGGCATCATTTGTCGTGCAGGAGCTGGTGCGGCGGGGGTAGTCACGGACTGAAGTTTTTGCGCTGTGCGTCAAGTCTTGCCGCCTTGCCGTACGTTATGTTTCGCCGACTTGATGACGGGACTTCGCGAATGGTGTGCGAAAGGAGCGGTTCGATGTCGCAAACTTATGTGCAGCTCAGCGATATGGGAATCCTGCATCGAACTCATGAAGTCATAGAACCGAGATGGCGACAGGATGAAGTGTACAAACTGGTCCTCTGCCTCAGCGGCTCTTTAGCCTATGAAACGCCTCTATCAAAGCCCCGCATCAGAGCGGGGCAGTTTCTGTTGTTCAATCCAGGAGACAAGCACCAGCAGCTGCACTGTGATGGAGACAAACTCCTCGTTGAATTCTCACCAACACTGGTCAATGAAATTACCCGTGAAGTCGTAGGTACATCCGCCGTAGATGTGCGATTCAGGCATGCCCCAACGTTTCACAGACCCATAGCCGGAATTGTAAAGTCGCTGATTGCTGAGCTGGCTGAGGCCCGTCCGGGTCAACGGCTGATGCTTGAACACTCCGTGTTACAGTTATTCGTGTTGGCTGTGCGAAGCACTCAGGCTGCTCCCAAGGGGATTCTTTCTAGCCTGGAAAGAGCGAGTGTCCGGCAAGCTGTGACCATGATGATGGAATGCTATCGTGATGCGTTGACACTTGAAGCCATCGCGAAATCAGCCGACATGAGCAAGTTCTCCTTGATTCGCCAGTTCCGCGAAGCCACTGGACTTACCCCTTATGAGTGGCTTGTGCAATACCGAGTGCACCGTGCTTGCGAGGCGTTACTGAGTACAAAGGGGACGGTTCTGGACATCGCTTTAAATCACGGTTTTCAAAGTGTATCAGCGTTCAATCGGGAATTTCGACGCATCCATGGTATGTCTCCGACAAAGTGGCGCCAACTTCACCAAGAGGGCGTACACACAGGTAATGAGTATGATGCCAAGACCTGATATGTCAAATAGGGCACGAATGGAGACGAAATGGGACATCATTCCGAACAGCGCTAGCGACACCGTGTTCGACAAATAGAGGAGCACGGCTGAGAAACTGAAGGCTCTACCCCTCATCGTATCAGGCACCTTGTCTTGCAGCATGAAGACCCGGCTTAGACTCGCAATTGGCATCCCTACGCCCACAACCATCGCAAATAGGGCGATGACTCCTCCATGCTGAGCCATTCCAATCCCAATAATACCAACGCCCCACAACGCGGCCCCCATCATGTAGTGGGAGATGCGAAGTGCCTTAAATCGAAACGGGACGACTAGGCTGACACCGATGGAAAACACGGTGAAACAGATGAAAAACAAGCTGTAAGCCTGTTCTCCGTTATGAAACAGGGATTCTGCCTGTAGCAACAGACCAATCTGCCATACCCAGGTATTGAAGAAGACGACCAGTGTAGTTGCAAGGAAGAGATTACGCAAATCCGGTATTCGCCAGGCAAATTTGGCGAACTGAGCAATGGGTTGATATACCTCAATGACGATACTCCGAGGTTTGGTTGTGGATGGTGGATTGCTCGCAGTATGTGGGGTATGTGGGACATGCAAAAACAGAATGATGCTGGCACTCAAGAGGTAAGAGGCGCCATCCGCTATGAAAAATGCTCCATAACCAATCCAATGCAGCAGAAAGTAAGCTGCAGCTGGACCAGCAAGTTGCGTTCCTCTGGTACTGATGTCCATCAAGCTGTTGGCGGGAACTCTGTCATCCGGCCGAATGATGATGGGTAGCACGGCCCGAGATGTTGGGTTATAAAAGCAGCCTATAGTCTCGATGAGAAACGTGATGACGAGAATGGCGAGATATGTCAGTGCATGAAAGTAGTAGAGGCTGGTACTCGTGATAAGAATCATGCCTTGTACCGCATCGAGCGAGACGAGCGTACGTTTCTTTCGCAGCCGGTCTGCAGCGACGCCCCCGATGAGCCCGAACAAAGCATACGGGATGGTTTCGGCCAACGCTACGCCCGCCGTTTCCACACCGGAATGTGTGGAGTTGTACACCAGCAGTAAGAAAGCGATTGCGGAAATGCTGGTTCCAGCCTTCGACAAAACCCAACTGAGAGAATAGAGAATAAAGTTCCGATTGTGCAGAACGCTGCTGTACATCATGGCACCTCCGTATCACTACGATAGTGCTGCGCTGCACTTCGCTCTACGCAAATATTGCAGTCGAGCGCGCAATATTTGCGTAGACGTGGGACGACGAGTGGCCTCTTTCGTTTTCAGATAACCAGAGGCAGCGTCACTGCAGTTTTGGGCCTGACGACTAACAAACGTTCAAGCGTCCAAACGTTCAAACGCTCAAAAGTACCCTAATTTTGTTACAATGTTGCTATAATTAAGAAATATTTTCCTTGATGGAGGCACGTTTAGGTGAGCACACACGACATCAACATTAAACAGGATTTCCGCGTGCAAAACGGAGCTCACATACTGTATCTCTTTCAGCATCAAACGTCCTACATCGAGAACTTGATGTCATACGTTACAGATGGACTTGCACAAGGTCACTTCGTTGTCATTGTTGATAAGAGCGAGGTCTATCAAGAGCTTGTGCGGCGTCTGTCCATGCAATTTTCAGAGGAAGAACTGCAGTCTATCTTCTTCGAAGACAGTCGTGATTTTTATAATGTTCGGGCCGATTTTCATATCGAGTCCATTGTCGACCACTTCGGGCAGTTTATCAGTTCATTACCCGCACCTTCATCACAGCATGCGGTTCGAACTTGGGCTCGAGTTGCATGGAGAGAGCAACCAAACATCACAGCCAAGATAGAGGAATTTGAACAAGTCGCTGACCACAGTGTCAAAGGACAGCAGCTGGTGTCCGTATGTGCATACGACAGTAAAGAGATAGATGCCGATTTGCTCGTTAAGCTGCAGCGAAGTCATGATTATTTTATGACCGATACAGAACTTATCAGTTCACCGCTTTACTACTCCAAGCAGCATAACTTTCCTTCCCTGGCTGTCCATTCAAAGATTGAGTCAGAACTGAACGTGTACAAGTCCAAACTTGATTTTGCGCATGTGATTGCCCACGAGGTTCGTAACCCCTTGACCATCATCAACGGGTATGCAAATTTGATTCAGGCCCGTGAACCAAATCTTAGTCCTGACAGTGTGAACAAACTGGTAGCAATCGGGCATTACGTTGATGGCATCGTCCAAGAACTTACTCACCTCATTGAGACGGAGCAGGTCCTCGCTGAAGACTTGTACATGCACTTAGAGTCCATCGATCCGCTAGATGTTGTCCATCATGTCATTGAGTTGATGAAAGTGAAAAGCATGGTGCAAAATGTAGACTTCAAATGGAGCATGGAATCGCCTGCACGCTGTTCGATGCTTGGCAATCGCATGGGCCTTCGCCTCATCCTCTCGAACGTCCTGAGCAATGCCATTAAGTACACGGACGAACAGGGGACGGTGGAGTTTCACACCGAAACCAGCGACAATCAAATCAGATTTACGGTCCGGGATAACGGGATAGGGATGTCGAGCGAACAGTTAAACCTGTTGTATCACAAATACGCAAAGTTCAATGACGTCAAAAGCGGCCAGGGCATTGGGCTTTACGTGGTGAAGAGTCTAACGGATCGGTTCAAAGGACAGATTCGTCACGAAAGCGAACTGGGACGTGGTACCACGGTGACGATTGAGTTTCCTCTGTATGACGAGAAGTAAGCAAAATGGTGGAAATTAAGCCAAGTGGGGAAGTCGAGGCATGCGTTATTCATTGATTATTCCGGTTTTTATCTCCGCTGTTATGTTGGCAGGCTGCGGGACAATTCCAAATGCGGTGGTTGAACCCACAAATATGAGCATCAAAGTCCCTGACAAGAACGCCATCAAGTCAGTGGATATCACGAGCGATAGTGCCTCAGCGATGGCATATTACCCAAACGACCAAGGAGGGGCCATATCTGAGGTGGTAACTTGGTTACAGAACGCAACCGCAGTTACCGTACATTTCCCTAAAGTCCATGTGCAAACGGGTACAAGTGGAGGATATACGGGTCCAAGCATTTTGAACTTGCACTTGAAAAATGAGGAATTGGCTGAAGTTCTTCCTGGTTTCTATGTCATCCCATCGAAACACGGTTATTCTTATCGTTACCTCGACGGCATCGTTGAGTATAAGAATTCTTGGGATGGAACGGACGTGTACTTCAAGTCCCCGTCTTTGTATCAGTGGCTTAAACGGGACCAGTGGAAAAGTCAGTTTCACATGTCTGGGGGGGTAAAATATGGGCCGCCTATCACGGAAAGGTTCAGCGTCAGGGGCGAAACGGTTGCGTAACGATACCATAGCGGCGGGTCGTCGCCATACCGTTGCTGTTCAATTTGACGGCACGGTGACGGCAGTGGGTGACAATAAGTATTGCCAATGTGATGTAAACGGCTGGCGTGATATTGTGGCGGTAGCGGCGGGTAGTTATCATACCGTGGGTCTTAAAACTGACGGTACGGTGGTGGCCGCGGGCTTGAATAAACATGACCAATGCGATGTGAGTGAGTGGCACGATATTATGGCTGTCGCGGCGGGGTGTGCCGATACTGTCGGACTTAAGTCTAACGGCACGGTAGTAGCTGTTGGTGACAATGATGATGGACAATGCGACGTAAGTGGATGGAGCGGCATCCAACTACCCTGCAGCTAGTTTTCCAGCGTTCAAAACACTCTGTACTCTCCCGAATGCGCTACTGAAATATCCTCTTCGTCTTGGCGTTAATGATATAGAGTCGGAGCGAGAACCAAGTCGAGTTAGCGAGGCTTCTCACGACAGATGGAAGAGTGAAGCAGGTTGGAGGTGTGGTGGTGCGTATAGTTGACCCGTGGTTTACGGTGGAACAGATTGATAGCAATACCTACGCTATCAGTGAATATGGACATTGGGAACATGTTCACTCGTTCTTGCTCATTGGCACCGATAAGGCTGTTTTGATTGATTCTGGAATTGGTATCGACAATATCAAAAGAATTACGGATCAGTTGACCCATTTGCCAATCATCCTTGTTACGACGCATGTGCATTGGGATCATATTGGAAGCCACGGAGAGTTTGATGAACTGTACGTGCACGAAATCGAAGCAGATTGGCTTATCAACGGAATTCCAGGGCTTCCAATAGAAAATGTTCGGGAACATGTTTCACGAGATATCACGCTTCCAGTCCCTGAGACTTTTAATCCTGAAGTGTACACACTCTTTCAAGGTCATCCAACTGGTACGTTAACAGACGGTGAAATTTTACCGTTGGGCAATCGTACGTTAGCGGTGATTCATACGCCAGGTCATTCTCCAGGTCACATTTGTATCCACGATAAAACCAATGGCTACTTGTTCTCTGGGGATCTGCTCTATGAGGGAACTATTTTCGCCTTCTATCCCACTACAGACCCTGTGGATTTAGTCGCGTCGTTAGATAAAATCTGCCAACTAAAGGATTTGACGAAAATTTACGGATCGCATAACCGCTTAGGGCTTGAGCCGAGTGTACTCAAAGAGGTGAGCGATGCGGTAGATTTTCTTCGAAGCAATAACTTGGTTTCACACGGGACTGGCATTCATCGGTTTAAAACCTTCAGTTTCCATTTTTGATGTTCATCCAATCCGAAGAATCCCAGATGATTTATCGCTACCGGGTTATCAAATGCGGCGTAAAACCCCTAGATTCATCTATGGGGATATAAGGCGCTCGTCGATAGCCGGATCTTCTTTTTGCTCTAAACAATAGATAATAGTACGGATAGCAGTGGCGTATCTAATGATGCACGGCTACACTAGTGGTGGTGGCGAATCATGAGTAAAGTCATGGATTCGAGTCACAGTACCACGTCCGACCGCAAATACCGTGTTCTTTTTTGCCCCAATTATCACCCCAAAGTACTTGTTGACCCCATTGACGTAAGGTTAAAGGTGTTGTTTTTGGAAAAGGCAGCGGACATTTAGGCTTAAATCGCTCAAATGGAACTCACGCCTGACCATGTGCCTTCTCATTAAGTGCGATCCGCAATACCGGATTCACAGACCCGTGAAACAACTCAAGGCATATGCGTCCAAGGTCCTGCGCGAAGATCAACTCCCTAGAAGATCGATTGCCATTCGTGTGGACGCATTCCTATGTTGTCACCAGGGTGTGGACTGCTCAACTTGACGTCATCAAAACGCATATCGAAGAGCAGAAATCGAGGTGAGAGCATGCGAAAGACGTACAAGTACAGGCTCTTCCCCACGAAAGCACAGCGAGAGAAAATTGAGTTTACCTTAGAACACTGTCGTCTGCTCTACAATCGCCTGCTTGACGAACGGCGATTTGCTTACAAAACGGACAAGACGACGCTGAATTACTACGACCAGGCAAATACACTGAGTACGCGTAAAAAATACATTCCAGCATTAAAACAGGTTCATTCGCAGGTGTTGCAGGATGTGGTCAAGCGGCTTGACAAAGCATTTCAAGCCTTCTTCCGTCGTGTGAAGGCAGGCGAAACACCTGGCTATCCACGTTTTAAATCCGCAGGTCGATATGATTCCTTCACGTACCCCCAAGGCGGCTATGCCATCAATGGTCATACATTAACACTCTCAAAGATTGGCGAAGTGAAAGTGAAACTCCATCGCCAGCCACAAGGCAAAATCAAAACTTGCACTGTCATTGTGAAAAATGGGAAGTATTACGCCAGCCTATCCTGCGAAGTGGAACGGAATCCCTTGCCAGAGTCCAAGCAAGCCGTTGGCATTGATCTTGGTGTTAAACATCTTGCCGTCACCTCCGATGAAGACTTTTACGAACATCCGAAGTTTCTGCGTGAATCCGAACGGAAATTACGCAGAAAACAACGGTCAGTATCACGCAAGAAGAAGGGGTCTGCTCGTCGCCGCAAAGCCGTCAAAGAACTTGCGCGCGAGCACGAGCATATTGCGAATCAACGTAGGAACAACGCGCACAAAGTATCTCGAGAGCTGGTCAACAGATATGGGTTTATTGCTTTTGAAAAGCTGAACGTGCAAGGAATGGTGAAAAATCACCATCTTGCCAAAAGCATTGTTGATGCGTCTTGGAATCAACTTGTACAGTACACCACGTACAAAGCGGAAGAAGCTGGTCGTCGTGTGGTACTGGTTGATCCCAAAAATACGAGTCAACTATGCTCAAGTTGCGGGGAAATGGTTCCTAAGAAGCTGTCTGAGCGTACACATCGCTGTGAACATTGTGGCTACGTTGCGGACCGCGATGTCAATGCGGCAAAAAACATCCTGAAGCGTGTGATAGCATAGGGTTCAAACTTGGCTTGGACTGAGCCTTCAGAACGTAACGTAGGCGGTTGCGCCATGCGTGTTCTGAGAAGCCCCTGCCTTTACGCAGCCTTTACGCATGGGGAGTGGTCACCGATTTCTCATCCTCAACCACGAGAATGTGGGCCACTAAATCACCTCCATTTCAATTTACTATAAAGCGCGGACGAGCATTGTAATAGAGTTGTAAAAATCTGTCGGACGATCAATTTCCAAATGTGGGGAACATCGTTCTTCTGTTCATGAGTCTTGAGCCGAGTGCACTCAAAGAGGTAAGTCATGCACTGCACATCGGGTAGCATAGAGCGAGATCATAGAGAGAGGAATGTGAAAAGTATCTGGACTCAATGTGAGTTGGTTTGGCAGTATCTATAGCTCAGGTGAGATTGATGCACGGGGGACATGTTAGGATGAATGAGGTGGACACCAGTTTCCAATCAGCCAAATGTCAGGGAACATCTGTTCTCTAAGTGGAAATAATAGTATGCCTAATGATGGAGGTTGTACAAGATGTTCTCATCTGAGAGGCTTTACCTGCGCAAGATTGAAATGAACGATTGGGAGCAATATCACATTTGGAGAAATGACACTGAAGTCATGGTCACTACCAACCCGGCCTTGGATGTTTATTCACCGGAAGATACAAAGGGTTTTGTTGCAGAAGTGCTTATAAAGCCTGATTCCTCTAAAAGTTATATGATCATCGATAAAGCGAGCCAGGTTTCCATTGGTATCACATCATTAATAAACATCGATTTCAAGAATAGAAACGCAGAGTGCATCATTGATATAGGTGAAAAAACGTATTGGGGAAAGGGGCTCGGTACAGAGGCGTTGGAAATATTGCTAAACTATGCGTTTCAGGAGCTCAATTTGCATCGTGTTTCGTTAAGAGTTTTTTCATTCAACGAAAAGGCGGTCCATGTTTATGGCAAGTTGGGCTTTAAAGAAGAAGGTGTCAGTCGTGAGTGTTTGTTTAGGAACGGTGGATGGCATGACATTATACACATGGGCATCCTCAAAGGAGAATATCTGCAAAGGCAACGTTCGAGATGAGCGGGACGGAAACGAGAGCCCTCGGATACCAAGGGCTCGTCAGGTAGCTGACGTTCATTTTACAAAGCAGTTCTTGTAGTCCCATGAATCGCGCTACTCCTCCTAAGCAGATTTCTACGACGATAAACGCTCAAAATAACGCCAACGCAAATGAATTCCGTGATTGTCACTGCACCGTTGGTACTGAACATCGGGAAGCCCATTGCAGCCAGCGGCAGGATGCCAAACGCCATCAATACCGGATATACAAACTGAATCGCTAACATCACGCCAATACTAAACACGAGCTGTTGACCATACAAATCGTTGGTCTTACGCCCCATCCAGATGAGCCTCGTTATCAAGGCAACGATAAGGGCTACGATGACAAATCCGCTCACCCACCCGAAGGCGTAAACGAAGTAATTGAAGATCATGTCCCCATCAATTCCAGGCAAAAGGGGAAGCGATGCGTGGATACCATGTCCCCATGGGCCAGCCGCAGTCAGTGCCTTATGACCTTGTATGTATTGGTATGCATATGTTCGTGCGTACAACTGAGGATGTAGGTAGGCTTGAAGACGAGCGGACCCAATGCCGGACGCCAAGGGAATGAACAACGTCGCGATGAAGACGGCAATTCCTGCACTGACGACTTTGGTGTGTTTTCTGACCGATGGTGTGAAGTACATCAGCACAAGTACCCCGAGAGCATATTCGACTGCGCTCGAAGCTGTATGTTCGTGCCAAAATATCCACGTCGGAATCAAGGTGACAGCTATAAACTTCAGGAAATCGTTTCGCTTCGAGAGGTCAAGATATGCGATGAATCCCGTCAGTGCCATCAGCAATGGAAAAGGGGCAAGTCCGATGACATCAATGGGTAGCGCACGCGTTAAATAATGTTTCCCATAGATGTTCACGCCAAAGACCGTTGTATAAACCATGAGAATCCCAGTTGCAAAGAACAAATACTGGGAGTATGGACGGATTCGACGATAGTCCAATAACGCCACACCAATGGCAGCGCAGAGTCCAATCACTGTCCAAATCAATTTGCGTTCGAAGATACCCTGGTAAGCATTAAATGTACCCAAATGGGTTCCGTCAATAGAGAACATGGTGAGCAAGGAGACTCCGATGTAGAGTGCCGTCATGCCAACAAAAATCCAATCTGTCTTGGGACGGTGCACACGATGGAGTCCTCGCCCAATGGAAGCTGGTGAACCCATGTCTTTTAAGGCGGCGTCAACAGCGCTACTGTATGACATTCCACAAGCTTGATATCGCTCTATGGCATCTTCTAAATGCCCCCGTAGTTCCTCTACGACATCGTCATGAACATCATCACATTTTATGTAACTGCAAACCTCCTCCGTAAATGCTTGCAGTTTTGCTTCATCAGGTTGCCAACTCACACACCCACCTCCCCGATGACTGTGTCTACTGCCGTACGAAAGAGCTTCCACTCCTCCGTTTTGTGATTCAGATGTGCTGTGCCCACGTCAGTGATTGCGTAATATTTGCGTTTCCGATCACCCTGGCCTGGTTGCCAGAATGACTGCACCATGCCCAACTCTTCAAGAGTGTGCAGAATGGGATACAATGTACCTTCTCTTAGTGTAAAAACCCCTGAAGACTGCTCGTCGAGTTCACGAATCATCTCATATCCGTACATATTGCGCTTTCGTAGCATGGTCAGGATGAGAATCACCGTGCTGCCTTTGACCAGCTCTTTATCAATCTTCAAATTCCCTCTTCCTTTCGGATACATCGAAATTATATGTATCGTATATCTATGTATATTGTAATTTATTTTATGGTCCATCGCGATAAGTAACGGGAGAAAAAACGTGAGGAGCCATTCTAATGTTACACATGCTTGCCACAACCTTCTGTATATATCTAATCAAAAGGCGGTTGGGTGAAATATTGTTGGGAACCATAGTACCCAGCGGAAAGGGTGACTATGGTGAAAAAGAGAATGATGACGCTGGGGGTAATTTTATGGGTGATGTTTTTTTCACCGTATGCGACGTGTTACGCCTCGGATGCAATTCAGAACCCGCCGCCGAAATCAACAGTCGAATTGTATCAAGACATCATTGTTTCCCTGCTTATGCCTCAAATCGATAAACAAATCGAATCCTATTACACAAAGGAATACAAGTATTCCCCGCACGTATACCCCTACCAAGTCAGATTCTTAGATGTTAGGCGTTTGCAAGGATACCGTTCGTTCTTATTTTTGTTGCGTATTCGTACTCAAGCCGTAGTGGGTCCACATATTGATGTAGGATTAGACCACATGACATTTGAAATACACGGCGGAGGTCATGTTCAATTGACGAAATTTGAACATATTCGTTCGTACGAGCTGCCACCTCATTTGCAACATTACAAAAAGTGAGGGGTTCAAAACAGTCAATTCGTTCCGGTATTTACAGTCCTGCGAGCCACATTGACCTCTTAATCCAGTCGAAAACGTTCTGTTCTACGTTGTCGTACACCCAGTCGTGCATCGGGCAAATATCTTCAAGCGTTCCGGTTTCTCCAGTCAAGCGGTAATGAACTGAACTCCGAGGAACACTCCGTTTGAATTGCCATACCACCTCGAACACTGTATCTAGCGAGTACAACCGGATGTCTGGCCCATGGACTTCCCACTTAATTCTGGATGCTGGATTTGGACCACGTGTAATTTCATGACTCCATCCATCTGGAACATATGCACTGTTCGCAGAATACATCGGACGGTTTTCGTGGAAATAACCCCAAGTCATCAACGTCGTAAATCGCGAGATTAACCATGGCTGTTCCTCCTTATCCACATCATATGTTCAACAACGGTCTCGTGATGATGACCAGGATAGGGCTCACGACACAGATAACTCGTTCAACCGGGGCAGATAGTATACAATGAATTTGAAACCGTTTTCTTGTGGGGAGGGGTTAGATAAATGGATATTAAGACACTTTTGGGTCTTCCGAACCTATTGGATGTGAAAAAGGTGATTGCTGTTCAGCCGCATCCGGATGACAACGAAGTCAACATTGCAGGGACGCTTCTCGAACTGAGCCAGCGAGGAGCTGAGATTGTATACGTCACAGTGACGGATGGACGCGCTGGGGCATGGGGAGACGTGCAAAATCCCAACGAGATCGTAGCTGTAAGGAAAAAGGAAAAGGAGCGCGCCGGCAAGATAATCGGTGTGAAGAAGCATATTGACCTTGGCTTTCCTGACGGCGGGGTCTATTCGGTCGACGAGGTCACCCGGGAACTGGTGGATGTGTTTCGGCGGGAGAAACCAGAGGTGGTGTTCAGTGTCGATCCGTGGATGCCGTACGAAGCCCATCCAGACCATATCAAGGTTGGTCTGGCGGTTTCGCGAGCGATGTTGTTTTCCAACAACACGATTATCTATCCGAGCGCGAGTCACGGACCATGGCAAGTGCCGCAAATCGCCTTCTATGCGACGAGTTACCCTAACACCCGCGTGGACATAACGGCGCATTTTGAGCGAAAAATCGAGTCCATCCTGGCGCATAAAAGCCAGTTCGACAACGAGACGTGGTCATTCGTCAAATTCTACTTTACGGAGGTCGCTAGTGAGGCATACAGCCACATTTCCACAGAGACCACTGGATACGCGGAGGCACTCAAGGTACTAGCGCACCTCGAGCTACATTCTATTCCGACCACGGTATATAGCTGAAGGAGGTCACGGGATGATTCCGTTTCGCAAGCGAGCGGCATACAGTTTCAACCAAATCGGAGTGAACCTGTTGTGGCAAGCGTTTAATACGGTGGCGGTGTTTTACTACGTGACCGTTTTGCATGTGGGAGGAGCAGCCATTTCAGCGGGTATGGTCGTCTACGGAATCATCAATGCGTTCCTCAACCTATTTGCCGGCTACCTGAGCGATAAAACACAAACCAAAATGGGCAGGCGGATTCCCTACATTGTTTATGGTGGAGTGCCCCTTGTGGTGCTGTTTTATCTACTCTTTCACCCGCTGGTGCACTCCGGTACTGCACTCCTCATCTATTTCCTGGTGATTACCTTGTTGTTTGACATCTGTTTTACGTTTGTCGGACTGAATATCGGTGCGCTCTTTCCGGAGATGTATCAAGATCCGAAAGACCGTTCAAGTGTCGTCGCGTTGCAGCAACTGTTTGGCATCATCGGGCTGATTGTCGGTGTTGCATTGTCCAAGTCACTCGGACAATCAATGGGATGGGGAGTCATGGCTATCACCTTTGGAGCCATTGCACTGGTGACGACCTATGTATCGCTCTATGGGTCCTTTGAGAACCCTGCCTACCGTGAAGAACCGCTTGAATTACGTGCTGCCGTCCGCGAGACTTTCAAGAACAAGCGCTTTATCGTGTACGTTTTTGCGAGTCTGTTTGTCCAATTGACAACCACCATGTTCGTCACCATTTCCTCGTTTTACAGCACCTACGTCGTGCCGCTCAACTCGCTGCAAAGTTCGCTGTTCCTGGGGCTGATGTTCATCGTCGCCATCCCGCTGTCGTTTGCCTGGTCCCGGGTGGCTTTGCGCATTTCCAACATTCATGCAGCCCTTGGTGCGACAGCATTATTTGCGCTCGTTTCACTGTTGTTTTTGGTCGCGCACACGCCGCTGTTCGTCATCATCACAGGGCTTTGCCTTGGATTTGGCGTTGCAGGCTTCATGGTGACGATGAACCTGTTACTGGCCGATGTCATCGATTATGATGCGAAACAGACGGGCAAACGCAGGGAGGGTATGTATTATGGCATGAACGGGTTCATTGTTCGCATTGGGATGTCACTCCAATATGCCATTATGGGTATCTTTTTTGCGATAACAAAGTTCAATTCGAATGTGAGCGTACAGCCGCAAAATGCCATCGTTGGTCTGCGCGTCTTAATCGGCGGATTACCTGTTTTACTGCTGTTCATCGCGTTTCTCCTGTTGAACCGTTATCGACAGTACGAAAAACAAGACGGCGTCAAACAAGTCCAAATGGCTGCAGGGCAGTTAGGACACTGATGATTGATGAGTGTTGCAGCAAGGCAAAGCCTCGATTAAAGAGGCAACGGATTGCTGGGAAGGCGTACAAGGACGCCTCTTGTAGAGCAGCCGATTGTAGAGACCGACTGTAGAGACCGACTGTAGAGACAGATTACTTTGGAACCTATGATGAGGAAACCGGCGTGCGTGGCCACGCCGGTTTTACATCGAACAATCCATATTTCGGACGATAACGCGCCCTGAGCGCGTTATTTCCAATCGAGTCGACGTTGCCGTTGAGAAATAGCGCGCTGTGGAAGCGTTAAGTGCCCAGCACGGGGGAATAACGGTGCACGAAGGTGTTATTTCAATGCGGGTCCAGCTATAGCGCCCTGCGAACGCGTTATTGCTTCCGACCCTGGTTCCGCGGCGCGAAATAACGCGTTGCCAACTCGTTAAGTCCCCACCGCGGGTAGGTGGCGCCGGCGAAAGCGTGATTCCGACAATCCGGTGCTTGACTCCAACCGTTCTGTGCGCTATTCTTCCTCTGTGGAAACGTTTCCACAACAAATTGCAGCGCCAGTGAGTGTGATGGTTCATGGCAACGATAAAAGATGTCGCTCGGATGGCTGGCGTATCGGTTTCTACGGTGTCGCGTGTCATTAATGAAAGCGGATACTCAAGCCCGGAAACGCGGCAAAAGGTTTTGCAATGTATGCAGGAATTGGGTTTCTCCCCGAACGATGTTGCCCGTGGCCTGGTCAGTGGTCGGACTGCATCCATCGGGCTTTTGATACCAGATGTCTCAAACCCATTTTTCGCTGACATCGCCAGAGGAGCGGAGGACGCAGCCATTGCGCAAGGGTACTCGCTCATCCTCTGTAACTCAGATTGGAAGATGGAGCGGGAACGTATGTATCTCGACACCCTTCGGAGCAAACGAGTGGAGGGCGTCGTGGTTGCAGGAAGTCGAAGCGAAGAGGATACCTTGAAAAAGGCGATTGGGACGCTGCCGTTTGTGATGGTGGACAGGCGCGCGAAGAAGATTGGTGCATCCGTCTGGATTGACAACACGCAAGGTGCAATGGCGGCAACGGAGCATCTGATTGACATCGGGTGCAAACGGATTGCTCACATCACCGGACCGGAACTATCACCGTCGAGTACTGCTCGCTTGGAAGGATTTAAACGGGTTGTCAAACAAGCAAACGTGGACTACCGCATCATCGAGGGTGACTTTCGCTACGCCGGCGGGTATGAAGCTGGACGGCAACTGTTCATTGGTGGTTCAGCGCCCGACGGTATCTTTGCAGCCAATGACCTGATGGCGATTGCCGTGATTCAGGTTGCTCAGTCGCTTGGAATCCGCGTGCCGGAAGACGTCGTTGTCGTCGGCTATGACAACATCGCGATGGCAGAGTACGTGTCGCCTAAACTGACGACAGTCGAGCAACCAGGTTACCAGATGGGGACAAGCGGGTTCGAACTTCTCTATGAACAACTGGTCCATCCCGATACTAAGGTTTCCGACATCGAATTCACCCCGAGGATGATTCTTCGCGAATCGACGAGGCGGGATTAATGTCCATACAATGGCTTTTGATTAAGGTATGTGGAAACGTTTCCACATACTGCTGGAGGTCCTGAATGTGAAGAAGTCTGGTGTACTACATGCGGAATTGTCCAAAATCATCGCAGCACTTGGCCACACGCAGTCTCTGGTGATTGCGGATTACGGGTTGCCGGTGCCAAAGCAGGTTCCCGTTATCGATCTCGCTGTTCGCAGCGGCGTCCCCTCCTTTAAGGACGTTCTGCTGACTGTTCTTGAAGAGTTGACAGTCGAATCCGCTACTGTCGCTGCCGAACTTGAAATCGCTAACAACGGTTTGTTCCAAGAACTGAAGCATCTCTTCCCGTGTGAAGTGAAGGCCATTTCTCACGCTGAACTCAAGGAAGAAGTCGTCAACGCAGCAGCCGTCGTTAGGACCGGAGAGCATTCTCCCTATGCAAATGTCATCCTGCGCGCTGGGGTTGTCTTTTGAGTTAAATGCTTGCGGCACAACTGGCACAACTGAGCTCTAAGAAAGAAGGTGCGAACGTGAAGCAACTGCAGATGACAGGCATCCGCAAATCATTTTCCGGAGTCACAGTCCTAAACGGCGTCGACTTAAGCGTCCAAGGTGGACGTGTGACCGCGCTGCTCGGAGAAAATGGCGCGGGAAAGTCGACGTTGATGAAGATTCTGACCGGTGTGTATCTCGCAGATGCAGGCGAAATCCGCGTTGACGGTCAACCGGTCGTCATCCGCAACGTGGATGCAGCGCGTGCACTGGGTATTGGCATGATTCATCAGGAATTAAACCTGTTTACGAACCTCTCGATTGCAGAAAATTTCCTGATTGGCAACGAGAGCCGCTACCGCTTGGGAGGCTTTGTCCAGTATGCCCGCCTGAACCGGACGGTCCGAGAGACACTTGAGTCTCTGCAGTTAAACCGCAGTCCGTCCGACATCGTCGGCACGCTTGGTGTCGGGGAGCAGCAACTCGTCGAAATCGGAAAAGCCTTGCAACAAGACATTCGATTTTTGGCGATGGACGAGCCCACAGCCGCACTCACGCAGACGGAAACCAAGAGGCTCTTTGAAATCATTCAGGGTTTGTCGGCGCAAAACGTTGGCATTATTTATATTTCCCACCGGCTCGAGGAACTGTTTCAAATCGCTGACGACGTGACTGTACTTCGTGACGGCAAATTTGTCGCGAGTCGCACCATGGCTGAAACCTCGGAGGACGAGTTGGTCTCTCTGATGGTCGGTCGAGACATCACGGAACGTTATCCAACAGTAAAGACAGAACCGGGCCACACAATTTTGGCTGCAAACCACCTTACGAACCATCGTGTCAAAGATGCAAAGCTCGAAGTTCGCGCAGGGGAAATCGTGGGTCTCGGAGGATTAATGGGGGCTGGCAGAACCGAGTTGGCCCGGGCGATTGCTGGCGTGGACAAGTTGAAGGCCGGTGAACTGGTCTTCCTCGGGAAGCACATCCGCTTTCGCTCACCAGCCGAGGCAATCCGCAGCGGCATTGCGTTTGTGACAGAGGATCGCAAGGAGCAAGGGCTCGTACTCCCGTTTTCCATTCGTCACAATGTCTCCCTTCCGACTCTGCGCGCCCGGTCAAAGGGCGGCATCGTCAACCGGAATGCAGAGACCAACTTTGTCCGCGAGGTAGCCACGAAACTGCGCGTCAAGATGAATACCATCGATGACCAGGTGGGCGGTTTAAGCGGCGGCAATCAGCAAAAGGTGGTCATCGCCAAATGGCTCGCGAACAATCCGATGCTGTTTATCTTGGATGAACCGACAAGAGGGGTAGACGTCGGTGCCAAGCAGGAAATCTATCATCTCATGAATCAGCTCAAGCAGGACGGCAAGGCGATTCTGATGATTTCGTCCGACCTTCCAGAACTTCTCGGCATGAGCGATAGGGTTTACGTCATGCACGAAGGCAAGGTTCAAGGTGAACTACACGGTGAGCACTTGACGGAAGAGAATTTCATGAGACTTGCCACAGGGGGAGAAAACGCATGGAAAAATTCGGCGCAGTAGTTCGCAGGTATCACCTCGGACCGCTGATTGGACTCGTCATTCTCGTCATCATTCTATCTCTGCTGTCGCCTCAGTTCTTTACTTTCGGCAATCTGCGAAACGTCGCTTTGCAGACGTCTGTCAATGCCTTGCTGGCAGTAGGTATGACATTCGTTATTCTCACCGCAGGCATTGACCTGTCGGTCGGGTCAAGTTTGGCCTTGACGGCTGCCCTGTCAGCAGGATTGATGGTTGCACATGTCAATCCATGGGTCGCCGCTTTGGCTGCATTAGCAGCGGGGGCCGTTGCTGGTTTTCTCAACGGCGTGTTTGTGGCATATGCCCGTCTCGCTCCGTTTATCGTGACGCTCGGCACGATGCAGCTATTCAGAGGACTGACAGAGGTCTACACCAACGGCAATCCGATTTTTAACCTGCCTTCGTCTTTCTCGCATTTTGGTACCGGGTTGCTGCTCGCCATTCCACTTCCCGTATGGGTCACTGCCGTAGTGTTTGGGGTTGTGTGGGTGGTTCTTAATAAGTCTGTTTTTGGCCGACGAATTTACGCAATTGGTGGTAATGAGACGGTTGCCCACCTGGCGGGCGTCCCGGTCAAGAGGTACGTGGTGCTGGTTTACGTCATCAGTGGTGTCCTTGCTGCACTTGCTGGGATTGTCCTGACCTCACGCCTCGGCTCTGCCGAGCCGACTGCAGGTACCGGCTATGAACTCGACGCAATCACGGCAGTCGTCCTTGGTGGAACGAGCCTGTTTGGCGGCGAAGGCACCATCTTAGGAACCCTCATCGGTGCGCTCATTCTCGGCGTCATTGACAACGGCCTAAACCTGTTAAACGTCAACTCGTTTTATCAAGACGCCGTCAAGGGGCTCATCATTCTTGCGGCCATCATGCTTGACCGAAAGAAATCGACGGGGAGATAAGGGAGCAAGCTGGCCCATCTCATAAACATCATCTCTGAGATAAGGGAGCAAACTGGCCCATCTCATAAACATCATCTCTGAGAAAAGGGTGCAAGCTGGCCCATCTCATAAACATCATTCCTGAGATAGGGTGCAAATCTGCCCATCTCGCAAACATGTACCGGTCCGACGGACTATCATTAAGGGGGAAAACACATTGAAAAATTGGAAAACACTCGCAGCTGTAGGCGCAATTTCGGCAGGGCTAATTGCTGGCTGTGGCACAACACCAGCGGCAAACTCATCGGGGAACTCATCCACCGGTGCAGGGAACACCGCGACGAATTCGGCGGGTGGAAGCAGTGCATCGACATCAGGGAGCTATACCATCGGGTTTGCCGTCTCCACGACCAACAATCCGTTTTTCGTCGCGATGGAAAACGGTGTCAAACAAGAGGCACAGAAGCTTGGCGTGAAAGTCATTGTGGACAACGGAAATAACGACCCTTCCACACAGCTAAACCAGGTCCAGGACCTGATTCAGCAGAAGGTGAACGCGATTCTTCTCAATCCAACCGACAGTCAGGCGCTATCGAGCGCCGTTACGGCTGCAAACCAGGCGAACATTCCCGTCATTACACTTGACCGCAGTGTCAACTCCGGCAAGGTCGCTGCGTTTATTGCTTCAGACAGCGTTCAGGCTGGGAAAATGGCGGCAGATGAGCTGATAAAGGCACTCAAAGGCAAAGGAAATGTCGTGGAATTGCAAGGCATTATGGGATCGTCCGCAGAAATTGACCGTGAGAAAGGGTTTGACCAGGAGATTGCAACGGCACCCGGCATCCACGTGGTCGCACGACAAACAGCCAAGTTTGACCGGAGTACGGCCTTGAATGTGATGCAAAACATCTTGCAGGCACATCCGGACATTAACGGTGTGTTCGCCCAAAATGACGAGATGGCACTCGGAGCTCTCAAGGCTATCCAACAGGCCGGGAAGTCAAACATCGCCATTGTTGGCATCGACGGTGAAGAAGAAGCCGTTCAGGATGTGCAAAAAGGGCTGTTATATGCCGACATCGCGCAACAACCTACGCAAGAGGGCGTTCTTGGCGTCGACAATGCGCTTAAACTCATTAAGGGCCAATCCGTTCAAAGCACCATCAGTTCGCCGTTGCAGTTGGTCGAGAAGGGTTCGTCGTTTACGGGCTTCTAATCCGGTGTCGCAACTGTTCGTGTAATGTTTTGGATAGCAGGTCAAAGGGGTGCATGGGCAGTGGCTAAGATCGTTGTTGTTGGTAGCATCAACATGGATATCGTCACCCGGACGCAGCGATTTCCTGAGCCTGGAGAAACACTTCAGGCAAAGGACACGTCCTTTCACTCAGGCGGAAAAGGTGCCAATCAAGCCGTCGCGGCTGCAAAACTTGGTGCCGCGGTGGCGATGGTTGGAGCAGTGGGGGATGATCCGTTCGGACACGTCCTCCGCACTGAATTAACCAGCGCAGGTATAGACACGTCTGCAGTTCGGATGGTGCCTGGAGCGTCGACGGGCATCGCGAGTATCACAGTGGACGACAAGGGGAGAAATGCCATTCTCGTCACTGCGGGTGCAAACGCACGTTTCCATCTGGAAGATGTGACGGGAGAGGCCGTTTGGGATGGTTGCGAGATGGTTCTGTTGCAAAACGAAATCCTCCCCGAGACAACCATCGCGACAATGCGCCACTTCGACGCTCGCGGTATCCGCGTTGTTTACAACCCGGCTCCGGTGACGCCGTTGCCAAAGGATGTGTTACCGCATGTGGACACCCTTGTCGTCAATGAGATTGAAGCGAGCCGCCTGACTGGTTTCGAGGTCACGAACTTGGCGTCTGCGGTCACAGCGGCCGAGACCCTCATGCATTTTGGCGCGAGAAATGTGGTATTAACGATGGGTGGAAACGGATCGGTGTTCGCAGGCAAGGAAGCTGAAGGCGTGCTTTATGTGCCATCCGTAAAGGTAGACGTTGTGGACACCACGGCCGCGGGAGATACGTTCATCGGCGCATTTGCAGCTGCCTTACGCGCGCAAGCGGCGAGCGGCGAAGGAAACATTGCGGAAGTACTGCGTTTTGCCACCGCAGCGGCAGCGCTGTCTGTGACGAAGCCAGGAGCGCAACCGTCCATCCCGAGTTTGGCGGATGTGCAACTGTTTCTTGCATCTCATGATATCCCGGTGCGTCGAATATAGAACGAGTCATTGTGGAACCACAGGTGAACATGGAGCGAATCTTGGCGTGCACATGGTGTGCACGCCATTACGACGTGTATCGCGAGCAGTGCAGACGAATCTCCCTATGGGCAGACCGGGAGTTTCTTTTGCGAAAGAACACGAATTGCGGCAGCCAGGTTTGCAACATCGATATAGATTTTGCTTTTTTCACCGAAGTAACTTGCAATCACGCGGGTCTTGCAGCCCAGTGCATGATAGAGGGTGTTTAGAATGCCTGGTACCTCTGCGGGGAACCCATACATTTGAAGAATCTTTTTTGCGTGGTATTTAACCCCTAGATTCTGCAGAACACGCTTGACCACTCGCAAGTCCTGCGCTGTTTCGAAGTTTGTGACCCCGACAACCAGCCGTACCTGATTCAAGTTCCTTCCAATTTTCGTGCTTTCGTACCCGTTGATGTTCACCTTGCTTTTGGCAATGCCTTGCAAAACTGCACCTAAGGTTTTGTTGTTGACGACAAAGCTGAACTGAGTACGCAGTCGAAATAAAAACTGACTCATCCACCAACGCCTCCCCAGAAAGACTCACCTCTATGGAGAGGGTATGTCGTGCTGCGGGATTGTGCATTGGACAAGGGCATAGACCATTTGTCCACACTTGTCCATCTAGCGTGGAATACCCTATCACCATCCCTGAGAGAAAGGAGGTAGGGTATGACGCTTCGCAGGTTGTGTGTGAAGGAACTGGATGCAGCTATGGAAATCATCGAGTTGATGAAGGTTTCGGTTCGCAACGGGCGTTATCGTCTGGCCATCAACCAAGAGGCCGATCTCTTGTTTGTGGTAGGGCAAAGTCTGACCTGGATCAATCGGTTGGAGTTCAACCAAGTCAAGGCTAGACGTACTGCGGCGAACAACACGTCGAACTCTACCGGCGCGCCAGTTAGAGCAACCAAGGCGCAGTGTATTGCACTGCTGAATGCAGCGAAAAAGAATTTTCAAGCTGCAAAACAACTCGTCTTGAACGGGCGCTACGAGGATGCGGAGAATGTGATTGCCGCCACCATTACTGGCAGAATTCTGCGGTGTATCAACAGTTTGCGATAGGACACAGTCACTGGGTACACAAGCTTATCATCCGTTGGGGCATTTTGATGAACAGATCGCGTCTCAATTGTTGCGTGGTCCAATCGAGCATTAGGAAACGAGCACGTTGACCTTTCATTTGGAATGAGAAATGGCACGCCTGTGGGCGTGCCATCACATTGATGTCCTAGATGTAATGACCTGATTTTGGATGGTAACCGGGTCATCAACCGCCAATTGTCCTCCCGCAACACCGTCGATTACAATGCCCTGTCAAGGAGTTCCATGATGTGGACGGCCTCAACGTCATCAGCGAGCTGAGCCCGGATGATGCCCTGCCGCATCTGCAACAGGCAGCCGGGGTTCGAGGTCACGATGATGTTCGCTTTGGTGTCAGCAACTTTGTCCATCTTTTCGTCGAGGATCTTCATCGACAGGTCAAAGTTGGTGATGTTGTAGATGCCGGCGGATCCGCAGCAAGTGTCCGCCCCAGACAACTCCGTAAACTGAATGCCTGGTATCTGGTTGATGAGCTGGCGTGGCTGCTTCCAGATGCCTTGACCGTGTCGCAAGTGGCACGAGTCCTGATATGTGACGCGGGCATGGACTTCCTTCGAGAATTTGAGCGGTGGCAGTAGGGCGAGCAGTTCATTCGCGTCTCGCAGCTTTGCGACAAAGGCCTTCGCCCGCTCGCTCCACTCTTCATCCTTCTCAAACCAGTGTGCGTATTCGCGCAGCGCAGCGCCGCAGCCACCGGCGTTGTTGACGACGTAATCGACACCTGTGGCTTCGAAGGCGGCGATGTTTTGCTTCGCGAGATGGATAGCGCCCCACTGTTCACCAGAGTGAGCGTGGAGAGCGCCGCAACACACCTGGTCTTCGACGAAAACCACTTCACAGCCCGCTTTCGACAATACCCGAGCAGTCGCTTCGTTGGCTTCGAAAAACATGACATCCATCACGCAGCCTTTAAACATACCCACACGGATGGTCTTGTTGCCTGCTGCCTCTTTGTCTGCCGGAACAACCTGACGGCGCTTCCGACGTGCGGCAGGGGATGCAACTTTCGGCACTGCCTGTTGCATCTCTGCCATGGAATTAGGGAGCATCCGCATCAATCCGGTTTTGTCAGCCATCTTCTGCAGTCCCGTGGCTTGGGCAACCCAGAGCAGCGTGCCGATTTTTTGCACGCGCGAAGGCGAGAGGAAGATGCGTCTGAACACGAGGTTGCGAACGAACGCTTCTTTTCTGCTTCGTTTGACCGTGTGAGCTGCTGACAGCGGTCGGGGGGAGGTCGAAGTTGCAGTCGTCGCCGCGGTTGAGACCCCGCTCACTGTCCCAGCCCCAGGCCCATCGGCGGCCCCATCCGGGCCCCCGCCGGCAGTTCGGACCCCATTCACAGCTCCGTCCGCGACTCCATCGGCAGCCCCATTCACAGCTCCGTCCGCGACCCCATCGGCAGCCCCATTCACAGCCCCATCCGCCACCCCAGCCGTTGCCTCAGCACCTGCCGTTGCAAAACGGCCGATGATACCAAGGCTCTTGGCCTCTTCGATGACCTCGCGCGCATTCTCCACAAGCCGTCCGTATTTCACGCCAGCGGGGCAGGCGGATTCGCAGGCGCGGCAGCCAAGGCAGAGGTACATGTTGTCCTCGAATTCCTCGGTGATGCCAATCTGTCCATTGGCGATGCCTTTCATCAGCGCGATGCGTCCGCGCGGACTGGCGTATTCTTTCCCCGTTTCCCGAAAAGTTGGGCACGCGGGGAGGCAGAATCCGCAGCGCATACAGTTCATGATCTCGTTCATGTCAAACTGCGGCACAAACGCCTTGCTTGCGTCCAATAGGCCTTGGTTTGGGGCCAGGTCTTCCGCATTGTCATGGTCACGCGAATGGTCAAACGTAGACTCATCAGGAACGGGGCGCGCTACCTGCACCGTTCCGCCCGTGATTTGACCGTCTCTCGTGTGACCGCCGGTCGTGGGATGGCCCGTCATTTGACCACCTATCATCTTGCCTTCACGCAACATCTGGTCTTTAATGAACGTGCTCATGAGTCCCAATCACCACCCTGCGGCGCGCGTCCTTCGCGAAGATCTTGCCCGGGTTCATGATGCCGAGCGGATCGAACGCGTGCTTCACACGCCTCATCAGTTCCATGCCTTCCGAGCCAACCTTCAGCTCCAGGTATTTCGCCTTGGCAAGGCCGACGCCGTGCTCGCCTGTCACTGTACCGCCAAGCTTGATGGCCGCGTGGAAGATTTCTTCAAAGGCCTGCTCCACGCGCGCGATTTCTTCCTTATCGCGTTCATCCGTGAGGCAAGTGGGGTGCAGGTTGCCGTCCCCAGCGTGACCGAAGGTACAGATTTCCACGTTGTACTTGTTTGCGATGACATTCACCTGTTCCACCATTTCCGCCAACTTTGAGCGCGGCACCGTGGCATCTTCGAGGATGGTGGTGGGTCGCACCCGCGCAAGCGCACTGAGCGCCGCCCGGCGTGCCGTCATCAGCTCGTCGCCTTGCTCCGGCGTTGCGGCCAGTTGCACAGCGACGGCACCGGCAGTCCTGCACAAGTTGGCGATCCGCTCCACATCTTGCTCCACCTGCAGCGCCGACCCGTCCTGCTGAATTAGCAGCATGGCTTCCATGTCGAGTGGGAGCCCGATGTGACTGAAGTCCTCGACCACGCGCATGGTGCCTTTGTCGAGGAACTCCATCGAAGACGGCAGGATTTTCGCGGCAATGATGGCAGACACCGTCCGCGCGGCGTCCACCAGGCTGCGGAAATACGCCACCAGGGTCTGGGTGCTCTCTGGCAACGGCAGCAATTTTGCGGTGATCTCGCTGATAACGGCGAGCGTCCCTTCCGATCCGACGAGGAGACGCGTGATGTCATAGCCGGCAACGTCCTTGGTGTTCTTGCCGCCGAACCGGACGATGGATCCGTCCGGGAGCACAGCTTGGACGCCCATCACGTAATCTTTTGTCGTACCGTACTTCAGTCCGCGCATGCCGCCAGCACACTCAGCAACGTTGCCGCCGAGGGTGGAGACGCGCATGCTACCGGGATCGGGCGGGTAAAACAAACCCTTCGCTTCGACGGCCTTGTGCAAATCGGCTGTGACGAGGCCAGGCTGAAAAGTCGACGTGAGATTGTCGGTGTCAATTTCCATTAATTCATTCATGCGGTTGAGGTGAAGGACGATGCCGCCCTCGACGGGTACGGTCCCGCCGGACAGGTTGCTGCCGGCGCCGCGCGAAACGATTGGAATGCGATGCTCCGTCGCAAGCCTCAGGATGGCCGCAATTTCTTCTACATCGCCAGGCTGGATGACGACATCAGGCATGGCCTGGTATAAGGGCGTGGCATCGTAGGAATACGCAAACCGCTCTTGCGGTGAGTCGAGAACGTACGTGCTTCCCACTATCTCCCTGAACTGCCGGATTAGGCTCTGATCCATGTGCATCTCTCCAATGCTGGAACACATTTGCGATAGGACGCGTTTACGACAGGACACGTTTGCGATAGGACACATTGCAGGACATCATCGCGCGCCTTGCCGACACACGTTGGTGAGGGACACTAACTAGTCATCATGTCATCTGATGATTAGAGACATATTCACGCCGGACGTTAGCCCACACTGCTATGTGTGTCTACCCGATATCATCGTGCTGTAGACGCCGGTCATCATGTCATCTGATGACTCATGTAGGTATAATGTATCATAACAGTTGGAGAGTGGGTAGCGTGAAGAGGGCCCCCATCAGCAGTGCCCCACCGACTTGTTTTATGATGACGATGTGGCCGCCGCCGATGTGGATGCGCATGAAGGAGACCTGAAGACAATGAGCTTGACACGGAAAACTTCGGAAATCGTGGCCGATGACCTGGAGAAACAGATTGAGGAGAAGTCGCTCGAGCCGGGGGACAGGCTGCCCACTATCGATCAACTCGCCATTCAATACGGTGTTGGCAAGTCGACGATTCGTGAGGCCCTGAGTCAGCTGAAGGCACGCGGGCTCATTCAACCGCGCCAGGGCGAGGGTACGTTTGTCAGTCAGGATGCACAGGGTGCGCTTGCGAATATTCCCCTACGTCTAAGTGGTGATGTTGGTGAATTAATGCAGCTGCTCCACGTCCGTCGTCTGATTGAAGGCGGTTGTGCCGCCACGGCAGCACAGGAAGCAGATGACCAAGACCTACTGCGACTTCAAAACATCCTCAAGAAGATGGAAGCGGCTGTCGACAACGAGGAGTTGAGTCGCCTCTATGACATCCAATTTCACATGGGGATTGCACAGGCGTCGAAGAATCCATTCTTACTTCGCATCATGGAGACGATGTCGGATGCGATGAATGCTACGATTCGAGACTCTCGATGGCTATGGCTGTACAAAGGTCAGCAGCAAACCCGGCAGCTATATCTAGACCACCTGAGTATTTACGAGGCCATAGCAAATCGTGACGCGGCCCTGGCTCAGCGGCGGATTGAAGCCCATCTCGATAACGTGACGGAAGCGCTAAGGGAATACCTGAAGCCCAAAGCGGTAGCAGCAGAGGCGAAGGCAGCAGAGGCGAAGGCAGCAGAGGCGAAGGCAGCAGAGGCGAAGGCAGACGGGGCCACGGGGGCAGGGGCAGATGTGGACACTTCGGCTGAGGCTGAGGATGCGACCGGGGGCGGGGCTGGTCGGGAGCGAGGTAGAGAGTAGAGGTAGAGAGTGAGGCCCACCAATAACGCGTTTGTAACTCGCTATTGAGTCCGCTGGGGTGGATAACGCGTCCACAACTCGCTATTCGGCTCGAGTAGAGTTTAGTAGAAGGAGATAACGCGCTCGCAGCGCGTTATTGGGTGAAGGGAGTTCAGATAGTGATTCGAGAACGCGTTATGTCTGTCGAAGGAGAGTTAACGCGTCCACAGCGCGCTATTTTTTGGGAGTCTCCACGGGTTGCCGCCCAATAACGCGTTCTCGAAGCGTTATCGTTTCTCCTCTCTACTCCCCCAGCCTCTCCTCTCCTCGAACTACACTCCTCACGTATACTCATTCATGTAAACGAGTAATGTTCGAATTTCTGTACACGCTGCCAGCATATCGCGCGCTCCCTTACTCATCCACAGTGCGTAAGCAATGTGGATTCCGCTGTTCTGGTACTCCCTTACGCACCCACGGTACGTAAGCGGTGCTCATCCAGCCACTCCGGCGCTCCCTTACGCACCCAGGGTGCGTAAGCAACGCCCGTTTTGCCGATTTTGATGCTTCCTTACGCACCCACGGTACGTAAGCAGTGCTCATCCAGCCACTTCGACACCCCCTTACGCACCCACGGTACGTAAGCAGTGCTCATCCAGCCACTTCGACACCCCCTTACGCACCCACAGTGCGTAAGCAACGCCCGTTTTGCCGATTTTGATGCTTCCTTACGCACCCACGGTGCGTAAGCGGTGCTCATCCAGCCACTTCGACACCCTCTTACGCACCCACGGTACGTAAGCAGTGCTCATCCAGCCACTTCGACACCCCCTTACGCACCCACAGTGCGTAAGCAACGCCCGTTTTGCCGATTTTGATGCTTCCTTACGCACCCACGGTACGTAAGCAGTGCTCATCCAGCCACTTCGACACCCCCTTACGCACCCACAGTGCGTAAGCAACGCCCGTTTTGCCTATTTTGATGCTTCCTTACGCACCCACGGTGCGTAAGCGGTGCTCATCCAGCCACTTCGACGACCCCTTACGCACCCAAAGTGCGTAAGCGATGCCGGCAGGTTGGCGTCGCAACGCTCCCGCGCCTGTCGGGCCAACCAATAACGCGTTTGTAACTCGCTATTGAGTCCGCTGGGATGGATAACGCGTCCACAACTCGCTATTCAACTTCGAGATAAGTTGAGTAGAAGGAGATAACGCGCTCGCAGCGCGTTATTGGGTGAAGGGAGTTCAGATAGTGATTCGAGAACGCGTTATGTCTGTCGAAGGAGAGTTAACGCGTCCACAGCGCGCTATTTTTTGGGAGTCTCCACGGGTTGCCGCCCAATAACGCGTTCTCGAAGCGTTATCGTCTCCGCTTAGCCCACTCCGCTTAGCCCACTCCGCGTAGCCCACTCCGCGTAGCCACTCCGCTCAGTCCACTCCGATTTGAGCCCCACTATGCCACCCTCCCTTAGGTGGCGCCGCTTAGGTCAGACCCTGTGGCTGCACGTGGAGGCACGGTCCATCGCCCGCATGCATCCGTCTATCTCTGTATTTATGCACAAAATGTATATTCAAACAATTCTAATTAAGAGCTAACGCCAACGTTTAGTGGCATTACGCACATATTCATACCGAATTATCGGCAATTTCTACGTATTGCGCCTATTATCCGAAACTGCATATTTATGCGAAAAGGTTATTGACATATACAGCGGAGGGATCTAATCTAGGATTCGTTCCGCTGTTCCTTTTTTGCATCGCATTGTATTTGAAGTAGGCCTAATACGAGGCACCACAATACTAAACACCATGAACTTATCCGAATAGGAGTTGTGATTCTCATGAAAAGCATCAAGAACAAGGCAATCTTCTCGACATTGGCTATGGGCGGTGTAGCAGTTTTGCTCGTCGCTGGGTGTGGGACAAGTGCTGGGAACAACACGAACGGCACCAGCCCGACCACAGGCCAATCCACAGGTCAGGCAGCAGGAAACACCACCTCTGCTGGGACAAACGCATCGGCAGAGAAGACCAGCGCCATAAATGTTACAGCTCAGACGAATGCAAACGCCCAGCCGCAAGCTGGCACAATCGTCATCGGTACAGATGACACCTATCCGCCGGACGAGTACACCAACGCCAGCGGCCAGTTGCTTGGCTTTGATGTCGATCTCGGTGACGCCCTCGGCCAAGTCCTCCACAAAAAGGTCATTTGGAAGCCGACCGCATGGGACGGTATCATTCCGGGCCTCCAGGCGAACAAATATGATGCCATCATTTCCTTCATGAACGTGACACCAGAACGCGCAAAGCAAATCCAGTTCATCCCGTACGGAAGTTTCGGGCAGGTCATCGTCACTAAGGCCAATTCAACCGAAAACATCACTACAATCAACGACCTCAAAGGAAAGAAAGTCGGCGTCCAAATCGGTACGACCAGTGAAGATGCGGTAAAGACAGTGGGAGGGGCAATCATCAAAGAGTACAATACCTTCCCAGACGCCCTCAATGACCTGGCAAACGGACGTATCGATGCAGTCGTCGTGGACGAATCGGTGGGTCGCTACTACATGACGAAGGACCCGGGTGTGTTCAAAATTTCTGGACAACCCTTCTTGTCGGAACCGGTCGGTATTGGTTTGCGCAAAAACGACACTCAGCTTGACCAGCAGCTTCAGCAGGCGTTCAGCACGCTGCAGAAAAACGGCACTTACAACAAGATCTACACCTACTGGTTCGGCGCTCCGAGCAAATAATCGGAGCCAAGTCTGGCGCTCCTAAGAATCGGCGGCTGGTGTGGGCTCCGAGCAAGCAACCGGCGCTTCGCTCGGAGCCCTTTTGAAGTAATCGGCAGCTTGGCTTAGTTCGGCGCCCCCAGCAAATAAGCGGAAAGGAATTTTCCCAATGCAATTTGCGAGCTACGCGATAAAATACCTCCCCCTGCTCCTGCAGGGGGCTTTGGTTACACTTGAACTGACCGCGCTTGGTGTCCTGTTTGGCCTCGTGCTCGGCGTCATTGCAGCCATTGGCCGCCTGTCGCACTTTTGGCTGTTTCATGTTCCGGCGCGGTTGTACACGTGGATCATCCGCGGCACACCGCTCCTGGTACAGATTCTCATCATTTACGTCGGGTTGCCGGCCCTCGGCATAACATTGCCTCCGTTTCCGGCCGCAGTCATCGCGTTGAGTGTCAATTCCGGGGCGTATATCACCGAGATCATCCGGGCGGGCATCGAGTCGATTGACACGGGGCAAATGGAAGCCTCACTGTCCCTCGGCATGACGTACAGCAAGGCCATGCGGCGCATCATCTTCCCGCAGGCGTATCGTCGTTTGCTGCCGCCCCTTGTGAACGAATTTGTCGCCCTGCTCAAAGACTCGTCGCTGGTATCTGTCATTTCGATGGAAGAACTCCTCCGTCGCGGTCAGGAGATTTACACGGCGAACTTTAAGCAGATGCAGACACTGATACTCGTCGCCATCCTCTACCTCATCATGACCAGTATCTTCGTGTTTGTCGCCAACAGACTTGAAAAACGACTGGCGGTAAGGGGATGAGTGAAACCATGAGTAACGACACAGCTCAAATCATGACTGAGACGATAAGTAACGACACAAGTCAGCCCACGAGCCAAGCCACGAGCCAAGCCACGAGCCAAGCCACGAGCCAACCAAATGTGGTCGTCCGCGCCCTCGATGTGCACAAGTCATTTGGGGCCTTACGGGTACTGGAGGGCGTGACGGTGGAGGTAGGTCGCGGTGAGGTGCTTGCCATCATCGGCCCTAGCGGATCGGGCAAGTCAACCTTACTGCGGTGTTTCAACGGATTAGAGGAGATTCAGAGCGGGACCGTGGAGATTTTGGGTACGCCGCTTAGCACCAAGCCGCGCAAGCTTGCAAAACAGCGTGAGAAACTCGGCATGGTGTTTCAACGATTTCATCTATTCCCGCACTTGACAGCATTGCAGAACATCATCGAAGCACCGCTGCACGTCAAGGGTATCGCGCGCAAAGAGGCGGAGAGACTGGGTTACGAATTGCTCGACAAAGTCGGTCTGCGGGACAAGGCGAACGTATACCCATCGCAGTTGTCGGGCGGTCAACAGCAACGCGTCGCAATTGCCCGCGCGCTTGCGATGGAGCCTGAGATTCTGCTTCTTGATGAGCCGACATCAGCACTGGACCCAGAGCTGGTGGGTGAGGTCCTTCAAGTCATTCAGCAACTCGCGCAGGAAGGCATGACGATGGTCCTTGTGACGCACGAAATGGCATTTGCGCGAAAGGTGGCTGACCGGGTCATCTTTATGGAAGGCGGCGTCATTGTCGAAGAAGGCGCACCGGAAGAAATGTTTACACGCGCCAACTCGCAGCGGACGCGCCAGTTCTTGCAGCAGGTCATGCACGACGAGTAAATTACTTTGGGGAAAAGCGCTTGGTGACAGCCATCTAACGTGAAATCCAGCATGACATCTAGCATGACATCTAGCATGAAATCTCGCGTGACATCTAGCATGAAATCTAACGGAACGAGTACTCCTATCAGAAAGGAATTTTCCATTACGGACTTGCGACAAACCGGACAAGTTCCTTCGTGAACCGCACTGATTCCTCGATAAATGGTACGTGTCCGCTACTGGGAAACTCGACATACTGGCAGTTTGGTATGGTGTGGGCCGTGAATTGCCCGAGTTGAATCGGGACGACGGAATCGAGGCGACCGTGAAAAACTGCTGACGGAATGCGAATCTGTGGCAACAGGCTCACAGCGTCCATGTCGCGCAAAGTTTTCAGGTTCGAAATCGCGACGTGCCACGAAGTCTGCATGGAAATAGACCAGATCCACAGCTTCGTATATTCCTCCACTGAAGAAGCGAACAAAGAGTCGACAAACTGCTTGGTGAAGTCCGGACGTTTGCGTTTCTCTGCTTCAATCCAGTCGTCCACCTGCTGGCGGGTGGGACCGAAGGGTAGGAGGGGTGTCTTCGTGAAGACTGGGAGGGCACCGGACACAGAGACAAACTTCTTGATACCTGTACCATAGCGGGTTATGTAATAAGCTCCGATTGCAGCGCCCATCGACCAACCTACCAGAGTAGCCTCTCGGATGTTCAGCTTATCGATGATGACGGCGATGTCACGGGCGTATACATCATAGGAGTATTCGCCCCATGGCTTGTCAGAATCCCCGTTTCCGCGCAGGTCCAGAACAATGGTCTGAAAGTGCTTGGCGAGATATGGTATCTGATATTCCCAGACGTCATGACTCATGGTCCACCCGTGCACAAACAGGATGGGGGGACCTTCACCGCGGATTTCATAGAACAGGCGCACACCAGGTTCCACTTCCACATATGGCATTCCGGCACCTCCTAACCTGCTGCAGTCAGCCTATGGGCGCCCCCTGTAATCGGTGCGTGTCCGTTCTGTGGCCTCAGTCCATGTCGTTCGCGATGATATCCAATTTGTGACTTTCTTCCATGAGCAAGATTCCAGAGTTTTTGATTTCCCGAACTGTCTCATTCATGGTATCTTAGACTTGTGGTCAGGTGTGTGCGTTTACAAGCCTACAAACTGTGAAATTCCGAAGGTCGTTGTGAAGGCCGGCATCCCACAATTCTTTTTTCACTATTTGGAACCGACTGGTCGGTCGATAATCAATTTCTGTTGCGGCACCGCACAGCATCTCGGTGAACATGGAGGGATATTGCGGTATGTGGTATATCATCCAAGCTGTCTTGTTCGTTCTTATCTTCGGCGGAGCCCTTTCCACGTTCGGCTACGCGATTGCACAGCGCGTTCGCTACCTGTCGCTGGCGTCGCGCGAAGACAGCCGGCTCGACAAAAAAGGGCAGCGCTTCATGAGCTTTGTTGAATATGTGCTTGGGCAAAAGAAGGTGCTTGCCGAGCCATCAGGACTGGGCCACTTCTTTATCTTCTGGGGTTTTCTTGTCCTTGTCTTTGGCGATCTCGATTTCATCCTCTACCACCTCACCAACTGGCACCTGCCGTGGGCAACTGCTCCGGCTTACTTGTTCATTCAGGAACTATTTTCAGCGTTTGTACTGGTGTCCATTGTCGTGGCGCTCATCAGACGCTTCGTGTTTCACCCGATGCGCATCTCGAAATCGCTTGAAGGTGGCGCAATTCTGGGGCTTATCGCCACGATTATTTTGACGTACTACTTGGCGACGGCCGCAGATATGGCGCTCGAGGGCGTTCACCCTGGCTGGGCTTCGCCAATTGTCGGTGCCATTGCGTCCGGGTTTGCAGGCATCTCTGTCACAGGGCTGTGGGTCATCCGCGAGATTTTCTTCTGGCTCCACGTGCTCTGTCTGTCGACGTTCCTGTACATCATCCCGCGGTCGAAGCATTCGCACATGATTGGGTCGATGTTTAACTGGTACTTCCGCCGCCTTGACTCGCCGGGCAAACTGCGCAAGCTCGACCTTGAAGACGAGAGTGTGGAAGAGTTTGGCGTCGGACGCATCGAACAGTTCACATGGAAGCAACTGCTTGACGGCTACGCCTGCACGGAGTGTGGACGATGCCACGTCTCGTGTCCGGCAACCCTTAGTGGCAAGGTGTTGTCACCGAAGTACATCATTCTCAAAATGAAGGATCAAATCAATACAGCTGGTCCCGGAATGCTGGCCAAAATGGCGGCAGGCGCGGAAGACTACACGAGCGAGAACCTGTTTGAAGCCGGTGTCTTCTCGGAAGACGAGATTTGGGCCTGTACGACTTGCCGAGCCTGCGAAGAAGCATGTCCGGTCGCGAATGAACACGTCCAGGCCATCGTCGATATGCGCCGCAACCTAGTTCTCACAGAAGGCAAGACAAGTCCTGAAGTCACGAAAGTGTTCTCAAACCTTGAGCGGCAGTCGAATGAATGGGGCATCAACCGTCGAGACAGGGCCATCTGGGCCAAAGACCTCCCAGTCAAGACCATGGCTGATGTTGAGGGGAACGCAGAGTACCTGTTCTTTGTTGGGACGGCTGCTTCTTATGACCAGCGCAATCAGAAGATTGCTCAAGCCTTTGCAAAGATTTTGCTCGCGGCTGGCGTCGACTTCGCCATCCTCGGTCAGGAGGAAGAGAGTGACGGCGATTCCGCGCGCAGACTCGGCAACGAGTTCCTGTATCAGGAGTTCGCGCAGCGCAACATCGAGATCTTCAAGGAGTACGGCGTCAAAAAAATCATCACAACGGACCCGCACGCCTTTAATACCTTTAAGAATGAATACCCTGACTTCGGGTTCGAAGCAGAGATTTACCATAGCACACAGTTTGCAGCGAAACTGCTTCACGAAGGCAAGCTAAAACCGAAGCGTGCCGTCAATGAGACCATCACGTATCATGATTCCTGCTATTTGGGTCGTTACAATGACGTGTATGACCCGCCGCGTTACATCCTCGAATCCATCCCGGGTGTGAAACTGGTTGAGATGGAGCGCAGCCGCAACAAGAGCATGTGCTGCGGAGCTGGCGGCGGCGGTATGTTCAAGGAAGAGGCTGGTACTCGCATTAACGTCATGCGCTCAAAACAAGCCATCGACACAGGTGCCAGTATCATCGGGACGGCGTGTCCGTACTGTATGACCATGATGATAGACGGCACGAAAGCCAACGGCAAAGAGGATGACGTGAGCACGTACGACGTGATTGAACTCCTTGCCATGTCTGTAGAAGACGAGCTGACTGGGAGGGGATAACGTGTCCGCGAATCCACGACAGTCCGTCATTGTGAGTGCCGCCCGCACTCCGTTTGGGAAGTTCCAGGGCGCTTTAGCCGCGAAAAAAGCGGTCGAACTCGGAGGTATTGTCATTCAAGCGGCGATGGAGCGTGCCAATTTGTCGCCTGACGAAGTCGAACAGGTCATTATGGGGATGGTGTTGCAGGCGGGTACGGGGCAGATTCCCGCTCGCCAGGCTGCACGTTTGGCAGGATTGCCATGGGAAACCCCGAGCGTCACTGTGAACAAGGTTTGTGCATCCGGGCTCAGAGCAGTCACACTCGCGGACGCACTCATTCGCGCGGGGGACATCAACGTCGCCGTCGCTGGTGGCATGGAGAGTATGTCAGGGGCTCCGTATGCGCTTCCAGGCGCACGAACAGGCTTGCGCATGGGGGAGGGCGCGGTCATCGACTTGATGATTCACGACGGACTCCAGTGTGCGTTCCACAACGTGCATATGGCTGTTTTGGGCAGCCGAGTCGCTGCGGAATACGAGATTCATCGCGAAGCTCAGGATGAGTGGGCGCTGCGCTCTCACCAGCGGGCCATCTTGGCCATTGAGTCCGGACTTTTTGCCGAGGAAATTGTGCCTGTGGAAATTGTCGACAGGAAAAAAGGGACGCTTGTGGTGGATACCGATGAAGCACCACGGCGGGACACCACACTAGAACAGCTGTCCGCCTTGCGGCCTGTCTTTACGAAGGACGGCACCGTCACGGCGGGTAACGCGCCTGGCATCAACGACGGCGCGGGTGCGCTCACCGTGATGTCGGCAGAGTATGCACAGCAGACAAATCAGAAGCCTCTCGCTTATATCAAAGGCTACGCCGAAGTGGGCGCCGAGGCAGCGTACATCGCCACGACCCCAGCTCTTGCGATTCAGAAACTGCTCAAAAAGACGGGTCATCGTCTCGAGGACATCGATTTGTTTGAAGTCAACGAGGCCTTCGCCGCAGTGACACTGACTTCAGGCAAAATGATTGGGCTTGATTACGACAAGGTGAACGTAAACGGCGGAGCTGTGGCGTTCGGGCACCCCATCGGAGCAAGCGGCGCGCGCATCCTGATGACCCTGATTTACGAGCTGCGCCGTCGCGGCGGAGGCCTCGGTGTGGCCGCCATCTGCAGTGGGGCTGCACAGGGCGATGCTATTTTGGTTGAGGTTCCGCGGGCATAAGGTCGCAAGTGTCGGACCGCCCGGTGGCCTGCTAAGGTGGGGGCCCCGGGTGGTTCGTTATGGTGAGGCCACGGAGTGCCCCGTCATGGCCGCGCGATGGCGTTTCCTGTTCGTGACTCACAGAGCCCGCCTTTTCAGGGTCTGCGGAGCGTGGCACGAGTCGCACGAGTCGCACGAGTCGCACGAGCCGCACGAGCCGCACGAGTCGCACGAGTCGCACGAGTCGCACGAGTCGCACGAGTCGCACGAGTCGCACGAGCCGCACGAGCCGCACGAGTCGCACGAGTCGCACGAGTCGCACGAGTCGCACGAGTCGCACGAGTCGCACGAGTCGCACGAGTCGCACGAGTCGCACGAGTCGCACGAGTCGCACGCCACGCACGAGCCGCACGAGCCGCACGAGCCGCACGCCACGCACCCGAGCTGCACACACCTGCGCGCGGCCTCAAAACGGCCAGCACGTGATATGTCATGAAAGCGTTTTATCTTCTGTCCGACATCAAGGGGCCACAGGGGCGGGCCCATCCTGTACAATGAACAGTAGTTACGAACTTGCACGAAGGAGTGGAGAGCGTGGGTAACACGGTGAACAGCATCATGGTTATCGGTGCCGGGCAAATGGGCAGCGGTATTGCACAGGTTGCAGCAGAAGCAGGTCTGAAGGTCATCCTGAATGACATCAGTGAAGATTACACGAGTCGGGGATTGTCGAACATCAACAAGATTCTCAGTAAAAATGTCGCCAAGGGACGCATTTCCGAAGCAGACAAGGCAGAAATCCTGTCGCGCATCACAACCTCAACTTCGCTCAGTGACGCAGCTGATTGTGACATGGCCATTGAAGCGGCAACAGAGAACATGACTATCAAGGGCAAGATTTTTGCCGATCTCGATACCTACCTCCCCCCACACGCCATCCTCGCCTCGAACACGTCGTCTCTTCCCATTACGGAGCTTGGGGCAGTGACGAAGCGGCCCGAACAGGTCATCGGCATGCATTTCATGAACCCTGTGCCCGTGATGAAACTCGTCGAGATCATCCGTGGACTTGCCACGTCCGACGAGGTCTATGAGACCGTTCACGCGCTGGCCGAGCGCATGGGGAAAGTCGGTGTGCTTGTGAACGACTTCCCTGGCTTTGTGTCGAACCGGGTCTTGCTGCCAATGATCAACGAGGCCATTTACTGCGTCTACGAGGGCGTCGCCACGCCGGAAGCGATTGACGAGGTCATGAAACTTGGAATGAATCACCCGATGGGTCCGCTTACGCTTGCCGACTTCATTGGACTTGATACCTGCCTGGCCATCATGGAGGTATTGCACGAGGGGCTTGGAGACGACAAGTACCGTCCCTGCCCGCTTCTGCGCAAGTACGTCAAGGCAGGATGGCTTGGCAAAAAAACCGGCCGCGGTTTTTACGTTTACGACTAAGTAAACGACACACGAACCCATACGCAGACCCAATCGCCTGGTCCGTGAGTTTACTTGCCAGCAGACCCATAAGCAGAAACGTAGAGGTGAAGCATCATCATGGCAAACCACTATGAGTTGGTCGAGCTCAGTATCGCGCATCAGATTGCAACCTTGACCTTGAAGCGAGAGAAACAACTGAACGCATTAAACCGCGAACTATTGACGGAGTTAGATGGTGCGATTGGCGAAGTCGCTTTGCGCATCCGCGACAACGGAGACGTCCGCGTGCTTCTGTTGCAGGGAGCAGGTCGGGCGTTTGCAGCAGGCGCAGACATTGCACAAATGAAAGACCTCAGTGCACCGCTTGCGGAAACCTTTGCCGGTTTGGGACAACAAGTGTTCTCGAGTCTCGAGCGCTTACCGGTTCCCACCATCGCCTTGGTGCACGGATACGCCCTCGGCGGGGGGATGGAACTCGCCATGGCATGCGATATTCGGATTGCAGCCGACGGCACGAAGTTTGGCCAGCCGGAAGTGACGCTTGGCGTCATCCCGGGGTTTGGCGGCAGCCAGCGTCTACCGCGGATTGTGGGGCAAGGAAATGCACTTCACCTGCTGTTGACAGGGGATTCCATTGATGCAGCCGAAGCACATCGCATTGGCCTCGTGACGCAGGTGGTGCCGCAGGAGGATTTGAGCGCCGTCGGGTTGAAACTGGCAAACCGCCTGTTGCAGCTTGGCCCACATGCTTTGGCAGGAGTCAAGCGGGCGGTCTACGAAGGTGCAGAACTCCCGCTCGGCGCAGGGCTCGCGTTTGAGGCTGCCCGCTTCGGCATGTGTTTTGCCTCAGAGGAGCAACGAGAAGGCATGACCGCATTCGTGGAACGCCGCAAGCCGAACTTCGCCGTGGACGCCGAGGCCCAGGATTAATTGTCGAGCCATGCCCGGGGCGCTGAGATCCAAGCTTAAGCTGGATTTTGCACCGGGGGAGCCAGAGGATAAGTCCAACTTCGCCGTGGACGCCGGGGCCGAGGCCCAGGATTAAGTCCAACTTCGCCGTGGACGCCGCCCTGACGCAGCTGAAATCTCTTGCAAGTCTTTCATCCAGACGTCCAATCGACAGCAATTTGAAGGGGACTTAGGGTTATGGATTTTGAACTGACCACCGAGCAACGGGAAATGCGTGAACTTGTCCGCAAGTTTGCGAAAGAGGAAATTGCGCCGCGCGCTGCCGACATCGATGAGACAGATACATTTCCTCGCGATCTCGTTCGCAAAATGGGTCACCTTGGCCTGATGGGGCTGCCGATTCCTGAAGAGTACGGGGGCGTCGGAGCAGACTTTCTCAGCTACATGCTGGCCATTGAAGAGATATCCTACGCTTCGGCCGCACTCGGCGTCATCTTGGCTGTTCATACTTCTGTCGGATCGTTCCCCATTCTCTACTTTGGGACGGAGGAGCAGAAGCAACGCTACTTGCCGAAGCTGACATCCGGGGAGTACATCGGTGCATTTGCCCTGACCGAACCGGGCGCTGGGTCAGACGCGGGCGGCATTCGCACAAGGGCGGTGCGCGACGGAGACCACTACGTTTTGAATGGCAACAAGATATTCATTACCAACGGCGGTGAAGCGGATGTCTACTGCGTCTTTGCGGTCACAGACGCGAAACGCGGCAGCCGTGGGGTGACGGCGTTTTTGGTGGACAAAGATACACATGGCTTTCGCCTCGGGAAAAAGGAGCGGAAGATGGGTCTCAACGGATCGGCCACGGCAGAACTGCTGTTTGACGACGCCAAGGTTCCCGTCGAAAACCGCCTGGGTCAGGAAAACGAAGGTTTTGTCATCGCGATGCGTTTGCTCAACGGCGGCCGCATTGGGATTGCGGCACAGGCCCTCGGCATCTCCCGTGCTGCCTTCGACGCGGCGAACCGTTACGTGCGACAGCGCAAACAGTTCAGCCAGGAGGTCTTTCAATTTCAAGGGGTCCAGTTCATGTTGGCGGATATGGCCACGAAGATTGAAGCTGCCCGTTGGCTCGTCTACCACGCAGCGCAGATGAAAGAGGAAGACCGAGATTGCGCACGCGAGGCGTCGATGGCGAAGGTCTTTGCTACGGACACCGCGATGCAAGTGACAACAGACGCTGTGCAGTTGTTCGGCGGCTACGGGTATGTGAAAGAATACCCTGTGGAGCGGTACATGCGCGACGCGAAGGTGACGCAGATTTATGAAGGTACGAACCAGATCCAGCGCATCGTCATCGCCCGCCACCTCGACGTCCCGACAATTTAGCTGTCGACCAAATTTTTATAGCCGGCCAAGGTACCGCCTTCAACCAGGCGACTGTGCTGGGTACCTTGCAAATAGACACTGACACGCATTCAGATACAGACGCATTCAGACACTGACCAAGAACGGAGCGTGCAACTGCGATGAAATTCACACTAGATAGCGAACACGAACAACTGCGACGCCTCGTGCGCGACTTTGCCAACCGCGAGGTGGCCCCAGGAGCTGCCGAGCGCGATGAAGCAGAGCACTTTGACAGGGCTTTGTTTGACAAGATGGCCGAAATCGGTCTGACCGGCATACCTTGGCCTGAGGAGTACGGCGGAGCTGGCATGGACTTCCTTGCGTATGTTATTGCGGTGGAGGAACTCTCCCGTGTCTGTGCATCGACCGGTGTTGTGCTCTCAGCACACACGAGCCTGGCGGGGTGGCCGATTTATAAATTTGGTACGGAAGAGCAAAAGCAAAAATACCTTCGCAAGCTCGCAGAAGGCGAGTGGCTCGGGGCTTACGCACTGACAGAGCCAGGGTCCGGGTCAGATTCTGGAGCCATGCGCACGACCGCCAAGCGTGAAGGCGACCACTATGTCCTCAACGGCACGAAGGTTTTCATCACAAACGGCGGGGCTGCGGACGTGTATGTGGTGTTTGCGCTGACGGAACCGGAGAAAAAGACTCGTGGCGTGACTGCTTTTATTGTTGAGAAGGGGATGCCAGGCTTCTCAATTGGCAAGAAAGAAAAGAAGATGGGTATCCGCGCATCCACCACTGTGGAATTGGTGTTTGAGGATTGCATCGTTCCAGCTGAAAATCGCTTGGGTGAAGAAGGGTTTGGCTTCAAGATCGCGATGATGACCCTCGACGGCGGCCGCAACGGCATTGCTGCTCAGGCTGTCGGCATTGCCCAAGGTGCGTTCGAGCAGGCCAGGGACTACGCCCTGCAGCGTGAACAGTTCGGCAAGCCCATCGCGGACCTGCAAGCCATTCAGTTCAAACTTGCAGACATGGCAACAAAAATCGAAGCATCCCGGCTTCTGACTTACCAGGCTGCCTGGCTGGAATCAGAGGGTCTGCCGTACGGCAAGGCTTCTGCGATGAGCAAGGTCTTCGCTTCAGACAGTGCGATGGAAGTGACAACAGAGGCTGTGCAGGTGTTCGGAGGCTACGGATTTATTCGTGAGTACCCGGTTGAGCGCATGATGCGGGACGCGAAAATTACCCAGATTTACGAGGGGACAAACGAGATCCAGCGGCTGGTCATCGCGCGCCAAATTCTGAACGAGCAGCGCTAATACACGTTTGTCACACTGGTCTGTAGCCACTCGGTTTGGTTGAATTGGCTCCCTCGGAGGTGAAGGTGTTTTGCATCCACTGGTGCCGCGCATCTTGCGGGGAGACCTGCGGGCGGTTGCGCGGGCGATGACGCTGATTGAAAACGACGACCCCCAGAAGCGCCTCCTGCTGCAAGGGCTGTATCCGCACGCGGGGAGGGCGCATCTGATTGGCATCACCGGATCGCCGGGGGCAGGCAAGAGCTCCCTTGTCGACGGGTTGATTCAACACCTTCGCCGCAGCAACTTGAAAGTTGGGGTATTGGCGGTCGATCCGTCGAGCCCGTTCACAGGCGGCGCCCTCCTTGGAGACAGGGTGCGGATGACGCGCCACAGCGAAGACAGCGGCGTCTACATTCGCAGCATGGGCAGCCGCGGCACACTTGGCGGTTTGGCGAAATCATCCCGCGAAATTCTTTATGTCTTCGAGGCCTACGGGTGTGACGTCGTGCTGCTTGAGACGGTAGGCGTGGGGCAAGCTGAACTCGATGTGATGTCGGTCTCGGATACGGTCGCACTTGTGATGACGCCTGGGTCGGGGGATGGAGTGCAAGCTGCAAAATCCGGCATCATGGAAATCGCAGACATCTTTGTTGTCAACAAGTGTGACCTCCCTGGCGCCGACAGCCTCGTGCGTGAACTCAAGTTGATGCTGATGGACAAACGGTCGTATCGCGAGAACTGGGAACCGCCGATTGTACGTACGACAGCATCGGACAACGAAGGCATCGCAGAGCTGTGGGAGGCGCTAACTCGCCACCGGAGCCACATTGAGGAGCACGGATACTGGAAAACCCGCCGTAAACAGCGGCATAAGGCAGAGACCCTGCAACTTTTAAAGGGCCAGTTCTCGGATTACGTGATGAAAAGGGCCGTTTCGGACGTGCGGTGGCGGCGGCTGTTGGAAGAGGATACGTCGCTCGATCCGTACGAGGCACTCGATGAACTGCTCGCCGATTTGCCGTGGTTGCGCCAGCAGGATGATACGCGGGATAGGCGGGAAGACGATAAGTCACAAGACTGAATCACGCTTCCGATGTAGTGGTTTCCACAATCTGCAGAGCATGTGCTATAATCCTCTTATTTGCCACGACCGGACCCGGTCTGAGGAGGGAATCTCATGACAGTTTCACTCGCGAAGAGTGACGACGAAATCAAGCAGTTACCGTTGGTTGAGCTTGCATTCGAACTGTTGAAAGCCAAAACAGAACCCATTTACTTCCGTGAAATGATGGAAGAAATCCGTCAACTGCGTAATATGACGGAGGACGAAGCGATGGAAGTTATCGCTCGTCTATATACAGAAATCAACATTGACGGCCGCTTCATCCATCTGGGTCAAAACGTGTGGGGACTGAGACGCTGGTTTCCGGTTGAAAAGGCGAACGAGCGTCCGCAATCCAGCAAACGGTTTGTTCGCAGCAGTGGTGACGCGTTCAGCGATGATGACGAGTTGCTTGATGATTATGATGAGGAAGAGGCTGCGGAAGACCTCGATGAGAGTGAAGAGGACGCCGTTGTACCGGGCTTTGATTCCCCTGATGCAGACGATGATAGCTTCGACGAGGCCGACGACACGGACGATGTGGAAGACTCCGATGACGATTTTGACGGTGATGACGACGAGGAACTCGACGACGAGTTTGCAGATGAGTCGGAAGAGGAAACAGACGACGAACTCGATGATGCGAACCCGGATGAAGAGGAAGAAGATTAATTGATGGTAAGAAGGGCCCCTTACAGGCGTGGCCCTTGTTAGCGAGGAAGGCGCTCCCTCTCAGGCGTGACCCTTGTTAGCGAGGAAGGCGCTCCCTTTCAGGTGTGACCTTTCTTAGCGAGGAAGGCGCTCCCTCTCAGGCGTGACCTTTCTTCGTGAGCAAGCTGCCCTTTCAGGTGTGATGAGATGAGTGTCTTTTTGGCACTACTCTCATCCACCATACCTGTGGTATAGTAATTGGGGCGAACGAACAAAATGCGTTCTGGGTCCTCCAGAACGCTATTTTTTGTGCGGGTTTCTTTTTTTGTTTGGAATGACGAGGAGGAGCACAGATGGCCAAGTTTATCTTTGTCACCGGTGGCGTGGTCTCGGGTCTTGGTAAGGGGATCACCGCTGCATCTCTAGGTCGAATTTTGAAGAACCGTGGATTGCGTGTCACGATTCAAAAGTTCGATCCATACATCAATGTCGATCCCGGTACGATGAGTCCTTATCAACATGGTGAAGTGTTTGTGACGGAAGATGGGGCAGAAACTGACCTCGATCTGGGTCACTACGAACGTTTCATCGATAACAACTTGACGCAGGCAAATAATGTGACGAGCGGCAGGATTTACTGGTCGGTCATTACGAAAGAACGCCGCGGCGACTACTTAGGCGGAACCGTGCAGGTGATTCCGCATGTTACCAACGAAATCAAAGACCGCATCATGCAAGCCGCGACGCCGGAGACGGATATTGTTATCACCGAGATCGGCGGGACGGTCGGAGATATTGAGAGTCTTCCGTTTCTCGAAGCCATTCGTGAGATGAAAAGCGAGGTCGGTCGCGAAAACGTCCTCTACATCCATGTCACGTTGATTCCATATCTCTCCGTCAGCGGGGAAGTCAAGACCAAGCCAACCCAGCATTCGGTAGCAGAACTCCGCAGTATCGGCATTAATCCTCATATTATTGTCTGTCGCACAGAAGTTCCTCTGAGTCTCGATGTCAAGCGCAAAATTGCGCTGTTCTGTGACACTGAAATCGATTCTGTGATTGAAGCAAGGGACGCGGAGGTCCTTTACGAGGTTCCGCTCCTGCTTCGCGAGCAAGGGTTTGACGACACGGTGCTGCGTCACCTGAATCTCGAGGCACCCCAGACGGATATGGCCGAATGGTGCCAGATGATAGATCGCATTAAGAACGTGGAACATCAGGTCCGGATTGCGGTGGTCGGGAAGTACGTCGCGCTTGCAGATGCGTATGCCAGTGTTTCTGCTGCACTGCAGCACGGTGGATACGAGAATGATACTGCTGTGGACATTCAGTGGGTTCAGTCTGAAGATGTTACAGAAGAGAATGTTGAGGAACTGCTCTGCGGCGTCGACGGAATCCTTGTGCCCGGCGGATTTGGAGATAGAGGAATCGAAGGCAAAATAATCGCAGCGAAATACGCACGGGAACGCAAAATCCCATACTTTGGCGTGTGTCTCGGAATGCAGGTCGCAGTCGTGGAGTTTGCGCGGCACGTAGCGGAGTTGAGGGGTGCTCACTCCAGCGAGATCGACCCCGAAACACCGTACCCTGTGATTGACCTGTTGCCTGAGCAGAAGTTTGTCGAAGACAAAGGCGGTACGATGCGCCTTGGTGGTTACGAGTGCCAGGTGATACCGGACACGCACGCTGCGAAGGCGTACGGCAAAGACATGATTGTAGAACGCCATCGCCACCGTTTTGAGTTCAACAACGAATATCGCGACACGCTTACGGGCGCCGGTCTCGTCATCAGCGGTACGTCTCCGGATGGACGGCTAGTGGAGATGATTGAGGTTCAGGACCACCCTTGGTACGTGGGCGTCCAGTTCCACCCGGAATTTACATCGCGTCCGAATCGGGCACAGCCATTATTCCGCAATTTTGTCGGACATGCCCTCAAGTATCAGCAAGGGCGCTAACTCTGAGGTATCAGTAAGGCGGCTGGGTCTGAAGTGTTGGCAGATCCGCTGGCGCTGAGGTACCAGTAAGGCGGCTGGGGCTGACCTATCAGCAACGTCACCCAAGTTTCAGCGAAGCCGCAGTAACCTAGAAAGATGTCAAGATTAGATTGTCGAGGAAGCCACTGTTTTTTGTGGCTTCCTCGACTCCTTTATGCGGTGATTTTCATCACGAGGGGCAACGTCGACTGAATAGCGCGTTGCACAACGGGCCCTTACGCACCATAGGTGCGTAAGCAGTGTTCATCCAGGCACTCCGACGACTCCTTGCGCACCCGTGGTGCGTAAGCAACGCCTGTTTTGCTGATTTGATGCTCCCTTACGCACCCACGGTGCTTAAGCGACGCTAATCCAGGTACTTCGATGGGCCCTTACGCACCGATGGTGCGTAAGCGACGCTCATCCAGACACTCCGACGGACCCTTACGCACCCACGGTGCGTAAGCAACGCCTGTTTTGCCGATTTTGATGCTCCCTTACGCACCCACGGTCCGTAAGCAGTGTTCATCCAGGCACTCCAACGACTCCTTGCGCACCCGTGGTGCGTAAGCAACGCCTGTTTTGCTGATTTGATGCTCCCTTACGCACCCACGGTGCTTAAGCGACGCTCATCCAGGTACTTCGATGGGCCCTTACGCACCCATGGTGCGTAAGCGACGCTCATCCAGGCACTCCGACGGACCCTTACGCACCCACGGTGCGTAAGCGGCGCTCATCCAGGCACTCCGACGACTCCTTGCGCACCCGTGGTGCGCAAGCAACGCCTGAGAAGGCGTTATTGAAACTACGATAGCGGATAACGCGCTCGGAGCGCGTTAATTCAACTGGAACCGTGCTGGTGGGGTCGAAATAGCGCGTTGTAGAAGCGCTACCGCCCAGACCCGGACACCATCGGATGAATAGTGCGCTGCGAAGGCGTTATTGAAACTACGATAGCGGATAACGCGCTCGGAGCGCGTTAATTCAACTGGAACCGTGCTGGTGGGGTGGAAATAGCGCGTTGTAGAAGCGCTACCGCTCAGACCCGGTCACCATCGGATGAATAGCGCGCTGCGAAGGCGTTATTGAAACTACGATAGCGGTTAACGCGCTCGGGGCGCGTTAATTCAACTGGAACCGTGCCGGTGGGGTGGAAATAGCGCGTCGTCGAAGCGCTACCGCTGGAACCACCCTTCTGGGTGAGACTGGTACTTCCACCCCTCCTTAAGCACCCATGATGCGTAAGACCCACTCAAATGTGTGCAGCTCAGGTGCCCTTTTTGTTTTCTGCATGTTTCGGATTGCGAAGTTTGCAGGAGAAATACGAACCTTTAGCGAAAGATACATCGTTTCCATCGACGTTTGTTGGCCGGTTCCATGGGCATGCATTTGGTGCTCAAGGGCAACCGTGTCCTGCTTTGAGTTGGAGGCACTCGCTTCAACAACTGTATAAGTAACCGGTGTTACACCAGAACTCACTAGAATATCATCCTTCCGTGGCAGGTATTGTGTGGCGGAGTAAAGGAGGAGACTGCTTGGGCAAGAAAGTTCTGATTGTGGACGACCAATTTGGCATTCGTGTATTACTGCAGGAGGTATTGTCACAAGAGGGGTACACCGTGTTTCAGGCTCCCAACGGCCTCAAAGCGTTGGAATTGGTTAAGACAGAATCTCCGGATTTGATTTTACTCGACATGAAGATTCCGGGCATGGATGGGCTTGAAATTCTGCGCAATATCCGGAAGATGGAGGTAGACACTAAGGTCATCATGATGACGGCCTATGGTGAGTTGGACCTAATCCAAGAGGCCATGGAAATGGGAGCTCTCGCACATTTTACCAAACCGTTTGACATTGATGAATTAAGGCAGGCAGTTCGAGCACAATTGCTGTAGGTGAATGATGTAAGCGTTCGCTGAAAAGGCACGTACAGTGAGAGGTTCCGTTAGTATAGAGGGACGAATCCCCGCATGAATGCAGGATGAATCCCGACACAGAGAGAAAATTCGACCATCTGAAATGGGTCCAGGGGCACTGGCGTGATTATGAAACGCGATGGAACAACAATACATACACAGACCTAACGAATCACCAAGTAACAAAGGGCTGATGACGCCCCCATCCTCGCCGATAGCGGATCACCCATAACCGAGAAACGAATCTGCAATGAGACTCACCCATAATGGAATCGACAGGGCGCGCAAACATCGTGCGCCCTCGTGTTGTGGGTAAAAGGGGAGGCATACCGTTTGGAATCAGGCAATCAGCAAGAAGCCCAGCGCAATTCGGCAAGTGCAGCAGGCAGTCCGCAAGGCGGCGAACGCAATCTCGAGGGACCCTGGGAAGTTGTCATACGCCTGCGTATGAGCGAGCACGACGCGCACTATGGCGGTCGGTTGGTGGATGGTGCAAGGATGCTGGGTCTGTTTGGAGACGTGGCTACTGAACTTCTCATCCGCCACGACGGTGACGAAGGGCTATTTGTGGCATACGACTGCGTGGAGTTTAAGGCTCCCGTTTACGCTGGTGACTACATCGAGGCGAAGGGACGCATCACAAAGGTAGGACGTACGTCCCGCCGTATGGAGTTTGTGGCGCAGAAAGTGATTGAAGCGAATATCGATCCGCTTGTCCCCTCAGCAGCCAACTTTCTCGAACAACCCGTGGTCGTCACCTATGCAACAGGCACTTGTGTCGTGCCGGAGGACAAGCAGCGCATGAAGACCAGCAACGAATGAGGACACGCAACGCATTAGGGTCGGAAAACAGGCACAACATGTGGGCCGCAAAACAGGCGTAACATGTGGACCGCAAAACAGGTGTAACAGGTGGAGCGGAAAGCAGACGTGCCGTGACGACCGGAACCAAGGTGTAAAACGAGGACCGGCACCAAGGTGTAACACGAGGACCGGAACAAAGGTGTAAAACGAGGACGGGAAAGAAGGCGTAAAGCGTGCAAAAGCTTATCATCACGGCTGCCATGGTTGGGGCTGAAACGACGAGAGCGGATCAGCCGAACTTACCTATCACTCCTGAAGAGATTGCGGATGCCGCGGCTGCCTGCAGAGAGGCCGGGGCGAGCATCTGCCATCTGCACGTACGGACAGACGACGGTGCTCCCACTCAGGATAAAGAACGATTTCGGGAAACCATCGACGCCATCCGCAGGAAAACGGACATCATCGTGCAGGTCTCTACCGGTGGCGCTGTGTGGATGACGCCCGAAGAGCGTCTGCAACCTATCCATCTCGCTCCCGAAATGGCCACGCTCACCTGTGGAACGGTGAACTTCGGGCAGGAAGTGTTTTGGAACGGGCCCTCACTCTTGCAGCAGTTTGCCGCCGCATTCAAAGAGAAGGGTGTGCGGCCAGAGTTCGAGATTTTCGACGCAGGGATGATTGCGAATGCCCTGCATTTGGCGAAGCTCGGCCTCGTTGAAGCTCCATTTCACTTTGACTTTGTCCTCGGCGTGCCAGGTGCTCTGCCAGCCAGCCCGAAGAATTTGCTTTACCTGACAGAGAGTATTCCGGAGGGTGCTACATGGTCTGTGGCAGGAATTGGCCGTCATCAATTACCGATGGCAGCGCTTGCAGTAACACTTGGCGGGCATGTACGGGTTGGATTTGAGGATAATATCTATTATCGTAAAGGTGAGCTTGCTGCGAGCAACGCACAACTGGTCGAGCGGGTGGCCAGAATTGCCGCGGAGCTAGATCGGCCATTGGCCACACCAGACGAGGCTCGTGAGATGCTTGGTATCCCGCGCACACCAAGGTCTTAACACAGCACCCTTCAAAATACTGTAAAGACAGCGTGCTTTGGCGAATGGATGAATGATGGTTGTCATGGCCTTATCACGGTCGTCATGACCTACTAAATGGTCTTCGTGACCAAAACAGGGGTGGAGCAGAGTGAAGTTATTTATCGACACAGCGAATGTCTCAGAGATTCGAGACGCAGCCGAAATGGGGATTTTGTCGGGTGTTACGACCAATCCAAGTCTCGTTGCCAAAGAGGGCAGAGACTTTGTACAAGTCCTGAACGAGATCCTCGAGCTGGTTGACGGGCCCATTAGTGCAGAAGTTGTCAGCCTCGATGCTGACGGTATGGTTAAGGAAGGCCTCGAGTACGCAAAGATGCACAAAAACATCGTCATCAAGGTGCCGATGACCTCCGAAGGGCTAAAAGCCGTGCATCGATTTGCACAACAAGGCATCCGCACCAATGTCACGCTCGTGTTTAGCGCGAACCAGGCGCTGCTCGCAGCTCGCGCAGGTGCATCGTTTGTGAGCCCGTTCATTGGCCGCCTGGACGACATCAGTTTCGACGGGATTGAGCTCATCCGTGACATCGCCGGCATCTTCGATATTCATGGGATTGACACCGAGATTATTGCGGCAAGCATTCGCCACCCGATGCATGTGACGCAAGCTGCGTTGGCAGGGGCGCATATTGCAACTTGCCCATACAAGGTGCTCGATCAGATGACGAAGCACCCCCTGACAGATCAGGGCATTGAACGCTTCCTGGCTGACTGGAGCACGGTAGCGAAGAAATAAGTCTCTCGGAATATCGCCCGCGGGCCTCTCGGGGCGCGCGGGTTACCTATGGTTTTGAGGCTATCAGACTGCGAGATTTTCGGGTCCTCATGTTTTGGGATTTTGGGGTCCTCATGTTTTTGGGACTTCAGACTTTCCGGCTTTCCGGGTCCCATCGCGAACGGAGTCTTCCGTCGCGCACATTTACACGCATCAACGCAAATTTGCCATTTTGGAGAGGGGTCGACACCGTCCGTGGATGCCGAACAAATTATTGAGTTTATCCGAGCGAGCGAGAAGAAGACGCCTGTGAAAGTGTATTTGAAGGGCCGTCTCAGCGACATCCCGTTTAGCGAGGCCCCGTTGTCGGACAAGCTGCACGCTTTTGTGACTGATTCCGTCGGCGTCGTCTTTGGCGAGTGGAAAGACCTAGAGCCAATGCTTGAACAGTACAAAGGTGCGATTGACGATCTCGTGATTGAAAACGACCGCCGCAACTCCGCGATTCCGCTGCTCGATTTAAAAGGCGTGCACGCGCGCATCGAGCCCGGAGCCATCATTCGCGACCAGGTGGAAATTGGCAACAACGCGGTCATCATGATGGGCGCATCCATCAACATCGGAGCCATCATTGGCGAAGGCACGATGATTGACATGAATGCCGTCGTCGGCGGGCGTGGCATCATCGGCAAAAACTGTCATATCGGGGCCGGATCCGTTGTCGCGGGTGTTGTCGAACCGCCGTCCGCGAAGCCGGTTGTCATCGAAGACAATGTCCTCGTCGGGGCGAACGCCGTTATCCTTGAAGGCGTGCGAGTCGGCAAGGGATCCGTTGTCGCAGCAGGCGCCATCGTTATTGAAGACGTCCCGGAAAACGTCGTCGTCGCGGGTGTGCCGGCGCGGGTCATCAAGCAGATCGACAGTAAGACGCAGTCGAAAATCGAGATCAAGCAGGAACTGAGGCAACTCTAATGAGCGATGAGGCTGTGACGGTAGAGTACGACGGCATGACCCTCATTCAGATGCGTCGCCGTCTGCACCAAATTCCCGAGCCTGGCTACGAGGAGTTTCAGACGCAGGCGCAACTGCTCTCCTGGATTGCAACGCTGCCGCAGACACATCTTGAGGTCCGTACGTGGCGAACGGGCGTGCTGGTGCTCGTTCACGGCACGTCGCCTCGCCGCACGTTTGGCTACCGCACGGACATCGACGGCTTGCCGATTGTGGAAGAGACCTCCTATGATTTTCAGTCGACGCATTCCGGGTTCATGCACGCGTGCGGGCACGACATGCACATGTCCATCGCACTCGGCGTCCTCGCTCATTTTGCGTCCCGTCCCTTGGCTGACAACCTTTTGGTCGTCTTTCAGCCGGCCGAAGAGGGGCCTGGCGGCGCGAAACCAATGCTCGCGAGCGATGAGTTTGGCGCCTGGCGCCCAGACGTGATGCTGGCGCTGCACATCGCACCCGAATACCCGGTCGGCACCGTGGCGACGCGGGAAGGCCTCTTATTTGCCAACACTTCGGAACTCTTTATCCATCTCGCTGGACAAGGCGGACACGCCGCCTACCCGCACCGTACACGCGACATGATTGTGGCGGGGGCTCATCTCATTACCCAGTTGCAGACCATTGTGGCGCGCAATGTCGATCCGCTCGACTCCGCCGTCGTCACCATCGGCAAACTGACGGGTGGCACCAAACAGAACATCATCGCCGAGACGGCGCGCCTCGAGGGCACCATCCGCACGATGTCGATGACGGCGATGAAGGCGGTGAAGGAGCGCATCGAAGCGCTGGTTCGCGGGATTGAAGTCGGGTTTGAGTGCAGAGCTTCGATTGACTACGGTGCGAATTACACGCAGGTCTGGAACGACGGCCCTTTGGTGCGCGAGTTCATGGAGTTTGTGAAGGACAGGGACCTTGCGCAGGTGGTGGAATGTCCGTCTGCAATGACGGGGGAGGACTTTGGAGATTTCCTTGCCGCCATCCCGGGGTTCATGTTCTGGCTTGGCGTCGACACGCCGTATGGCCTGCACAACAGCAAGCTTGAGCCGAACGAAGGCGCCATCGATGTCGCAGTCCGAGTCATCACAGCGTATGTGGCGTGGAAGAGTAGTGGGGCTGACGGGCGGGGGTAGGAGCGCCCGGGGGTGGGACGGTGTGTGCGTGATGCAGCCGTTACCGCCGGGTCTACGCAGCGGCCTGCGGCAGACGCTACGCAGTGCGAAAGATAGTTTGATATGGAACTTACGCACCTGCGGTGCGTAAGAACCTTATTTATTTTGGAACCTTATTTATTTTGATGGTTAGCGCGTCGAGAACGCGTTATTTTGACGCTGCACGAACTGCGCAGGGTCAAATAGTGAGTTGTGAACGCGTTAATGGGTTTTTGGCGGTTTTTCAGTGGAGAATAGCGAGTTGTGGGCGCGTTATTTGACCCGTTTGGTCGCTAGCGCTTCTAGAACGCGTTATTTCCCTTCACCGAACCTTCCGAAGTTGGAAATAGCGCGTTTTCGACGCGCTATTTTTGATTTAAACGAAGAACGCCACGTAAACGACACCTGCCCGCGACTGCTGCCGCCAGCTCCGCCAGTCGGCGCCTGCGACCTCGCCGCGCAAACCAAGCCGCCTTGTCCGGCGGATGCTCAGCCCTTCAGTGTGTTCACAAATCCCTCAATGCGGTTCAGCCCTTCCTCGAGCGTCTCCATCGAGGCGGCAAAGGAGATGCGGATGTGTCCCTCACCAGTCTCCGAAAACGCGCTGCCGGGCACAACGGCCACCAGGGCCTCTGCCAGCATGCGCGTGGCGAAGTCCCACGACGACAGTCCGAACTGGGAAATCGTCGGGAACACGTAGAAGGCACCGCTCGGACGCGTCACGGTTAGGCCCATACGCTCCAACCGGTCGCACACATAATCCCGCCTGTCTCGATAAACCAACCTCATCTCCCGCGCGTCGTCGACGCCGTTTGTGAGCGCTTCAAGTGCCGCGGCCTGACTGACGCTGCTGGCGCAGGTTGCGTTGTACTGATGCACCTTCAGCATCTGTTCGGAAATATACTTCGGCGCGAATGTAAACCCAATCCGCCACCCCGTCATGGCGTGCGACTTGGACAGCCCGTTGACTACAATCGTCTGATTGCGCATCCCTGGCAGCGTCGCAATCGAGTGGTGTTCGCCGTCGTAAACCAGTTCGCTGTAGATTTCGTCCGAAATGATGAAAACGCCGCGATTTCGCAGCAAATCTGCGATGGCCGCCAGTTCTGCCTCTGGAAGCACGCAACCCGTGGGATTCGATGGATAGGGAAGAATCACACACCGTGTCTCATCCGTTAACGCTCTCCCAAGTTTCTCCGCCGTCAACACGAACCCAGAATCCCGCGTGTCCACGTAGACCGGGCGGCAGCCCATGAGGCGAATGAGCGGATCGTAAGCTGGATAAACGGGTCCAGGCAAAATCACGTCGTAACCGGGTTCAAGGACAGATCGAAGGACGATGTCGATGGCTTCACTGACGCCGTTTGTCGTGATGATCTCGTCTTCGGCACGGTATGTAAGCCCGTATCGCTGCTCGACGAAGCCGCTTGCTGCTCGCCGCAACTCGATGGTGCCGGCGTTGTGCGTGTAGGTGGTTTGATTCGCATCGATGGCCCGCTTTGCAGCCTCTTTCACGTGTGTAGGTGTCGGAAAATCGGGCTGCCCAATGGTGAGGGAAAGTGCGCCCGGATAATTTGGAATCAGATTGAATAAACGGCGGATGCCTGAGAGTTGGATATCTTTCACTTGCGGGTTCAGCAACGTTTGCAGGTCCGTCTCCAAGGTTGAGCATCTCCTCTTTTTAGAAAAATATATCACAGGCTTGGCTGACCGAGGGGAGCCATATGGGCCATATCGGCCGGATGCTCCACGTCTCCCGGTGGATGCTCCGGGTGTCCCGGATGCTTCAGGCTTCCTCCCATGCTCGATCCCGCCGCGGGGACGCCCGAACCAGCCTCACGTGCTTTAGCCCCTGCGGGATATCCAAGCTCTCCCGGGGGATAGTGCAACTCAGGAGATGGGGAATACTACGAGCAAGGACATTATGAGCAGGACATTATGAGCAGGACACCACCAGCAAGGACACGGACAATTGTTGTGTCACATAAAAGATAATGTGATATATTAATAAAGAGAATGAAACATACAGTTCGGGTGAAATGGCGAGGCCAACCGGGCGGATAAGGTCGGCTAAGAAGGACCACGGGGATGACAGCGGAGAGGAAGATGACGGTGGATAGGGAACTGGCACTCGAGATAGCGCGCGTGACAGAAATGGCAGCATTGCACTGCGCACGTTGGATGGGGCGCGGCCGCAAAATGGAAGCGGACGACGCGGCAACAACGGCCATGCGTAGGATGTTTGACACGGTCAGCATGGATGGTGTGGTGGTCATCGGCGAAGGCGAAATGGATGAAGCCCCGATGCTCTACATTGGTGAGAAACTCGGGACCGGATCGGACCCGAAAGTTGACGTCGCCGTCGATCCGCTCGAAGGCACCAACATCCTCGCCAAAGGCACGTGGAATGCGATGTCCGTTGTCGCGGTGGCCCCGCGAGGTACGTTGTTGCACGCGCCGGACATGTATATGGACAAAATTGCGGTGGGACCTAAAGCAAAAGGCAAGATCCACCTCGATGCCACCGTCGAAGAAAACCTGCGTGCCGTCGCCAAAGCAACGGACAAGGACATATCGGATGTCGTGGCCGTCATTTTGGACAGACCTCGCCATGAACACATCATCGAACAGGTTCGGGCAGCAGGTGCGCGCATTCGCCTCATCTCGGACGGTGACGTTGCCGCTGCACTCAACACCGCGTTTGAAGACACTGGCGTGGACATCCTCTTCGGCAGCGGTGGTGCCCCGGAAGGCGTTTTGTCCGCAGCTGCGCTCAAGTGCCTCGGCGGTGAGATGCAAGGCAGACTGCTTCCTGAAGACGACGCACAACTCGCGCGGTGCAGGGAGATGGGCATCGATGATGTCACTCGTGTTCTCTACATGGACGACCTCGTTCAAGGCGACGACGCCATCTTCGCAGCCACCGGGGTTACGGATGGTGAGTTGCTGCGGGGTGTACGGATGATTGGCAAGTCGAGAGCGCGCACGCACTCGCTTGTCATGCGCGCCAAGACAGGTACGGTCAGGTTCATCGAAGCGTTGCACGATTTGACCCGTAAACCAGGAGCTCCCGAAGGATCCTTGGCGGCTGCCTCGGAACACCTGCTGACAAGGTGACGCGGTAGGTGACGCGGCCGCCGACATAGTAGCGCCATGGCGGCCGGCAGCGCGCTGCGACTGGTTGGCGGAGTCTGGTTTCTTCCGCGTGTTATCCCGTACACACCTTTCTTTGTCTTGCAGATCTATTGAAAACGAATAAAGTTAGAAAATTCGTGAGTCCTTTATCTCTGCTACCGCATAGAATAGGATTGTGTGGGTAAACATGATATAATGCAAGCGATTTACTGCTACGCTCTAGGGTGCGGTTAGAATGTGGGGGACGCTTATTGGACATTAAAGAACTAGAATCAAAGAAACTGACCGAGTTGTATCAATTTGCAAAGGAATACCAAATTCCCTACTACGGGAACATGAAGAAACGTGAACTTATATTCGCAATCTTGAGGGCCCAGGCGGAGAAAGACGGATTGATGTTCGCCGAGGGTGTCCTCGAAATCATGCAGGACGGTTTCGGATTCCTCAGACCCGTCGGGTACCTCCCCAGCGCAGAAGACATCTATGTTGCAGCTTCACAAATCCGACGCTTTGACCTCCGAACTGGTGACGTTGTTTCCGGAAAGGTTCGACCCCCAAAGGACAACGAACGATACTTTGGTCTCCTGCACGTAGAAGCCATTAACGGTGTAAGTCCGCAAGAAGCAATGGAACGTCTGCATTTCCCCGCGCTCACACCTTTGTTTCCTGAAGTGCACATGGTGACAGAGACAACTCCAGAACGGGTCGCGACAAGGCTGATGGACCTCTTCGCCCCGATAGGATTTGGACAGCGCGGATTGATTGTGGCACCGCCTAAGGCAGGTAAAACCATGCTGCTGAAGGAAATCGCCCACAGTATTTCCGCCAATTATCCTGAAGCCACTTTAATTGTTCTCCTGATTGACGAACGCCCAGAAGAAGTGACGGATATGCAGAGAAGCGTCAAGGGTGAAGTGATTGCCTCGACCTTTGACGAAGTTCCGGAGAATCACATCAAGGTTGCTGAACTGGTCCTTGAGCACGCTTTACGTTTGGTCGAGCATAAACGTGACGTCATCATTCTGCTTGACAGTATCACGCGTTTGGCCCGGGCCTACAACCTCGTTGTGCCGCCGAGTGGACGGACACTTTCAGGGGGTATCGATCCCGCTGCCTTCCACCGCCCCAAACGCTTCTTCGGTGCAGCCCGCAAGGTTGAAGAGGGTGGCAGTTTGACCATCTTGGCGACCGCGCTTATCGAAACCGGATCGCGCATGGATGACGTCATTTACGAAGAATTCAAGGGAACCGGTAACCTCGAACTCCATCTCGACAGGAAACTCGCCGAGAAGCGTGTATTCCCGTCTCTGGACATTCGCCGATCCGGTACCCGCCGCGAAGAAATGCTCCTTCCGAAGGCGGTGCTCGAGAAGGTTTGGGCGATTCGCAAGTCGATGGGAGACAATCAGGACTTTACGGAGTTGTTCATCCGCAAGTTCAAGCATTACAAGACCAACGAAGAATTCCTCGCTGGACTCGAACTGCAACATAAAGAGAAAAAGGCTTAAGGGTTAGAGGGGAAGAAGCATCCCTTCCATTTTCGAAGTCCACTTTTACGGGTTTCGAAGTCCACTCTTTACGAGCCCGCACAGGGTAACTCTCAGAGGACACCATTCACCGGGTAACTCCAGGGGTAAACATTCAATCCAAGCGACACACTCAATCCAATTGAAACACTCAACCGAAGCGTTGAATCCAAGACGCACTGAATCGAAACGAAACACTTAAATGAAGCACTCAACCGAACTGAAACACTTATCCTGCCACCTTGAATTGAAAATGAGCACCCGAATGACCGAAGCGATAGCAGAACAGTGATTGTCACTGACGATGGCAGGATGCAATAAGTGGTACGGGCACAAAGGATTGCAAAACCACGCACGATATATGAGCCGCGCTGGGTTGCTGACCGCCATGGACGGTCGAGCCACGACGAACCGCAGGACCCAGCGGATGGCTGACGGGCTGGACAGACCAGCCTCAATCAACGAAAAGCCCGCACAATACCGGACTGTTACCGAACTGTTACCGAACTGGTACCGAACTGGTACCGCACTGTTACCGGACTGTTACCGGACTGTTACCGGACTGGGCTGGACACAGCAGCCTCAATGAACGTAAGCCACGCTGCCATGTCACGGAAAGCATAAACTCCGCAAAAGCCGGCTCGTTCCGGACTGCGCACTTACAGCATCACGCCAGAAAAAAGTGGTTCACGAGAGCGCATTTGCATTCACATACAAACTTCATCCAACTTTCATTTTGAGAGATGACATCTCGTGTCTGCGGTGCTATAATAGTGCGCAGTGTCTTATGTTACGCATTGAAACGAGGTGATTTTCATGAAGACCGGAATCCATCCGGAGTACCATGCGACAACAGTCACCTGTGCCTGTGGTGCGACATACGAGACCGGCTCCACGAAGGAGAATCTTCGAGTTGAAGTCTGCTCCAACTGCCATCCGTTTTTCACGGGTCGACAGAAGTTTATCGATGCTGGTGGACGCGTAGACAAGTTCAACAAGAAGTACGGACTCACGCCACAGACTCAGGAATAACAGGTGAGACAGCGGAGGCCAGGCAATTTTGCCTGGCCTTGATTTGCAGAAGACTCCAAAGCCAAGTCGGACTTTCGCACGCATCCGGGACTGCTGTCGTGACAGCCGTCGCCATGGGTTTCGAAGGGTTCCAGCTTGGCTTTTTAAGAAATGTTCTTTTATACCCTTCGATGATACAACCGTGCCATAAAACGTGCCATAAAACGTGCCATAAAACCGTGTTATAAAAGCGTGCCATAAACGTGCCATAGAAACGTGCCATAGAAACGTGCTGTAGAACCGTGTCATAGAAATGTGTCCTAAAAGCGTGTTATAGAAACCTGCCATAAAACCGTGTCATAGAACCGTGTTATAGAACCGTGTTATAGAACCGTGTTATAGAACCGTGTTATAGAACAGTAAATAAATGAGGTGTCGGCCATGTTCGATCGTTTGGAGTCAATTCTAGACCGCTATGCCCAGCTTAGTAACTGGTTGTGCGATCCGGAAATTGTCAGCGATCCCGAAAAACTAAAAAGGTTCTCCAAGGAACAGTCCGACCTGACTGAAACAGTAGAAGCCTACAAGGCTTATAAAGACGCCCACGAGCGGCTCTCGGAAGCGAAAGAAATGCTGCAGGAGAAGCTCGATGACGAGATGCGTGACTTCGTCAAAGGGGAAATTGATGAGCTGTCCGGCAAAATTGAGGACCTTGAGAATCAACTGCAGATCCTCTTGCTGCCGAAAGACCCGAATGATGATAAGAACGTGTTTCTTGAGATTCGCGCTGCAGCAGGCGGTGAAGAGGCGGCATTGTTTGCAGCCAGGTTGCTGCGCATGTACTCGCGGTACGCTGAGCGAAATGGTTGGAAAACCGAGATCATCGATGCCAACTACACCGACATTGACGGGTTTCGTCAGGTCACCATGTCGATTTTGGGTCGCGGCGCATACAGCAAATTGAAGTTTGAGAGTGGCACCCACCGCGTGCAGCGCGTGCCGGTTACAGAGTCAGGGGGTCGCATCCACACCTCCACCGTTACGGTTGCCGTGTTGCCGGAAGTTGAAGATATCGAAGTGGAGATTCTCGAAAAGGACATTCGCATCGATACCTTCTGTTCAACGGGCCCCGGTGGGCAAAGCGTCAACACGACGCAGTCGGCTGTTCGCATCACGCACATGCCGACCGGCATCGTCGTGTCCTGCCAAGACGAAAAGTCACAGCTCAAAAACCGCGACAAGGCCATGAAGGTGTTGCGCGCGCGTCTGTACGAGAAGTACGAAATGGAACAGAAGCAGGAGCTAGATGCCAATCGGAAGAGTCAGGTTGGCACGGGCGATAGGAGCGAGCGCATCCGCACCTACAACTTCCCGCAGAGCCGGGTGACGGATCACCGGATCGGCTTCACCTCACATCGCATCGAAGAGGTCCTGGACGGCGATCTGAACGAACTCATCCAGAGCCTGATTGTCGCCGAGCGATCCGATTTGCTGGCGGCCGCAGAGGCGTAATGGCAGCGGGGGAGAAGGCGGGGCGGAGTGGCGGCGCCCCCCGGGATGCTGGCTTGGGGCATGATGGCGGCGCGCCACGCTACACTAGCACGGCGCACGATGGTGCCGCGCTCGGAGAAACACCGCCGGCCACCGTCGCAGAGGCATTGCGGCTGGCTGCACAGGTGTTAAGGAGCGGACGGTACGCGCACATGGACGACCGATCCGCCCGCAACGAAGCAGAATGGCTGCTCAGCTGGGTTACCGGATGGAACCGGACGACCCTATTGGTGTCTCTGCCTGACGCACTCTCGCGTGAGGTCTGGGTCCGTTTTTGGGAAGCTGTTGAACGCCGGGTGAACGGAGAGCCGCTGCAATATATTACCGGCGAGGCAGCATTTTTCGGCCGCCACTTTCACGTCGAACCGGGCTGCCTCATCCCACGGCCAGAAACCGAGCTGTTGGCTGAGGCGGCGATTCCGTATATCTCATCGGACAACGGCCGACTGGTCCGCGCCGCGGACATTGGCACCGGGAGTGGCGCCTTAGCCGTAACCATTGCGCTCGAGTGCCCGCAGGCCCGGGTGTGGGCCGTCGACGTCTCGGCCGAGGCACTGCGCATCGCCAAAGGGAACGCGGCCCATCTCGGTGCGGCAGCACGCGTGACCTTTGTGCTGCAAGACGGCATCGAGTGGCTAGCGTCGCAGTCGGCCACGCAAGCAGCGTCAGAGGCAGCACTGCAGGCAGCATCGGAGGCAGCATCAGAGGCAGCATCAGAGGTAGCATCAGAGGTAGCACCACAGGTAGCACCACAGGTAGCACCACAGGTAGCACCACAGGTAGCACCACAGGTAGCACCACAGGTAGCACCACAGGCAGCGGCGGGCGGGCTGCACGTCCTCATCAGCAACCCCCCGTACATTGCATCTGAGGATATTCTCTCGCTCGATCCCGATGTTCGCGACCACGAGCCCCGCCTTGCCCTCGATGGGGGAAGGGACGGCCTCGATTTCTATCGCCGCTTGGTGGCCCTGGGCCAAGGGATATTCGCTCCCGGACCGGCGGCAATATTCCTTGAGGTGGGACACAATCAAGCGAAAGACGTCATCGACCTCTTTGCGGCACCCGATGCGGATTTTGCCGGCTGGACATTTGATGCGCTGCGAGATTTGCAGGGCATCGATCGTGTGGTCCGGGGTGTGCGCTCCGCTACGTGAGTCCGCTGAGTCCGCTGAGTCACCTGAGTCCGCTGAGTCACCTGAGTCACCTGAGTCACCTGAGTCACCTGAGTCCCGCGCATGGCGTAAGGCGGAAGGCGTTAGAAGGAAGGCGGCCGCCATCCGGCCGCCCGCCCCGTATAGAACTCATTCTGTATCCTATCCGGTAAACCCCTGGGGGTATGGGCTCAAAATGAGATATCAACTCTTTCTCTATGGCTTAACCCCCAGGGGTATATTTCAGGAATAGCGCTACCTTCGTATCCTTATTCGTCAACCCCAAGGGGTATGGTAAGTATCATCTTGTACCCTACGGCCGGTCCAATACCCCGCCTCCTAAACCCACAGCGATAGTTTTGTGCTCTATCAAACAGGCTATACCCCGGCATCAGCGTGCCACCCGCTATCATCGCCCTGCCGTCGACCTGCCATCAGCCTACCTAGCGATACTTATGTGTCTTACGGATGACCAGGGATGAACACGAGGAGCAGGACGAGCGAGGATGTGAAGGGATGGATGAGTGGGTAACCTTGCAGCGATACTTTTGTACCTTGAGCCTTAAACCCCCGTGGGTATGCGCTCAAAATTAGATATCAAATCTTTCTCTATGGCTTAACCCCCAGGGGTATATTTCAGGAATAGCGCTACCTTCGTATCCTTATTCGTCAACCCCAAGGGGTATGGTAAGTATCATCTTGTACCCTGCGGCCGACCCGGTACCCCGCCTCCTAAACCCACAGCGATAGTTTTGTGCTCTAGCAAACAGGCTATACCCCGGCATCAGCGTGCCACCCGCTATCATCGCCCTGCCGTCAACCTGCCATCAGCCTACCTAGCGATACTTATGTGTCTTACGGGTGACCGGGGATGAACACGAGGAGCAAGACGAGCGAGGATGCGAAGGGATGGATGAGAGGGTGCCCCCTGCAGCGATACTTTTGTACCTTGCACCTTAAACCCCTGGGGGTATGCGCTCAAAATTAGATATCAAATCTTTCTCTATGGCTTAACCCCCTGGGGTATATTTCAGAAATAACGCTACCTTCGTATCCTTATTCGTCAACCCCAAGGGGTATCCTAAGTATCATCTTGTACCCTGCAGCCGACCCGATACCCCGCCTCCTAAACCCACAGCGATAGTTTTGTGCTCTAGCAAACAGGCTATACCCCGGCATCAGCGTGCCACCCGCTGCCATCAGCTCCACATCAGCCTACCTGGCGATACTTATGTGTCTTACGGATGACCCGGGATGAACACGAGGAGCAGGACGAGCGAGGATGTGAAGGGATGGATGGGCGGGTAACCTTGCAGCGATACTTTTGTACCTTGAGCCTTAAACCCCCGTGGGTATGCGGCCGAAATTAGATATCAACTCTTTCTCTATGGCTTAACCCCCGGGGGTATATTTCAGAAATAGCGCTACCTTCGTATCCTTATTCGTCAACCCCATGGGGTATGGTAAGTATCATCTTGTACCCTGCGGCCGAGCCGATACCCTGCCTCCTAAACCCACAGCGATAATTCTGTTCCCTAGCAAACAGGCTATACCCCGCCATCAGCGTGCCACCCGCTATCATCGGCCTGCCACCAGCTCGCCATCAGCCTACCTAGCGATACTTATGTGTCTTACGGATGACCAGGGATGAACACGAGGAGCAGGACGAGCGAGGATGTGAAGGGATGGATGGGCGGGTAACCTTGCAGCGATACTTTTGTACCTTGAACCTTAAACCCCCGTGGGTATGCGGCCGAAATTAGATATCAAATCTTTCTCTATGGCTTAACCCCCTGGGGTATATTTCAGAAATAGCGCTACCTTCGTATCCTTATTCGTCAACCCCAAGGGGTATGGTAAGTATCATCTTGTACCCTGCGGCCGGTCCAATACCCCGCCTCCTAAACCCACAGCGATAGTTTTGTGCTCTAGCAAACAGGCTATACCCCACCGCCAGCGTGCCACCCGCTATCATCGGCCTGCCACCAGCTCGCCATCAGCCTACCTAGGGATACTTATGTGTCTTACGGGTGACCGGGGATGAACACGAGGAGCAGGATGAGCGAGGATGTGAAGGGATGGATGGGCGGGTACTCCCGCTCAGCCAAGGCCCAAAGGTCCAAAGGTCCAAGGGGTCCAAGAGGTATGCGAACTCGAAATAACCCAACAAGAAAAGGATAAAAGGACCAGAAGGTGATTTTCCATCAAATTTGAACCCTCTCGCGCCTTGCCCCCGCCCTCGCCTCTCGCGCCTTGCCCTCGCCCCTTGTCCCCGCCCCCATGCAAACCTAGTTTCTCGAGCGAATCTATCGCGACTATCAGGAAGGCGTCCGGATCTGCTAGAATTTCGAGACAGAGGTTTAATCCTCCCTACCAGTGGCTACACTTCTACTAGAAATGGTAGGAGGGGTTGCGAAATGGGGACTGTGAAACGGTTGGCGGTGTTCGTCGTCGCAGTTGCATCTGTCACGGCGATTGTGCGAGGCTTGATGGGGATGGCTACCTCTGGAGTGACCACACAGGGTGGCAATACGACGGCGGTGCTGGGTGGACAAACGGCGGCATCGGCCGGGGCATCGAGTCCATCGGGATCGAGTGCAGCAAACCAATCTAGCCAGTCTCAAAACGTACCCGGGTTTACCACTGACACTTACGACGTCGCAACACCCCATGATGCTCCGATTCCAAGCCAGGCATTGCGACTTCGAATTATTGCGAACAGCGATTCGACGACGGATCAAAATGTCAAACGCGCCGTTCGTGACGCTGTCGTCGTTGAAGTCGCCAAACTCGTCTCCGGGGCTAAAACGGAGCAGGAAGCGCAGCAACGCGTGACTGCTGCCATTCCGAAACTAAGGGAGATTGCCGTGCAGGTGACGCGCAAGAACGGATATAGTTACCCCGTCAAGGCGATGGTCGGCAAGGCACCCTTCCCAACCAAACTGTACGGGAATCAAGTATATCCGGCAGGTGAATACAAGGCGCTTGTTATCACGCTTGGCAAGGGCCAAGGTGCAAATTGGTGGTGCGTGTTGTTCCCGCCGCTGTGTTTCATCGACATTGCATCTGGCGACGCCATTCCAAATACAGCGGGATTTCCGGACCTGCCTCCGCTCGAGACGATTTCCATCAACGGTCCCACAGGGCAACCCGAGCAGGTTCAAGTCCGCCTAGCCGTTCTGGATTACGGCGAAGAGGCATGGAAGGCCGTCAAACGTTGGTTTAAATGAAGAACTTCCGGTCCCTAAAAGCGGCCCCCAAAGGCTGTCCCCAAAGGCGGTCCGCACAGCGGATCGTAGGTCCAAACCCATCCCGGTGGCGGTCGTCGGGGAGATATGACCGATAACTGCCGCCGATCTCATACACAGGAGGCACCCCCATGAAAGTCTGGCACGTTGCCGGAGTTACAGGAAAGGAACTGGATAATCTGATTGCTGAGCCCGCACGGCGTCTGCGTGCGGGTGACGTCATTGCATTTCCCACGGAGACGGTCTACGGTCTCGGCGCCAACGCCTGGGACGAGGATGCTGTCCGAAAGATATTCGCCGCCAAGGGGCGCCCGTCTGACAACCCTTTGATTGTACATATTGCTCACGAGTCCCATCTCGACGGCGTCGTCCCCAACCCCTCCGCCATCCCGGAGCCTGCCCGCCGCCTGATGAAGGCGTTCTGGCCCGGCCCCTTGACCCTGATTCTCCCCGCGCATGAGAAGCTCGCGTCGTCCGTGCACCCCGGCACGGACACAGTTGGTGTCCGCATGCCGCATCACCCTGTCGCCCAAGCGCTGATTGCCGCCGCGGGTTGTCCAGTCGCTGCGCCGAGTGCCAATTCCTCGGGCCGGCCCAGCCCGACGACGGCGGAGACTGTCGCGCACGATCTCGCTGATTACATTGACGGCCTCATCGACGGCGGCCCTTGTGACGTCGGTCTGGAATCCACCGTCGTGGCTGTGACAGAAAGCGAGGGTGTCGTGTACAGACCGGGGTGGATCACGCCGGAAGAACTCGCCGACGCAGCCGGCGTGCCGTTTCGACTCGATCCGCATTTGGAAGGGGGGGCGGAAGCACCGAGATCGCCCGGTATGAAATACCGTCACTACGCGCCAGACGCCAAAGTGAGTGTCTGGTGGGGGGACGCGCGGGCGGTCGCGGAGGCCGTGCGGGAGTTCGTGCTGGCAGCAGGAGACAACGCTGCCCAGTCAAGTGCCGCGAGTGCCGCAAGTGCCCCAAGTGCCACCGAGCCAACACACCCGCGCTTGGCCCTCATCTGCCCAGCCGATTTCGCCGAAATTGAGGGCATTACGGAGAGGTGGAGTCCCGGTACGGACGAGCCTTACGAGACTGGGCTCAGCCGGGAACTATACACCCGCCTTCGCTGGGGGGACGAAGTTGGTGCTGACGCCGTTTTGATTGTTGGCGTGCCCCCAACAGGGCACGGGCTGGCACTCATGAACCGCCTGCAGAAAGCGTCAGAAGGCCGTTTGTTCCACGTGTGACCGTGCCACCCATTTCGCGCCAAGCAGCGCTTGCCGGTATATAGAGCACACCGTTTTCACTGACGATGGGAGCGCCGAGATTTACATCCTCGCCGTCAATTTGGAGCAGCCATCCCGATAACACGAGGGTGGCTGTTTGTGTTTTCCCGGCGGACGAATTGGCGGACGACCCGAGGCGCAAGTCAGCGGGCGAATTGGCGGACGAGCTGACGGGCAAGTCAGCTGGCGAGTATACCAGACTCTGCGTCGGGTTGCTGTGAGTGCTGGCGCTGCCTGAGCTGCCAGTGCTGCCAGTGCTGCCTGAGCTGCCCGCGAGCGCCCAACTACCTTGAATGAGGCCGCTGTGCAGAGGGGTCATCAACTCGATAGTCCTTGTCGAACCATCCTTCGTCACCTTGGACCTCGCAGCGGACGCCAATGCGTCCAGCGGAACGTACACGGTTTTGTTCCACACAAACCCTTCACCGGACACGGCGCTTTCACTCGGCAAATAGACGCTCACAGTCCCAGATTTCACAGTAGCTGTCTGCTGCTGGAACTGGGCCCCATCTGCCCAGGGCGCATTTTCCTGGGCAGTATTTGCCTGTGCTCCATCTACCTGGGCCGCACGTGCCTGCGCCCCATTTGCCCCCGCCGCGCGTGTATGCGACCCATTTAACTGGGCCGGATTTGCCGGGGGCCGATTTGCAAATGGGCGCACGAGCAATGTGACGTTTTGCATATCCACGTAGCCTGTCTGCCCGCTCGGCAGCAAAACCTGAAGCACCGCACCGCGCCGCCCGGTGACACGGACGCCCGCATTGCCGCGGATCCAGCCAATCGGCGAGGATGAGGCGGCAGCCCCTTCATAGACCAAAGTACCGCCGTCAGACACAGCATACATGGCTGGGACGTACCATCCCGGCGCCCCCACGGCTTGCTCGACTGCCTTCGCCAACTGCTGCTGGCCGATGGGCGTAGGGTGAATGTCCAGCTCATTCAGCCGCACGTTGGTTGCTTGGTGATGATTCATGACTTGGTAGGCGTTGACCACAGGAATCTGGTTCTCCGCGGCGACTTTCCAGATGGCGCTGTTTGCGGCAGCTATGAGTTGTTCAGCGAGATCGTGCAGGGCGCTTCCGTCCGGAAACGGATCGTACAAATTGACCAACACAATCGGCGCGGTTGTCTGATTCTGCACGTCGTGAACAATCTGCGGCAAGCGCTCTACGTACCCGGCCATCGCCTGTTGAAAGATGGCGCTGTCGAGAATGGCGTTTTTCCGCGGCAGAATCGCGTTCGGGGCCAGGAGTTTGTAGGACGCGTGGAGGAGGTCGTTCGATCCGATATCAATCGTCACGAGGTTCGCGCGCCGCAGCGCCGTCTGGAACTTTTTTGTCTGAAGTGCGTTCAGCAGATCGGCGGAGCTCCAACCTGTCACGCCCAGATCGGTGACGTTCATGTCCTCCGCTCGGCCAACCAGATACGGATACGCGTACGGAGAAGGGTGTCCAGGGACGGCGCCTGGCAGGCCGAATCCAAAAGTGATGGAGTCCCCGATGGAGACGAGGGTCCGATTTGTGCGGGCGCGCGCGACGCTGGGGCTCGCCGCAGCAACTGGACTGCCTCCTGGACTCCCTCCGCTTGTGGGAGCGGGCACTCCTTCTGCAGCAGATGCACCAGGAACGGTGGATGATGCCGCCGGACCAGAGATGCCAGTCAGGCCGGAGGCAGCGGATGAGCCAGATGAACCGGTCCACGCGCCGGAGGCACCGGATGATCCCGATGCTCCGTATGATCCGCCTGAGCCGCCTGAGTCGCCTGTGTCTGGGGCATCGAGACCTGGCGGAGTGTGGTCGGTTAAACGCAACCCATCGGGAATGCTCCGGAAACCCTCAGGGATCTCGGGCTTTGGCATCACTGCCCAGGCAACCACGGTGATGACAACAGTCAGGAGGGGAACCGCAGTAAATTTCACAATTTCCTTCCAGTTGGCGATGTGCTTCCGGCCAGCGAGGTGTTTCCAGGTAGCGATGTGCTTCTGACCAGCGAGGTGTTTCCATGTAGCAAGGTGTTTCCAGCCAGCAAGGTGTTTCCAGGTAGCAACGGGCTCCCAGCCAGCGAGTTGCTTACGGCTAGCTTTTTTCCTCCAGGCAGCGATTTTCTTCCAGAAAGCAAGGGGGTTCCGGTTATTCAGTTTCTGACGGCGGGAGGTCGTCTCATCAGGCAACGACTTGGTCATATTGGTCGCCTCCCAGTTCTATGAGGTTAAGATGGCCAAAGGTCACGTCACTGGTCATGTCAGATGGCTGCACGGCTATGCCACAAATTGTCTGAGAAGGGGCGTCCAGACGGAGCAAATGTCACATTTCTACAGAATATTCTACACTATTTTATGTTAACTGGCCAATCTGGAGCCCCGGTTGTCTTAGCGGGCCACCCTCTGTGAATCATGTCCCAACGGACAAGCGCATAGAGTGTGGATAGGCACCCAAAAAGGGGGACGCAAGTTGCTGGCGAATCATCTGGATGACATCATCGAAATTCTCATGATGGCCGTGGCTCTCGGCATGGACGCGTTCTCGTTGGCGATTGGCATCGGTCTGAAAGGCATAAGCCGGCAGCGAGCAATTTTGTTGTGTCTGGCCATTGGATTGTTCCATGTTGTGCTGACGTTGGTTGGCATCTATACAGGGATGATGCTTCAGGATGTCCTCGGGAAACTCGCAAAGTGGTTCGGATCATTTCTATTGTTTGGACTCGGCCTGCACATGCTGTTTTCGACGCTCTTTGGTAAAGATGAAGATGACAAATCCTTCAATGCCACATACATGGGAATGATATTATTCGGCATCGGCGTATCGATTGACGCTCTCTCTGTTGGGTTCAGCCTTGGACTGCGGAGTACTGCGTTCGGGTTGGTTGCTGCAGCTACATTCGGTTTTTTTGGCATGGTCATGTGCGGAGCCGGATTGGTGGTGGGGCGCCGCGTGAATCGCATGGCCGGTGTGTACGGGGAGGTGTTGGGTGCTATCATTCTCATTGGATATGGGTTTTACTTCCTACTGAAGTAGAATGCGGACTTGTCTTTTCATGGTCTTTGTATCGACGTTCATCGATAGCGCGCTGGCAGCGCGCTATTCCGCTTGTACTAGAAGAGTTGAAGCGGAAATAACGCGCCGTGAGCGCGTTATCGTGCGAATTGGGAGAGATAGCGCGTTGGCAAGGTGTTATTCCTCCTGATTTTCGCCGACTGAGAGGCTAACGCTTTGAGAACGCGCTATTTCCTGCCAAGGGGGCGGGTCTGTCGCAAAATAGCGCGTTTGCAAAGCGTTATTGGCGCTCTTTCGGTTATCGCTCGGCCCCCAGCGGCTCCCAGCGGATCGCCCAGTTCACCGGAGCCCGCTCGGCCGCCTGTGGCTCGCGTCGCTTCCCCCACCTGCCCCGCCCCCGGGGGTCCGTGAACGCGAACTCGAACGCGAACTCCAAGGTATAAGCAACCTAAACCCAAAGGTATCACGAACTTGCACTCTGAGGCTTGGGGAACTCCATCCGAAAGGATATACTGACGAAAGAGAATACGACTGCAACCGTTGGATTGACACCAGTATCCGGGATGGGCGTGGGAGACCGCGCGTCCCGTTTAGATGGGAGGCGGCCATCGTGCATCTGTTATTTGTTTGCACGGGCAACACCTGTCGCAGTCCCATGGCGGCTGCCATGGCGCGGGCCAAAATTGCAGAGTTGGGCCTGCCCTGGACCGTGTCTTCTGCAGGTCTGGGTGCTGCCGAAGGGTTGCCCATGTCGGCGATGTCTGCTCAGGCCCTGACGAGGCGACACATTCCGTTACCCAAGCACAAATCCACCATGATTCGCCAAGACATCATCGAATCAGCGGATGTCATTCTCTGCATGACCAACAGCCACACACGCGAGCTTCAGCGCCAATACCCGAAGTTCGCTGAGAAAATCTATGCTCTTGGCACGTTTTTGTCGCATGCAGACGACAGGGCTAAGCATTCACGGGCACGGTCTAACGGGGCGCGGGATATTGCCGATCCGTTCGGCGGAATGGACGACGCCTACGAACAGGCAGCAAGAGACATTGAGGCGGCCCTTGAGAATCTGTTCAAGGAACTCACGAAACACCATCACGCCGACAATGCGAGCGATGAAGGGGACGACAACCAGTCGTCTCCGGGAGAAGGGGGTACATCGTCGTGAAACTAGCGATTGCAAGCGATCACGCCGGCTTTCGCCTCAAACAACAACTCCTCGATACACTCAAGGAGCTAAATGTTGAATTTGACGATCTCGGTACATTTGACGAACAATCCGTCGACTACCCGGATTACGGGAAGAAGGTGGCGGAAGGCGTCGCAGCAGGCAAGTACGACCAAGGCGTCCTTATTTGCGGAACTGGGCTTGGCATGGCCATCACAGCAAACAAGGTTCGCGGCGTAAGGGCTGTCACCGCCCATGACACGTTTTCCGCTCAAATGGCCAGGATGCACAACGACGCGAACGTGCTCACGATGGGAGAGCGCGTTGTCGGGCCAGGACTCGCTGCAGAGGTCCTCAAGACATGGCTTGCAACGGAGTTCGAAGGCGGCCGTCACCAGCGCCGCGTGGACAAGATGAAGGCCTTGGAAGAGGCTTGGGTAAATTGACCACCCAGGACGTAGATGGACTAGTGACGGCTACGCCGCCAGATTTGGACGGAGTGATGGCTGCGCCGCCAGATTCGGATGTAGTCATGGCCACGCCACCAGACGCAGGTGGACTAGTGACGGCACCCGATGATGGGCGGGCTGACGGAAGCACTGGCGCCCCACACGTGATACACGCTGACGATGCGCCACTAGACCTGGATAAGGTCGCAGAGGACATCCGGGAGTCTCTAGCGGATCTGCAGGATCAGGCCCACCTTGGCCCCGGCGCGCTTTTGGTAGTGGGGGGGTCGACGAGTGAGGTTGTGGGCAAGCGCATCGGCACGGCGACCTCCCTCGCAGTGGGTGAAGTCATCGCGCGGGAAGTGATTGGTTTTGCCGGACGGGTTGGCTGTGACGTCGCCTTCCAGTGCTGCGAGCACCTGAACAGGGCGCTGGTGGTGAGAAAGTCCATTGCGGCGAAGCGCGGGCTTCAGGAAGTGATGGCGCACCCGGTGCCTGGCGCTGGTGGTGCGATGGCGGCGAGTGCTTATCTGCAACTACAGGATGCTTGTTTGGTGGAGTCTGTTTCGGCGGATGCGGGGATAGACATCGGTGACACGCTCATCGGCATGCACCTCAAACGAGTGGTTGTTCCGGTGCGGGGCCGTCGGCGTGAAATCGGACAGGCTCATCTCACGATGGCGAGGACGAGGCCGCCTTTGATTGGCGGATCACGGGCCGTATACGACGAAGAAGTCTTTCGCGAGCGTTTGCGGGTGCGCGACGGGGCAGCGAAGCTCGACAGATAGGACTTACAGAAGCAGCGGCAGCCGTACGTTCGGCCGGGCAACGATAGCCAGTAGGCAAACTTAACGGGGATGGCTGCGCGGGTCCACTGCACAGTCATACAGTCACAAGCATGACCATCACAATCATTTGGGAGGCGGATAAGGGATGTCTTTGTTGAACGAGTGGGATGCGGAAGTTGCGCGCGCAATGGAGCTAGAGTTGTCGCGCCAGCGCGATAAGATTGAATTGATTGCATCGGAGAACTTTGTCAGTCAGGCCGTCATGAACGCGATGGGGAGCGTTCTGACAAACAAGTACGCAGAAGGCTACCCGGGCCGCCGTTACTACGGCGGTTGCGAGTACGTCGACATCGTGGAGGATATCGCACGGGACCGCGCGAAGCAACTGTTTGGTGCGGAGCACGCGAACGTCCAGCCGCATTCCGGTGCCCAGGCGAACATGGCTGTGTATTTTAGCGCCATCCAACCGGGCGACACGGTGCTTGGCATGAACCTCGCGCACGGTGGTCATCTGACACATGGCAGCCCGGTCAATTTTTCCGGCAAGCTGTACAACTTTGTCGCCTATGGTGTTGATGAACAAACACAGACGATTGACTACGAGAACGTGCGGAGCCTCGCCAAGGAGCACAAGCCAAAGATGTTAGTGGCTGGCGCCAGCGCATATCCGCGCGTGATTGACTTCCAGAAGATGAGGGAGATTGCGGACGAAGTCGGCGCGATGCTGTTTGTCGACATGGCCCACATCGCAGGGCTTGTCGCGACAGGGCATCATCCGTCTCCGATTCCATACGCACATTTCACCACGACGACTACCCACAAGACATTGCGGGGGCCGCGCGGCGGGATGATTCTTACCTCGGCCGACGAGGCAAAGTCCATTGACAAGACGGTCTTCCCAGGTGTTCAAGGCGGCCCGCTGATGCACGTCATTGCCGCAAAGGCTGTTGCGTTTGGCGAAGCCCTGAAGCCGGAGTTCAAGACATACTCCGAGAACGTCGTCAAAAACGCCAAAGCCCTCGCCCAAGGTCTTGTCGAACGCGGCTTTAACCTCGTGTCAGGCGGTACGGACAACCACCTCATTCTCATCGATCTCCGCAACATGAACGTGACCGGCAAGGACGGGGAGCATCGGCTTGACGAGATCGGCGTGACCGTCAATAAGAATTCGATTCCGTTCGATCCCGCTAAACCCATGGTCACCAGCGGCATCCGCATCGGCACGCCAGCTGTCACCACGCGCGGCCTTGATGAGGCGGCAATGGATGACATCGCGGAGATCTTCCGCCTCACACTCGCAACCGACTTCACGGAAGGCGACATTGCGCAGGCGCGCAAGGCAGTGCAGGCCCTGACGTCCCGCTTCCCACTGTACGACGGGCTCTCCTACGTGGGCGGGTAAAGGTAAAGGCATAGCCGGGCACCCCGCCACGGCTGAGCAGAGCAGCACCCATGCCACGCTCGGGCTGGGCAACCACGGGGCGTGGGAGTGTGTGACACGCTCGAGCCGTGTGCAGGAGCGTTAGCTAGAGCCAGAGCACCGCCCGCCAACCGCCGCCGCTATTTCCTACCCTGGGACCGTCTCCACGCTGTGTTTATTCCCGCGTGTCCGGTCCCGGCTTGCGTTTTGAAGAGGAGTGGAGTCATGTCCAAACGCCTTATCTTATTCGATCTAGACGGCACCCTCACCAACCCCAAACTCGGCATCACGTCGGGCGTGCAGCACGCACTCAAAAAGTTCGGCATTGACGAACCCAATCTCGCCAAACTGGAATCCTTCATTGGACCACCGCTGCGCCAGACTTTTATGGAGCAGTACGGACTCTCTGAAGAAGATGCGAAAACAGCAGTCAGCTATTATCGAGAGTATTACGATCCGATAGGCTGGCGCCAAAACGAAGTCTACCCAGGCATTCCGGAGGCACTGGCAACGCTCAGTAGTGCTGGCTACGCGATTGGACTGGCGACATCGAAGCCCACCGTCTTCGCGGAGCGTATCTTGACGCACTTCGACCTGCGTGACGCGTTTTCCGTCGTCATCGGCAGCAACCTCGATGGTACACGGGAAGACAAGGCGGAGGTAATTGCGGCGGCCTTGGAGCAGAGCGGCATGGCGCCACTTGTCGACGGCGCGGTTCACAGCCGGGGCCAGGTAGGGCAGGGCCAGACGGACGCGGGGCAGGCGGGGGAGGGCGAGCGGATCGATGGTCTGGTTGGGCAGGGCAAAGGCCTGCAGGGCGAGTCGCTCGATGGACAGGCTCCGCACGATTACGACCCGCCGGCAGGCAAACACCAGGCAGACAATGGGCGAAGCCAGCGGGGAATCTGGCCGGGACCGCAGGACGAGGGAAACTTTGTGGTCATGGTCGGTGATCGAAAGTATGACATCATCGGCGGTAAAAAATGGGGACTATACACCGTGGGTGTTACGTACGGGTTCGGATCACGCGATGAGTTAGAAAGCGCCGGCCCCGACCACATTGTTGACCATCCGCTGGCTCTGATGGATGCTGTTGCCGCTTTGACCAAGCGAGGCATGGTTAGCCCCGACAGTTGAGCCATAGTTGAGGCACGGTTAGCCCCGACAGTTGAGCCACAGTTGAGCCATGGTTGAGCCATGGTTGAGCCTGCCACTGACTTGCGCGCATAGTGAGCTGAGAACGCGCTATTTGACCCACATGAAACAGGTCGAGCGGAAATAACGCGCCACGAGCGCGTTATCGTCTGAAGGGACCCGTAATAACGATTCCACACGACGCTATTGACCTGGGGTGAGAGCGTAGCGCTTCTACAACGCGTTATCCCGCGCAAGTCACTTGGATTCAGTCGGAAATAACGCGCCCACAGCGCGTTATTATCATAATTTGAGTACGTAACTCGCGATGTAGGGGTTCCCTTACGCACCCACAGTGCGCAAGCAGGCCCCAACCCGGCGATTTCGCGCTCCGTTACGCATCCACGGTGCGTAAGCAGGCCCGCACCCAGGCAAGTACGTCTGGTTTCAACCTCTTCCTCCGTCCCCTGCGTGGGTGCCAATCGCTTCACCAGCCAACGCGGTCCGCCCTTCAGCAGGCGTCGTGGTCGGCGCCTCGTTCACAGACCCGGTCAAATCTTCCTTCACCATCCCCGTCCGCACCGCCAACTCCTCACGTGTCATCCAGACCAGCTTTATCTGCAACTCACGTGTACCTTCATGCAAACGGCGGAACCCTTCCGGATGATACATCCCCATCAGAAAGCGCATATACCGTTGCAGAAGAAGGTTCTCTCGCGTCTGGGGTAAATCCTCGACGTGGAAACCGAGCATCTCGATGCCACGGTTCATGAGCGTCGGAGCAGCGATAACCTCGATGTCCGCGTAGTCCGGATGATAGAGCAGGATTCGTGCGATGTCTCGCAGCCCGTCCTTGGCTTGGCGCAACCCTCGGACGAGCGCACGGTGATCCGCTGCCGACGAGATGGTGATTAAAGTCTCGTTGCGGAAGTGGAGATCGAGAGCGGGGGCACCCTCTCGCACGACAACGGCCGTCCCGTTCGTCGCCATGGAGCGCCCTTGGCCGCCTCTAGCAGCCGCCTCTGTGCCGGAAGCAGGGCTACCGCCATCGGCGCCATCGGCACCATCGGCACCCCCGGCACCCCCGGCACTCCCATCCGCATACCGCGGGCCGTGGTGCCAAGTGGTGCGGCTGATGCGGAAGATCTCGTTGACCCCACGCACCTGAAACCACCGCGCAAACACAAACTCCACCATTGACCACACGCCAATGAGGGTTCGCCGACCAAGAGGGTAACCGCGAAAGAGGCCGTGTGCCTGCCGCTTATGATTGGCCCACGACTCCGCCATCTCACTCACCGTCGCAAACTCAAAGCCGAGTTGGCGTAGGCGGTGAACTGTTCCCGGCAGCGCAGAGATGGTGTTGTAGGGCGCCCCATCGGCTCCGCCAGCGTCATGACAGAGGACGATAGCTCCCGGGTGTGCCGTGCGCACAATCCTGTCTTCCTCTTCCCTCGCGTACTCGCCCGCAAGCCAATCCACCGCCCTCGCGGACCACAGGGTTGGCGTTAGCGAAAGCGCCGTACAGGCCAGCCGGGTGAACCAGTTGAAGGCGCCCCAGGGGGGGCGGTAGAAGCTTATCGGCCCATCCGTTAACCTCGCCAAAGTCTCCTTGCTGCGGCGGATATCACGCCAAGTCGCAAACGGGTTGCGGGACCAGTGATGGCGATGGCGATAACTGTGCGATCCGATGTCGTGCCCACCCTCCACGATGAGCCGCACGAGATTTGGGTGTGACTCTGCGCGCTCGGCCACAAGAAAGAAAGTGGCCTTCACGTCTAATTCATGGAGAATCTGCAAGATCTGAGGGGTGTACCGCGGGTCCGGGCCGTCGTCAAAGGTCAGCGCCACGCGGCGCGGACCAGGTGCGCCGTGATAGAGGGTGCCAATGTGCCAGACGTGAAAGAGAAGCTCCGGGAGAAAGGTATAGAGTGCAAAGAGGAGTATCACAACTCCCACTACCACAACTCCAGTCATCACGCCAGTCACGGTGTCCACCCCATTCGAAACATTTGTCTGTTTCCAATTGTAGGGGAGAGGGGACAGATTGCAAGTCTGGAGTTCGAGGAGTGCCGACAGTGTCCCTATTGAGGTGCAAACTGCCCGCGCGGCGGCCCACCCAAGCGCCGTTACGAGGTGCGAACCGCCCGCGTCCGATAGCCGCGCTCAATCGGCAGCACCATGTACAACAGACCCATCAGGATGATGACGCCGGCGCTGACCCAGAAGGGGGCGAAGGTACCGATCCTATCCCACATGAGTCCCCCGATATACGGCCCTGCAGCGGATCCAAACCCTTCTACCGTCATAAACACACCCCAGAGGGCGCCTTTTTTGTCCTCGTCGATGGACTTGTCAAGGACGGCGTTCCACGCAGGCAGGATAAAGGAGTACGACGCGCCAAACAAGCAGACGAGCCCAAAGGTGAAGGGCAGCGTGCGAAGAAAAGGAAACACGGCGAGTCCCAGCCCGGCTGCGAGAAAGGCAATCACGAGGGGGGCGCGAGGGCCAACCCTATCAACCAGCTTCCCCGTCGGAATGAGGCCCATCACGGTGATGGCCCCGCCTGACACCAGCACCATGCTGTACATGGCCCCGGACAGGTGCAACACCGCATTTGCGTACACCGACAAAATCGGAATGAGCGATGCCACAGCGAACGTCTGGGCAAACATGCCCGGAAATAAAAAAGACACCTCTTTAATGTTCTGCCACATCTCAGACCAGTTCGCAGCTTTTCGGCGGCGAGGGTAGATGTGGGCAACCGCGTCGAGCCGGACGAGGCCCGGTTCAAGCGCCACTTCGATGCCGAAGGCGTCGCGGCCCAAATTGTTGCCATCGCGGCCAGAGCTACGACCGCCGACCGGCCTGCGGTTGATAGCGCTTTGACCACCGATCCGTTTCCAGCCGCCCACGGGATTGCTGTCCATAGTGCTGCGAGCACTAACCCGCTGGCGGCCCCAGGAATTGCGACCACGGACGCGCTTGCCGTCAGTAGCACGGCCCCCGTCGGCCACCCCACCCTCGGCAGCCCCCCCGTCCGTAGCCCCGCTGTGCGAAGCCCCCCCGTCCGTAGCCCCGCTGTGCGAAGCCCCACCGTCCGAAGCCCGACCGCGCACAATTGTGCGTTCGCGCACCAGGACGAACGCCGCTACAAAACCCATGGCGTCCACACCAAAGAGGAACCAAAAGGCTGGTCTATAGGTACCGCCGACGAGAAAGTTGATGACCACAGGGCCAAGGCCTGCGCCGAGGAGCCAGAAGATATACAAGTAACTCATGAAGGAAGCTCGTTTGGTTTCCGGAGTGGAGTGGCCGATGCCGGCCATTGCAGTTGGCCACACGGCGTTTGCACCGACGCCGAAGCCGCAAAGGCTGAGGATGAGCATAACCACCGTGTGCGCGTGCATCATCCAAAAAACCGAGGCTGTGGAAATGCAGAAGCCGATGAGCAGGACACTGCGTTCGCCAATCCTATCGACCAACCAGCCGGACGGGGTTCGCAGCAGGTTGTCGACCAGGTAATGCAGAGACAGTGCGAGGGCAGTCCACTCAACGGCGAAATGCAACACAGATCGTCCGTACGTCGGCAACAGAGAGAGCGTCAGGGCGCCACGGACGAACTCAGACAGCGACAGACACACGAAAATGCCGAAAATAAATGGCTGAAACAACTCAGGTTCCAGCCATCGGCCGATGAGCCGCGGTGCACGCGAGACGGTGTTGGGCACAGAACCACTCCTCTGGTACAGATGGGAATAGTTTGCCCAGTATGTAACCCCGCTAGCCGTTTATGCAGATGCCTCACAGCGAACATTTCGTTAACGATAACTCCGGTTGCCGATATGCGATGGGCTGCAGATGCCCCCAGTAGCGGTGTACGATTCGCTACCGATACGAATAGTAAGCGCGATTTTTACGAAGACTTGCAAGGTCAAGTAATTTCTCTGCAATGCTCTCGGCCGCACTCAGTTTGCGTACGCGCAGGGTGCGTCGGCGCATCGCCGCGATGCGCTCAGGGTGCGTCACAATCAATTCATGCAGGCGTTCGCTGACCTGTTTGCGATTGCGAGCGAGCACAGCAACCCCGGACCTGACGAGGAACTTCGCGTTTTGAACTTCCTGTCCTGGAATCGGGCGGTACAGCAGCATCGGCAACTGCATCGCCACAGCCTCAGAGATGGTGAGGCCGCCGGCTTTGGTCAAAACGAGATCGGCGATGGCCATCAGTTCGTAGACCTCAGAGACGTAGCCAAAGACCTTGGCTGGATTCGTCGCAGCGGGCAGCATCTCCGACAGTTGCTGGGCCATACGTTCATTGCGGCCCGTTACGACAAGTGTCTGCACGGGATGCGGGTAGCTGAAGAGTTCCTCACAGATCTGCGAAATGTCACCCATCACCCCGTACGCGCCACCCATGATGAGGACAATCGGGAGATCAGTGCGCAAGCCGTACTTTTCACAAAGCTGTGCCTTGTCGAATGCCTGCAAAAACGCAGGTCGAACCGGAATGCCTGTCACGTGCACGCTTTCGCCGGGAATGCCGCGGGCCATCAAGCCGTTTTTGACGTGCTGCGATCCGACGAAGTAGATATCCGTCTCTGGATGAATCCACTGGGAGTGAATCGCGTGATCGGTGATGACGGTTGCGCTCGGCACGTTGGTCCGCCCTTGCTGGCGCAAATACGACACCACTCCGGCAGGGGTTGGGAAGGTCGAGAAAACCACGTCGGGATTGTATGTTTCAAGCTCAGCAGCCAAGTCTTCAATGCCAAGCGAGTTGAGTTGGCGCTGAATCAGCGAAGACGGCGGAATCTGGCTTGTGCCTTTGTAGAACCATCCATAAAGAGCCGGCGCGTATCTGACACTCTTGAGATAGCAGTATTTTACAATGGAATCGAGCGTCGGATGGACGTGATGCATGTAGTCCACAATCCGAACGTCGGTTTCGGGGCTCATCTTCAACAAGGCGTCACGAACCGCAATGGCTGCCTGCTCGTGGCCAGCGCCATAAGATGCCGACAACACGAGCAACTTGGACAGTCCAGTCATTATATTGTTACACCTCCATGCGCTGTTTCAATGCAACCACTTGCTCGCAGGCAGCTTGTCTGGCTCCCGGGAATGCAACTGCTCGTCCAGGCATCCCGTCACTGCCGAGAATGGCAACCACTTCACGAGCGAGCACTGTGGTTTCTCCGTTGGGCCACACAAAGCGTCCGATACAGCCCCAACGGTTTTCCTGAATATGGAGTGATTAACTGATAACCACTAACTGAATTATGTCCATTTTATCCTACACAATATCATGTGCACCACGTCCGAAGCGCTGATTCTGCTATAATAACAGCAATGCTGGACGAAAAAAGCTGTCAACAGGCGCATCTGCGGCCGATTTTTGAGCTCAGATGGGCTGGTGGACAAGGTTTATCGACGGCGTCGGTGTACAGCAGTGAAGGAGTGTGACGGTGTGGGACAAGTTTATGTCCTTAATCACCCATTAATTCAACATAAGCTCACATTTATTCGTGACAAGAATACGGGGACGAAGGAATTCCGCTCGCTAGTCCAAGAAGTCGCCATGCTCATGGCATACGAAATCACGCGTGATTTGCCCTTGGTCGAGGTGGACACCGAGACTCCCGTGGCAGCGGCGAAGACCAAAGTCATTGAGGGGAAGACGCTCGCATTGGTTCCTGTGCTCCGAGCAGGCCTTGGGATGGTCGACGGCATCTTGACGCTCATTCCCAACGCGAAAGTCGGGCATGTGGGACTATATCGAGATCCAGATACGCTTGAACCGGTGGAGTACTACTGCAAATTGCCTTTGCATATCGAAGAACGGGATGTCATTGTGGTCGATCCGATGCTTGCCACCGGCGGCTCCGCCGTCGCGGCCATTACCGCGGTGAAAGAGCGGGGGGCTACTGCCGTCAAGCTGATGTGCCTGGTTGCGGCGCCTGTTGGCGTCGACAAGGTGCTGGAAGCGCATCCTGACGTCGACATCTACGTCGCGGCGGTGGACGAGGGACTGAACGACCACGGCTACATCGTGCCGGGACTTGGCGATGCGGGCGACAGACTGTTTGGCACCCGCTAAGTACCAACGGGAAGCGGCAAGAGGCCGTTTCTGGACGCGCTAAGTGTCAGCGCGAACTGGCTCGACGCTGTATCCGCACTCTCTAAATTCCGCAATCAGCCGCTTTGGCGGCCCATTGAGCAATCCACTTTGCCAGTCGCTTTACCTGAGGGGGAAAATCGCTTGGCTCGCGAAAAGATCCGCGTGATGACGGTGTTTGGTACGCGACCGGAAGCCGTGAAAATGGCACCGCTCGTGAAGGAACTAGAGAAAAACCCAGCGGTGGAATCACTGGTTTGCGTTACCGCACAGCATCGCGAAATGCTTGACCAAGTTCTTGAAGTGTTTGATGTCCATCCGGACGACGATTTAGACATTATGGAACCGAGCCAATCCCTCGGCACCATTACCAGAAAGGCCCTCGAAGGTATCGAGACGGTCATTTCCGAGCGCAAGCCGGACATCGTCCTTGTCCACGGAGACACGACAACGACTTTGGCCGCTGCACTCGCAGCTTTTTACCACCAGGTTAAAATCGGCCATGTGGAAGCTGGGCTGCGCACGTATGACAAGTACAGCCCGTTTCCGGAGGAAATGAACCGACAACTGGCAGACGTCATGACCGATCTCTTCTTTGCTCCGACCGACTGGGCAGCACACAACCTGCGCCAGGAAGGTAAACCCGAGGACAAACTGTTCATCACCGGGAACACTGCGGTCGACGCGATGGCAACGACCGTCCGTGAGACCTACCATCACGAAGTCTTGGACAGCATCCCTGCAGACAGTCGAGTGGTCTACATGACCTCTCACCGCAGGGAAAACCTCGGTGAGCCACTTGCAAACATCTGTCGCGCTGCAAGGCGTTTGGTGGACAATCACCCGGACATTCACTTGATTTACCCGATGCATCTCAACCCAAGTGTTCGCAAAACGGCAATCAGTGTGCTGGGCGGACACGAACGGATTCACCTGATTGAACCGCTCGGCGTTGTCGACAACCACAACTTCATGGCTCGCGCGACCTTGATTCTGACCGATTCCGGCGGCATTCAGGAAGAAGCGCCGTCGCTTGGCGTCCCAGTGCTCGTCATGCGCGACACGACGGAGCGGCCAGAAGGGGTGGAGGCAGGTACGCTGCGCCTCGTCGGCACGGATGAAGAGGAAATTTATCAAAACGGCTACGAACTGCTGAACAACGATGAAGTGTATCGCGACATGGCAGGCCGTAAGAACCCGTATGGGGATGGCAGGGCGTCGGAGCGCATCGTGCAGGCGATTCTTCATAGCTTTGGCCTCGGGGACGCGCCACAGCCGTTCATCTACAGTCAGAAGTAGGCGGCATGGCCAGGCGCGCGGTCGCTCGACCCGCGCTTGGCCGCCCGACCCGGCTTGGCCACCGGTCCAGAGCATGGCCACCGGTCCAGAGCATAGCCACCGGTCCAGAGCATGGCCACCCGGTCCCGCGCATAGCCACCGGTCCAGAGCATGGCCACCCAGCCCTGCCGCTGGGGCTGGTACCCGTATCGCGATCGGCAAATCACACATCATGCGAAATCCCACAGGGAGGGAAAATCGATGGCGAAGGAAGTTGTCATTGTAAGCGCTGTCCGTACTGCAATTGGAAGTTTTATGGGGTCTCTGGCATCTCTATCTGCGCCTGAACTTGGTGCCATTGTCATCACGGAAGCCTTAAAGCGTGCAGGCCTCGACAAGTCGGAAGTGGACGAGGTCATCCTCGGTAACGTATTGCAGGCAGGCCTCGGCCAAAACCCGGCGCGGCAAGCGGCGATGAAGGCGGGCCTCGGCGAGGAAATCCCGTCCATGACCATCAACAAGGTCTGCGGATCCGGACTCAAATCCGTCATGCTCGCGTCCTCAGCCATTCGCGCGGGCGACGGAGATGCGTATGTTGCCGGCGGCATGGAGAGCATGAGCAACGCACCGTATCTCCTGCCTGGGGCGCGCAGCGGCTACCGGATGGGGGATGCGCAGGTGGTCGACAGCATGATCAAAGACGGACTCTGGTGCGCCTTCTGCGACACCCACATGGGCATCACGGCAGAGAACATTGCAGACAAGTACAGCCTCACACGGTCAGAGCAGGACGAATTTTCTGCTGTGAGTCAGCAACGCGCAGAGGCGGCCATTAAGGCGGGGCGGTTTCAAGACGAGATTGTGCCGGTGATGGTCAAGCGGCGCAAGGGTGATGCGATTGCCTTCGACACCGATGAGTTCCCACGCGCGGGGACGACAGTCGACGCACTGGCGAAACTGCGTCCGGCGTTTAAGAAGGACGGATCGGTCACTGCGGGCAACGCGTCCGGCATCAACGATGGCGCCGCCTCACTGATTGTGATGAGCGCAGAGAAGGCTGCCGCCCTCGGGCTGAAGCCGCTGGCACGTGTGCTTGGATACGGAAGTGCGGGTGTCGATCCCGCTGTCATGGGCCTCGGCCCCATCAACGCCACGAAGAAGGCTTTGAAAAATTCATCGCTGTCGCTTGGTGACATCGAACTGATTGAGGCAAACGAAGCGTTCGCGGCGCAGTCCCTTGGTGTTGCGAAAGAGCTCGGGTTCAATATGGACATTGTCAACGTGAATGGCGGTGCCATCGCGCTCGGTCACCCAATTGGTGCCAGTGGAGCGCGCATCCTCGTCACTCTCCTGTACGAAATGGCCAAGCGCGAGAACCGTTATGGTCTCGCCACACTTTGCATCGGCGGCGGCCAAGGTGTGTCCATGGTTGTCGAGCGCCTGGCGTAAACGGGTGTGTTTTGGCGGGGGCAGCCCGGCCTGCGGGAGGCTGGGGCTCCTAATCCCGGTGTCGGGCAAACAGCGCGCTGTGAACGCGCTATTTCCAGGCGACTGAGCCACGTCGGCTCGAAATAACGCGTTGTGGAAGCGTTACGGTCTCACAGCCGAGAAAATTGGGCACATAACGCGTTCTCGAAGCGCTATTCGAAACAATTCGGATGATAACGCGCTGGGGGCGCGTTATTTCCAATCCAATGGTCTAATTACAAGTGGAATAGCGCGCTCCCAGCGCGCTATCTCCGAAATGGACTGGACCTGGTTGAACCCTGGCCGTCCGTGGAATTGGAACCCGCCGCTGACCGCCAAAGTGGGTCCAAGGTTCGGTTCTTACGCACCGTGGGTGCGTAAGCAGCGCCCAATCGGGCTCAAGGTTTGGTTCTTACGCACCACAGGTGCGTAAGGAGCGCCCAATTGGGTCCAAGGTTCGGTCCTTACGCACCGTGGGTGCGTAAGCAGCGGCAAATCAGGCTCAAGGTTGGGTGCTTACGCACCGTGGGTGCGCAAGCAGCGCTCAATCGGGTCCGTGGTTCGGTTCTTACGCACCGTGGGTGCGTAAGCAGCGCCAAAGTGGGCCCAAGGTTCGGTCCTTACGCACCGTGGGTGCGTAAGCAGCGCCCAATCGGGTCCAAGGTTCGGTCCTTACGCACCGTGGGTGCGTAAGCAGCGGCAAATTAGGCTCAAGGTTGGGTGCTTACGCACCGTGGGTGCGCAAGCAGCGCTCAATCGGGTCCGTGGTTCGGTTCTTACGCACCGTGGGTGCGTAAGCAGCGCCAAATCGGGTAGGGTCGACCGTAGGAAATCGGATCTAAATACGGATGAAACAGCTAAGAACACTTGTTTGTTGGAATGCAAGGTGAGAATTTCGGAGAAAATAACGGGTGTGTGACAATTTTATTGCCAAAAAGCGTCTGAGATCGACGAAAATCATAGAGTTTCGTTGACATGGATTTTTGCCCTAGTGTACTATTACCTAGGGTTCCCCCATTTCACGGTGAGATACTGGTGTTTCACTCTGCGAAACAATCTTGGCTGCAAAAATGGCTAAGAGATGTTTAAAAGGTCAGTTTTGGAAACACACGGTGTCTTTCTAATTTACCTCTGGTTTCCAGAGTTCGTGAAAAGGGCAGACTGCTTTAGGACACTCTTGATGAAGGCTCAATCAAGGCTCAATCAAGGCTCAAGGTTCATGAAGGCTCAAGGTTTGATGAAGGCTCGTTGAGGAAACTCGTTACAGAGGTTCCTTGAGGAAGCGTTGAGCTCGCTGTGACTTCACGCAACACTGTGAGGCTTATGCTTGGCTCGACTTTCTCGCTGTGGGACTTTCTCGCTGTGGGACCTTCTCGCCATGAGACCCTCTCCATGATGCTTGCTCACGATGAGAGCTTATCAGAATGAGACCTTCTCGGTGTGACTAGAGACGTCTGGGGAATCGCGACTCTGACCACTACACTGACGCATGTCACTCTATGATGTCCCTCTCCATATTCATGTTGGGTGGTGTACAAAGTAGCAGACAAGAGACGGCCACAACCCGAGGCCAGTATGTGGAAAACGTTTGCAGTCTATTCCGGAGCGATGTTCCAATTTGCAGCCTGTATGATTGTATTTGGCTACCTTGGACACCGCGTTTCGCTGCGTATCCACCAACTATGGCCAACAATTGTTGGAGTCGCCTTCGGCGTAATTGTAGGTGCGTCTGGCCTCGCGTTTCTCGCCAAGAAGATTTTGGGAGACAAGCCATGACTCAAGACCGTTTGAATGCTCGGCTGCGTGCGATTAAGGTATGGGGACTTGCCTTCATTGTTCTGACGCTTGTGGTCTGGATTTTTGCAGGCACTTGGCGGCAACTCGTAGGGGGTCTCTTTGTAGGGGAACTAGGTGGAGCTTACGTTCTCCTCAGTCTCATCGGTCAGGGCCACCGCAATGACAACATGCAAGGCACGGCGCTCTTTGCGTCCGGCATGCTTGGCATGTTCACCCGCATCATTGCGCTGGTTGTGGTGATGGTGATTGCTGAACACTGGCGCACCTACTTCAATCCCTATACCGCACTGGTCGGCTATCTCCTTGGGTTTGTCTTCGTTGTTGCGGGCCTCTATGGATTTGCCAAGAGCCGAGACACCGACTCTTAAGCGAAGAAGGTGAGAAAGTGCCTAATTTTCCTGTACTGTTTCCGAACTCCGCGTTCCCCGTCAACATGGTCGCCATTGGAAGCATCATTCTCACGGGGTTGATTGTACTCGTGATTATGCGTGTAGCTCTGGCCAAGATGGACATGCGGCGTCCGCGAGGCATGCAGAACTTCGTGGAATGGGCGATTGACTTCGCCAAAGGTATGGCGCGGGATACCATGCCGACAGAAACAGCGGTGAATTTCGTTTTACCGCTCGCGTTCTTCACGTTGTTCTTCCTGTTCATCGCGAACTGGCTCGGCCTCATCATGACCATCGGCGTAAAGCTACATCAGCCGATTCCTTGGTTGGGACTGACGGCAGCAAAGTTGGCGGCAACAAAGGGAGAGGTGTTGTTCTTCGACTCACCGACAGCCAACATGAGTGTTGCGCTGGGCTTGGCCGTTCTGGTTTGGCTCATCAGCCATGCTCGCGGTCTGCGCCACCCGAAGTTGTGGTTCCGCCATTTCTTTTCTCCGTCGCCGTTGGGGTTGCTCGAAGAGATTACGAACCCCCTTACGCACGGCATGCGTCTTTTCGGTAACATTTTTGCAGGTGAAGCCCTGCTGACGGTCATGCTGAATGCGCCGTTTGCGATGGGGTGGATCCCCTGGACAGTGCCCCTCATCCTTGTGTGGCTTCTCTACGCAGGATTTGTTGCCTCGGTCCAGGCCTATGTATTCTCGGTCTTGTTGTGTTTGTATATCGGTAACAAGTCGTTTGAAGGTCACGCGCACCACGCGTAAGGCCATGCGCACTAGCTAGTTGCGCGCACTGCATGTGTTTTGAACTGAGCCCTTTGATGGGTGTAAGTCCAACCAACCAATGTGCACAACTTAAGTGGCACAACTCAAGGAGGAAAACTTCGAATGGATCCATTGTATATCAAAGCTATGTTTGACATCGCCGCAGGACTTTTGCTTGGCATGGGCGCACTGGGTTCCGGTGTTGGCGACGGTTTGGTCATGAGCAAGTACGTCGAAGGTATCTCCCGTCAGCCTGAAGCTCGCGGTCAGATTTTTGCTGGTTCCATTCTTGGTATCGCGTTTGTCGAAGCTTTCCCGGTTATCGCGATGGCATTCGGGATTATCATCCTGTTCGGCTCTGGACAACTGTAAGCCGCGTCATCTCATTTGAACAGCGCCTTGCCGGTCAAAGTTCGATGAAGCTCGTTCGACGCTCAGTCCAAGCTCATTCGAGGCTTAGTCGCAGCTCATCCGAGGCTCAGTCCAAGCTCAGTCGAAGCTCAGTCGAAGCTCAGTCGAACCTCGATGAAGCTCATTCGAAGCTCGTTCCAAGTTCGGTCGAAGCTTGGCGAATGAAAGCTTAGTCGACGCCCGGTTCACAGGCTGCTCAAACCCTGTTCAAACCAATCCGACAGAGAAGGGAGTGGCGTAGTTGTTCGAGACAGGTACGTTCGTAATGTCTATCGTTATGTTCCTCATCATGTTCTGGATCGTCTCGTACTTCGGTTTCAAGCCCATCGCTAGGATGCTGGAAAGCCGTAGGGTTCACGTGACGACGCAGATCGAAGACGCTGAAAAAGGTCGTTCTGAAGCAGAAGCCATTTTGGCTGAGCAGAAACGCCTGCTCGAAGAAGCGAAAAACGAAGCTCGTGCCATCATGGAAGCAGCGCGTGCACGCGCCGATGAACAGGCACAGCAACTGATTCGCGATGCGCAGGCTGAGGCTGAGCGCGTCATTGCAGAAGGCCGTGAGCTGATTGAACGTGAGCGCACGGAAGCACTTACCGCAGTATTGACCAAGGTCTCTAACCTGACGGTCGAACTGACAACCAAATTGCTGCAAAGCCATGTTACGGCAGAAGTTCAGCAAGAAATGCTCTCCGAGGCCGAAAAACGCTTGGGTGAACTCGTATGCTGAGCGGAACCGTGACCAATCGATACACTGAAGGACTCTACGGGGCTGCAAAAGATTCAGGCGTGGTTGACGCCGTTGATATAAGCCTGCAAGAGGTTGTGCAGGTGCTCGACAGCAATCCGGATTTTCGCGTGTTCCTGGAACACCCTGTGATTCCTTCCGAGGCCAAGTCACAACTGGTGAAGGAAGTCTTTGGACAGTCTGCACATCCGCTGTGTGTACGCTTCCTCGATGTCCTCATCGAGCGTAAACGCACCGCATATGTGCGCGCTGTGGCAGAGGCATTCCACAACCGGGCAGAGCAGGACAGGGGCAGCGTCATCGTCCACGTCGAAACGGCTTTGCCGCTGTCTGACAACGAAGCGCAGGTAATCCGGCAGAAGCTGGCCTCTGCACTGAACAAAGAGCCCCAAACAATTGTCGAAGTAAACCCTGAACTCATCGCGGGATACCGTTTCCGTGTCGGAAACCGTGTCATTGATGCGACTGTGCGCGGGGCACTGCAGCAGTTTGCGCAGAAATTGACGGCGAGCGGGGCTGTCGAGGAGGGTAACCGTTGAGCATCCGACCTGATGAAATCAGTGCTCTGATTCGTAAACAAATAGAGCAGTTCGAGCAAAAAGTTCAAGTCTCCGACACCGGCATTGTTCTGTCAGTCGGTGACGGTATTGCACGTATCCATGGTCTGGATAATGCCATGGCCGGCGAACTCGTGGAGTTTTCAAACGGGGTCTACGGAATGGCTTTGAACCTTGAAGAAGACAACGTCGGTATCGTCGTCTTGGGATCCGTTGAAGGTATCCAAGAAGGCGACGAAGTGAAGCGCACCGGCCGCATCGTCGAAGTTCCTGTCGGCGACGCATTGCTTGGCCGCGTTGTGAATCCACTCGGTCAGCCGATTGACGGCCGTGGTCCGATTGAGTCCACGACATTCCGTCCGGTTGAATCGCGCGCTCCTGGCGTCATCGAGCGTAAATCCGTTCACGAACCACTTCAGACAGGTATCAAAGCAATTGACGCGATGATCCCGATTGGCCGCGGCCAACGCGAGCTCATCATCGGCGACCGTCAGACGGGTAAGACGGCCATCGCGATTGATACCATCATTAACCAAAAAGGCAACGGCGTGAAGTGCATCTACGTCGCCATCGGCCAAAAGCGTTCCACAGTGGCTCAGGTCGTGGAGACATTGAAGAAGCACGGAGCGATGGATTACACCATCGTCGTTTCCGCTGGCGCATCCGACCCAGCACCGCTGTTGTTCCTTGCCCCATACGCGGGTTGCGCCATGGGTGAGCATTACCTCTACAACGGTCAGCACGCCCTCATCATTTACGATGACCTGTCCAAACAGGCGGCTGCTTACCGCGAGATGTCCTTGCTCCTCCGTCGTCCGCCGGGCCGTGAAGCTTATCCTGGTGACGTTTTCTACTTGCACTCCCGGCTCCTCGAGCGCGCTGCGAAACTCAGCGACGCCAACGGCGCAGGTTCATTGACAGCTCTGCCGTTCATTGAAACGCAGGCTGGTGACGTGGCCGCTTACATTCCGACCAACGTCATTTCAATTACAGACGGACAAATCTTCCTCGAATCCGACCTGTTCCACTCTGGTGTGCGCCCGGCTGTCAACGTCGGTATCTCCGTCTCCCGTGTCGGTGGTTCCGCACAGACGAAGGCGATGAAGAAGGTTGCCGGTACTTTGAAGCTCGATCTCGCTGAGTACCGCGAACTGCAAGCCTTCGCCCAGTTTGGCTCAGACCTCGACAAGGCGACGCAAGCACGCCTCAATCGTGGTGAACGCACGGTCGAGATTTTGAAGCAGCACCAATACCAGCCAATGCCGATGGAGAATCAAGTTGTCTCCCTGTGGACCGTTGTTAACGGCTACGTTGACGACGTCCCGGTCGCTTCCATTCGGAAGTTTGAAGGCGAATGGCTGAGCTTCCTGGCATCGACCTATCCGCAGGTTCAGGAGTCCATCCGGACCACTGGCGCGCTCTCTGACGAAACAGTAGCAGCATTGAAAGAAGCAGTGCAGAAGTTTAAGGCAACGTTTGTGGCCTAAGAGATATGACTCGTCTGCCGGACGACAGGGACAGCGTGAACAGCGTAGTTGTTGTAGACGTAAGCGTACGGCGTGAACAGCGTAGTTGTTGCAGAAGTACGCGTGACGGCGTGATAGCGGCGCGTCACGAACGTGCGTGACAGCAACGCAGATGTCACATTGGCACGCACACGGACGATAATGACGTACGCGCTGTCAACGCAGGTGCCCAGCGGCGGCGGACAACCCCGAAAAGGTGGTGAAGTGAGTGCCACAAAACGCAAGGGATATTAAACGGCGAATTACCAGTTTCAAAAAGACCGCGCAGATTACCAAAGCCATGGAAATGGTGGCGGCTGCAAAACTGCGCCGCGTTCAGGAAGCTGTACAGTTGTCGAAGCCTTATTTGGCGAAGATGACGGAGATGCTGGCGGACATAGCGGGATCGGCAAGGTGGATTAAACATCCGCTCCTCGCCGAGCGCCCCGTGAAGCGCACAGGTTACCTGGTCATCACCTCCGACAGAGGTTTGACGGGTCCGTACAACTCGCAGGTCATTCGACAAGGTTTGAACGAGTTCCGGAAGAAAGACAAAGCGACGTACACCATCTATGCTGTAGGTCGCAAGGGTCGCGACTTCTTCAAGCGTCAGGGCTACCCGCTCGGCGGCGAAATTACCGGGCTTCCGGATTCACCGACGTACGTGAGTGTGCGCCCGTTGGCGGAACAGATTGTTGAAGCCTACGCGAACGAAGAGTTCGATGAGCTTTATCTCGTGTACAACGAGTTCATCAACGCTGTGACACAGATGCCGGTGACGAAGAAAGTGTTGCCGCTGTCAGGTGTCGCCGCAGGAGCTGCTGGAGCAGGAACGGCCAGTGCGGGAGCTGCCTCAGGAACAGCAAACGCCGGCGGAACCGCGACAGGCGCTGCAAGCACCGCCGCAGTGCCAGCTCGAAAAGCACCGCAGTACCTGTTTGAGCCAAGCCCGGAGGCTGTCTTCGAACGCCTGCTCCCGCGCTTCGCTGAGACCCTGGTGTACCAGGCTGTTCTCGACGCGAAGGCGAGTGAACACGGTGCCAGTATGACGGCGATGGGTGCAGCTACCGATGCTGCGTCGGAGATGATCGATGACTTGACGCTCGTACTGAACCGTGCGCGTCAGGCGGCGATTACGACGCAGATTGTGGAAATTGTCGGCGGCGCTGAAGCGCTCAAGTAGGACGGTTGAAGCGCTCAAGCAGCCCTCGACGTGCTCAAACAGCATGCTCGGTGTGTTCGTAGGACGGTTGCAGATATAGAAGCACACGACAGGGCCAGATAAGACACCTTGGATAACATCAGTGCCCGTGAGAGAGATACACCAAAGAGGCCTGGCTGTGGAGAGAAGTAGCGGCTGGAACGTACGGTACAGATTCAAGGGGTCAAATCAGGGTTCGGACAATAGATGAGAGATAAACCGTATGTGATTACGGATGAAAGTATCAGACAGCAAGTAAGAAGGAGGGTATGCAGTGAACAAGGGAACAGTTGTGGCAGTAATGGGACCGGTCGTTGACGTTCGGTTTCCGGAAGGCCACCTGCCAGCTATCAATCATGCGCTGCGCATCGATACCGAGGGCGAGGTTCCAATTCACCTGACGCTCGAAGTTGCACTGCATCTGGGCGACAACGTCGTCCGGACGGTCGCCATGTCCTCAACCGATGGACTCGTTCGCGGGTCTGAAGTTGTCGATACGGGCAACACCATTGCAATGCCGGTTGGACAGGCAACGCTCGGACGCATTTTCAACGTGCTCGGCGAGGCCATTGACGAGGCTGGCGAGGTTGGTACGGAAGAGCGCTGGTCGATTCACCGCGATGCACCAGACTTTACGCAACTGAGCACAAAGGTCGAAGTGTTCGAGACCGGTATTAAGGTCATCGATCTCCTCGCACCTTACATCAAAGGCGGAAAGATTGGTCTGTTCGGTGGTGCCGGTGTCGGCAAGACCGTCTTGATTCAGGAGCTCATTCACAACATCGCGAAGGAGCACGGTGGTTTCTCCGTGTTCGCGGGTGTTGGCGAACGTACCCGTGAAGGTAACGACCTGTACCACGAAATGAAGGACTCTGGCGTTCTCGAGAAGACCTCCATGGTCTTCGGTCAGATGAATGAGCCGCCTGGCGCACGTTTGCGCGTAGCGCTCTCCGGTCTGACCCTCGCGGAATACTTCCGTGACGTTGAACACCGCGATGTGTTGTTCTTCGTGGATAACATCTTCCGTTTCACACAGGCTGGTTCCGAAGTGTCCGCTCTGCTCGGTCGTATGCCGTCCGCCGTTGGTTATCAGCCAACACTGGCGACAGAAATGGGTCAGTTGCAGGAGCGTATCGCGTCGACTGTGAACGGATCGGTCACGTCTATCCAGGCCATTTACGTGCCTGCTGACGACTACACCGACCCAGCTCCGGCCAACACGTTTGCGCACTTGGACTCGACGACGAACCTTGACCGTCGCATTTCTGACATGGGTCTGTACCCAGCTGTCGATCCGCTGGCATCAACCTCCCGCGCCCTCTCCCCAGACATCGTGGGTGACGAGCACTACAATGTGGCTCGCGGCGTTCAGGGAATTCTGCAGCGCTATAAGGAACTGCAGGACATCATCGCGATTCTCGGTATGGATGAGCTCTCTGACGACGACAAGCTGGTTGTTCAGCGCGCGCGTAGAATTCAAAACTTCCTGTCGCAACCGAACTTCGTTGCTGAACAGTTTACAGGTATCCCAGGTAAGTACGTGACGGTGAAGGACACAGTCCGCAGCTTCAAGGAAATCCTGGATGGTAAGTACGACGAGATCCCGGAGACGTATTTCCGTTACAAGGGAGCCATCGAAGAGGTTGTCGAAGCAGCAAAGAAAGACGGCGTCGCAGTCTGAGTTTAAGACTGCTGCCGTGTGACGAAGCGACGACTATCCAGCGAAAACTCGTCACGCCGGAGGTGAGAACGGCTTGAGTACCACCCTATTGGAAGTAGTGACACCAGAACGCATCATCCTGTCTGAGCAGGTGAACATGATTATCATCCGAACCGGCGGTGGTGAACTCGGCATTTTGCCGAGGCATACCGCGCTTGCAGCAACCGTAAAACCTGGTATTATTCGCGTGAGGTTCCCGAACCGGGAAGACTTCATTCACACGACGGGCGGATTTCTGCAAGTGTTGCCGGAGAAAATCACAATCCTCGCCGACGTCGCAGAACTCGCCTCGCAGATTGACCTCGAGCGGGCGCAGCGCGCGAAAGAACGCGCTGAGCATCGCTTGTCACAGCGCGATGGCGTCGATGTGGCTCGGGCCGAGATGTCTCTGCACCGTGCGCTAAACCGCATCGAAACGGCTCAAAAGTCGCGCGAGACCGGAAGCCCAGTAGGCACGCGGTAAATTGGATACAATGGATTGCGCCCGGCGCGAGATGTTTGTCTCGCGGCCGGGCGTTTCCTATGTGCGTAACTAGTGGCCAGCCATCCGGTCCGGCACTCCCTTACGCACCCATGGTGCGTAAGCAACGCCTGTTTTGCCGATTTTGACGCTTCCTTACGCACCCACGGTGCGTAAGCACTGCTCAGCCAGCCACTTCGATGACCCCTTACGCACCCACGGTGCGTAAGCAGTGCTCAGCCGGGCACTTCGACGAACCCTTACGCACCGACAGTGCGTAAGCGGTGCTCAGCCAGCCACTTCGATGACCCCTTACGCACCCACGGTACGCAAGCAGTGCTCAGCCGGGCACTTCGACGACCTCTTACGCACGCACAGTGCGTAAGCAATGCTCAGCCAGCCACTTCGATGACCCCTTACGCACCCACAGTGCGTAAGCGGCGCTCCGCCAGCCACTTCGATGACCCCTTACGCACCCACAGTGCGTAAGCGGCGCTCCGCCAGCCACTTCGATGACCCCTTACGCACCCACGGTGCGTAAGCGGCGCTCCGCCAGCCACTTCGATGACCCCTTACGCACCGACGGTGCGTAAGCAACTCCAAGTTAATCGACAGTCTCTGCGCGTGCTATCGAGTTAGGCGGTCGTAATAACGCTTCCGCAGGGTTTTATTCGCCTGGGTTTGACTGGGCTGAGCGGATAACGCGTTAGCAACGCGCTATTTCGTGCCGCCTGGCTCGATGAGTGTGGAAATAACGCGCTGCGAGCGCGTTATCGAGTTAGGTGGTAGGGTATGGTGCCTTGCCGGTCCCCCCAACGCTCCCCAACGCATCCACTACGGAGTGACCTGGTCTGCTACGCGGCGCAAAAAAGGCGAGCAGTGCCAAAATGTTCCACACACCCGCTATGTAGCGCAATCGGGCGGAAGGGGCGGAAGGGGCGGAAGGGGCGGAAGGGGCGGAAGGGGCGGAAGGAGCGGAAGGGGCGGAAGGGGACGGGGGCCAGTTTGTTCCGTTCGGCGGTGTAAACTTTCTACTCCCGCCCCGGTTTCTGAAATATTGTGTCAAGGCGACGGAACGGACATTGGACAGATTCTGTCGAATATAGTTCATCTGGACTACGCGTATTACATCTTCGTAGTGTTTTACACCCCAAAATGGGTTTGCTATACTATGGACGGTTCACTATGGCTACTCATGCGTTGAGATAGCCAATCTCAGTCAAGTTCACCAGGGGGGAACGCCATGTTCCATTACTGGAATCCGTATTTGTTGGTCGTTTTGTACGTGGCTCTAGGTGTTGTCTTGCCGATTGCATCCATCTGGATAATTGGCCCGCTGCTTCGACCAAACAAACCGTCGGCAGCCAAGGCATCGACCTATGAAAGCGGGCTCGAACCCGTTGGGGACGCCCACGTCCGCTACAACGCGCGCTATTACCTATTTGCGTTGATGTTCGTAGTGTTCGACGTGGAAACGCTGTTCCTGTACCCGTGGGCAGTGAGCTTTAAAAAGCTCGGACTGTTTGCCCTCACCGAAATGCTCATTTTTATCTTCATGCTCGTGATTGGGCTGGCTTACGCCTGGAGAAAGAAGGTGCTCGAATGGACCTGACGGCGGCACGTAATCTGCCGATTATCCAGTATGAAGGCTTCTCGCCCGAGGAAAACGAGATCCTGAGAAGAGGCGTCATTGTCAATTCTCTCGAAGTCATCAAAGGCTGGGCACGCAGTAACAGTCTTTGGCCACTGACATTCGGTCTCGCATGCTGTGCAATTGAAATGATGGGAACCGGTGCGGCTAATTATGATCTCGATCGATTTGGTATCATCTTCCGTGCCTCACCGCGCCAGTCCGACGTCATGATTGTTGCCGGCACCGTGACCAAGAAGATGGCCCCCTTGCTGCGTCGCCTGTATGACCAGATGGCAGAACCAAAGTGGGTCGTATCGATGGGTGTTTGTGCAACTGCTGGTGGTCCTTACGTCAACAGTTATTCGGTTGTCAAGGGTGTCGACCAGATCGTTCCCGTTGACGTTTACGTCCCCGGATGCCCGCCATCTCCTCCAGCCCTCATCTATGGCCTCAACATGCTTCAGGAGAAGATCCGTCTTGAGGCCCGTGGGAAGAAGGTGCAGGCATGAGCGATGAGGAACGCCCGCAAAGCGAAACTTCTGGCGATCCGGTAGAAGCACCCAAGTCTGCGCGCCCCGAGGCGACTGCAGCTGAGGCAGCGCCAGCAACCCCGGCAACCCCATCGGAGCCGGTAGCGTCAACGAAGTCGGAAACCCCATCGGATCCGGCAGCTCCGGAGGCCAAGGACGCAGCGGAGAAGGGTGCAGCGCAATCGGCTGACAAGTCGGCTGACAAGTCGGCTGACAAGCCAGCCGCACCCGCAAACGCTTCGGCCGCGAAGGCTGCTGACGCCGACGCGCCGGCACCCACGGCACCCGCAGCAGCCGCACCAGCGGACGCTTCGGCCGCGAAGGCTACTGACGCCGACGCGCCGGCACCCACGGCAGCCGCACCAGCGGACGGCGAGGCTAAGCCCGTCGTGAGGCCGGCACCAGCCGCTAAGGCCACTGTTGCCAAGCCCGCTGCAGCCGCTGATGGGGCAGATGGTGATGCCAAGCCCGCAGGAGACGCAGGGGCTGCCAAGCCCGCTGCAGCCGCAGGAGCTGCCAAACCCGCAGCCACCGCTGGCGCAGCCGCCGGTGAAAAGAAAGCACCACCGAAGAAAGAAGCTCCGCCGCCGGACCCGCGGACCATCGCGGCGAAGGAATTGGCAGAGCATATTCGAGCCACCGTTGCAGCGAGCCTCGGTGACGACGTTGTCGAGGAAGCAGGAGCTGCGCAGTACAAGCCGATGCTCCGCATCCGCAAGGACCGCTGGGTGGAGACCATCGATCTCCTCAGAAAACACGAAGCCTGGCGCCTGAACTACATCGAACTGATGGCAGGCACCGATTATAAAGATTATCTCGAGGTCGTCACATTCATTCAATCGACGGAACTCGGACATTTTGTGCTGCTCAAAACCCGAACAGACAAGGAAAATCCGGAAATCCCCTCGATTGTCGGGATTCACCCCGGCGTGAACTGGGAAGAACGGGAGATCTACGACCTGCTCGGTGTCAAGTTTACCAACCACCCCGACCTTCGTCGCATCATGCTGTGGGAAGGATTCAAGGGGCACCCGCTGCGTAAGGATTACACGCCGTGGGAAGGGGAGGAGGGTCCCGATGTCGCTGAGTGAGGGAACACCACAACTGCGCACCGAAGAGATGCTGCTCAACGTGGGTCCGCAGCACCCCAGCACACACGGTGTGTTCCGGTTGGTCGTCAAGATCAGCGGTGAAACCGTCGTCGAGGCGGAACCTGTGATTGGGTACCTCCATCGCGGGACCGAGAAACTCGCCGAAGACCTGCAGTACACGCAAATCATCCCGTACACCGACCGCCTCGACTACATCGCCGCCATGCTCAACAACTATGCGCTGTGCCATGCGGTCGAAGAAGCGATGGACATGGAGATTCCCGAGCGCGCCGAGTACCTGCGCGTCATCATCATGGAGATGCAGCGCATCGCGTCTCACCTCCTTTTCATCGGGACGTATCTGCTCGATCTCGGTGCGATGAGCCCGTTCCTCTACGTCTTCGTGGAGCGTGAGCGCATCGTTGAGTTGTTTAACGAAATTAGCGGTGCTCGCCTGACCTACAACTTCATGCGCATCGGTGGTCTGCGCTTTGACGCGCCGGAAGGTTGGCTCGACAAGGTAAGAAAGCTCGTACCGGAGATGCGCGAACAGATGAAGATGTACGCCGATCTCATTTCTGGCAACGAGATCTTCCTCAATCGCGTGAAGGGCCTCGGTACTTTTACTGCAGAGGACGCTCTCGCCTATGGAATGAGCGGTATCAACCTGCGCAGCACCGGGTTTAAGTGGGACCTGCGCAAGAACAAGCCGTACAGCATCTACGACCGCTTTGACTTTGATGTGCCTGTCGGCAAAAACGGCGACTGCTTTGACCGTTACTACCTGCATCTTGCTGAGATGGAGCAGTCCGTGCGCATCATCGAGCAGGCACTGGAATCGATTCCGGAAGGACCGATTCTCGGTAAGGTTCCGAAGTTCGTGCGTGTGCCGGCTGGGGAGTATTACAGCGGCATTGAGGGCGCGCGCGGCGAGCTTGGCTTCTACATCGTCAGCGATGGGAAAGACAAACCGTATCGCTTGAAGATCCGCAAGCCTTCATTCGTCAATCTGCAGATGCTGCCGAAACTGTTGCAAGGCCAGAACATGGCGAACGTCATCGCCATCTTGGGCGCCGTTGATATCGTGCTGGGGGAGGTGGACGCCTAATGTGGAACTGGGCAACACACCCTATTACCTGGCTTTCTTTTCTCGCGATGTTGATTGGGGCCGTCGTCATCCTGCTCTTGACCTTGGTCGTCGTCATGTACTCGATTTACTGGCAGCGCAAGTTGATTGGCTGGATGCAACTGCGCATTGGGCCGAACCGCGTGGGTCCGTTTGGACTCTTGCAGTCAGCGGCTGACGTTTTGAAGCTGCTCATCAAGGAAGACGTCATCCCAACCAAGTCCGATAGAGTATTGTTCCTGATTGCACCTATCATCGCGTTTGTGCCGGCGTTCATGGCTTTATCGGTCATTCCGTTTTCAAGGACACACGTCTTTACCGCCAACATCGCCATCGGCGCCTTATTCTATGTCGCCTTGTCCGCTATCACCATTCACGGTGTGATGCTCGGCGGCTGGGCGTCAAACAACAAGTACGCCCTGATTGGAAGTATGCGCAGTGCAGCCCAGATGCTCAGTTATGAGATTCCGCTCGGTCTGTCGATTGTGGGCGTGGTGCTCATGGCCGGGTCGATTAACTTGAATGACATTGTAAACGCGCAGGCACACTCAGGATGGTGGTACATCATCCCGCAAATCCTCGGGTTTGTGGTCTTCATGGTGGCATCCACGGCCGAACTGAATCGAACCCCGTTTGACTTGCCAGAGGCTGAATCTGAGCTGGTGGGTGGGTACCATACCGAATACACCGGGTTTCGGTTTGCGTTCTTTATGTTGACCGAGTACGTCTACCTGTTTGCGATGGCGGGTCTGTTTGCCACCTTGTTCCTTGGCGGTTGGAGCGGACCGTTCCTCCCAGGCTGGCTGTGGTTTGCGATTAAAGCATTCCTCTACATCAGCGTCCAGTTCTGGATTCAAGCGACAATGCCTCGGATGCGGGTTGACCAACTCATGACCTTTAGCTGGAAGGTGCTGCTGCCCTTGGCTCTCGTGAACCTCGTGGTGACAGCTGTTTTAAAGGCGGTGCTGTAAGCGTGCGAAAGCGAGCGAATGAGGTGAGACCATGTTTGGATTCATGAAAGGCTTGGGTGTCACGCTGCGCCAACTGCCAAAGAAAAAAGTGACTCTGATGTACCCGGAGCAAAAGCCAGTCTGGCCTGAACGCTTCCGCGGCGTTCACCGGTTCATTCCGGATTTGTGCATTGTGTGTAACCAGTGCGCGCGCGTCTGCCCGACCGACTGTATTTCTCTCTCAGGTACGCGCGGTCCGGACAAGAAGATGCGGATTGACACCTACGACATCAACTTTGATATTTGCATCCTTTGTTCCTTGTGCACGGACGTCTGCCCGACGGAGTCAATTTTGATGTCTGACACGTTCGAGCTGGCGACGTACTCGCGTGACAACCTGTATCTTGATATGCACTGGCTGTACGAAAACGAACTGGCTTACGAGAAGAACCATCCTGAGCGCTTTATCAAGGATGCCGAGGGGAATAACGCGGCGGAGAAAGTGGGTGACGCCGAGTGAACTTTACACTGAGTTGGCCCGTCGTTGCGTTTTACATCATCGCCCTTCTCACGCTCTCCTGCGGTGTGATGATGCTGTCGTTCCGTAAGGTCGTCTACATGGCCTTGACCATCGGCGGCGTGTTCATCGGGGCGTCGGCCATCTACTTCTTGCTCGGCGCTGAGTTTGTCGGCGTAGCGCAGATTCTGATTTACGCCGGTGCTATTACGATTTTGATTATGTTCGCCATTATGCTCACGAACCACGAAGCACAGGAGCCAGCGTTTGAATGGAACCTGAAGAACGTCGCCAGCGCGGTTGCCTCCGTGCTCGTCGCGATTGTGCTGCTGCTCGCCATCCGGTCTACCACCTGGCCCGCCGCCACCACCGCAGACCTAAACGGTGGCAACAGCAACCCGGTAGCGATTGGCCTCGTGATGTTCAAGCAGTACGCCATCCCGTTTGAGCTGGTATCGATTTTGCTCATCGTCGGTCTGGTGGGCGCAGTAATCCTCGCCAAAGAGCGAAAGGAGGACGAGTGAGATGGGTACAGCCCCGTTTCCGGTGCCTACCGGATCGCTGCTAGCATTGGCGGCACTGCTGTTTTGCATCGGGCTGTTTGGCGCTCTGACAAAGCGGAACGTCATTATCGTTCTGGTTTCGATTGAGCTGATGTTGAACGCGGCAAACATCAACCTGGTGACTTTCTCCCGTCTCGGTGTTGCACCGGGTCTCAGCGGACAAGTGTTTTCCTTGTTCACGATTACCGTTGCCGCTGCTGAAATTGCGGTTGGACTGGCTTTGCTGCTTGCCCTCTTCCGACTGCGTAAGACGAGTGAAGTGAAGGACCTGAACATCCACAAGTGGTAAGCGAAGGCCCTTTGCGTAAACACGAGTTGGATTGAAGTCGGATTGAAGTGAAATCGGGTGGACATCACCCGTTGTTAAGCCGCAAAGCGAGGAGGGAGTTTATGGTACAGTACGCATGGCTGGTTCCTTTTCTGCCGCTGGTGGCGTACGTTTTCCTGCTGGTGCTCGGGCGAAAGGCTGCGGAAGGCCTAGTTACGGCCGTTTCCGTCATCCTGACTGGTGTGTCTTTTATCATCAGTCTGCTGGTCTTTAATGCCGTCGGAAACAACCCGCATGGAAACAACACCTATGTATTTCACTGGCTGACTGTCGGCAACCGCGTCTTTGACGTCGGCTTCCAGGTCACCCATTTAGATGCCTTGATGCTTGTTGTTGTGACCCTGGTGAGTACCTTGGTGCTTTTGTTCTCCCGGGGCTATATGCATAAGGACGACAGATTCCCGGTGTTTTATCAGTACCTGAACCTGTTTGTGTTCTCGATGCTGGCACTGGTGATTTCGCCGAACCTCCTGCAGCTCTATATCTTCTGGGAGATGGTCGGTCTTTGCTCGTACCTGCTGGTCGGTTTCTGGTACTTTAAGCCGGAAGCAGCCCTCGCAGCAAAGAAGTCCTTTATCGTCACCCGCATCGGTGACACCGGTATGTTTGCGGGCATCGTGCTGCTGTTCTTGGCGAGCGGATCGTTTGATTACGGAACGATTTTCTCCGCCGTCGCAAACCATACGCTGCATATCGGATGGTTGTCCACAAACGGGGTTGTGACCCTGACGGCACTCCTGATTTTCGCAGGTGCTGTCGGTAAGTCAGCGCAGTTCCCGCTGCATATCTGGTTGCCGGATGCCATGGAAGGCCCGACGCCAGTGTCCGCTCTCATCCACGCCGCGACGATGGTCGCAGCTGGCGTCTACCTGGTAGCACGGACATATCCGCTTTTCCAGGCGAGCGCGGGCGCGACGACGACCGTCGCATGGATTGGCGGCATCACCGCCTTAATGGCATCTCTGATTGCCTTGACGCAGCGCGATATCAAGCGCGTCATCGCGTATTCCACCGTGTCTCAGCTCGGCTACATGATGATGGCGCTCGGTGTTGGGGCTTATGCGTACGGGGTGTTCCACCTGATGACGCACGCCTTCTTCAAGGCGCTCTTGTTCCTGGCGGCCGGTTCTGTCATCCACGCCGTCGACACGCAAGACCTGTTTGAAATGGGTGGTCTGCGCAAGAAGATGCCGGTTACCACGTACACGTTCCTCGCCGGCGCCCTGGCTCTGGCAGGCATCGTACCGTTTGCAGGCTTCTGGTCCAAAGACGACATCTTGTCGGCAACCTTAGCCAGCGGTCATCCGGTTCTCTACGCATTCGGCTTGATTGCCGCATTCTGCACGGCGTTCTACATCTTCCGCGTGTTCTTCCTGACCTTCACAGGTAAGCCGCGCGTAGAGGAAAAGTACGAGCATGCGCATGAGGGTTCCTGGGTGATGACCCTGCCGCTCGTCATCCTGGCTGTGTTTGCAACCATCGCTGGTTTCTTCAACAGCCCGGTCAACCACAACGGACTCGAACGGTACCTGTTTGCGGACTTCGCCGCCGGCACCGTCGGTGTTGTCACTCCGGAGAACTACGGATTGATGGCTCTCAGTGTCGTGGTTGGTCTTGTCGGCATTGGTCTGGCAGCGCTGATGTACTGGCGTCCGGGCCGCGGCGGGGCAGGTCTCGCAAAAGCACTCAGCATTCCTTACACGGTTTCCTTCCGCAAGTTCTACTTTGACGAGATTTTCTACGCGGTGATTGTCCTTGGCGGCAAGGCGGTTGCAGCGATTATCGATTTTATTGACCGCTACATCATCGATGCGATTGTCGGACTCCTTGGCAGACTTGGGTCGCTCTTTGGCACCATGCTGAAGTACACCCAAAACGGTCAGGTCCAGGCGTACAGCGCCATCGCAGCCTTTGGTGTTTTGATATTCCTTGCGATTGCAATGTTTACCGTTGGGGGGGTGATGTGACATGAGTCTATCCTTTTGGGTAGTCATCGCTCCTCTGATTGCAGCAGTGCTGCTCCTTGTCCTGCCGAAAATGGGCGGTGGAGAGTCGCGCAGTCTGTCCATCGTCGGCACACTCGTTTCACTGGTGCTCGCGATTGTCATGTGGCTGTCGTTCCCTGCCGGACAGAGCGGCTTCGAGTTTACTGGCCAGATTCACTGGTTTACACTGCCGGCACTGTGGCAAGCGGCGAATGTGTCGGTCGGTCTCTCCTTTGGTGTAGACGGCTTGTCTTTACCGCTCATCGCGATGACAGCTTTCATTTCCGTCCTGGCGATGGCAGGTGCGAAGCGAAGTATTGACCGACCTCGCATCTACTACTTCTGGTTGTCCATGGTCACAGCGGGACTGCTCGGTGTTTTCTCGGCCCTTGACTTGTTCACGTTCTTGGTTGCGCTCGAAGTGACCTTGTTCGCAAGCTTCTTCCTGATTCAACTGTTTGGACTTCCTGGCAGCCCGCGGGCAGCCATCAAGTTCCTCATCTACCGCGGTTTCGCAACCGTTGCGATGCTCGTGGCGTTGGTCGGTATCGCATACGGCCTAACAGGCGCGTATTCGACTTCAGGCGCTTCGTCGACGATGACCTTCTCGATTCCGCAAATGCTGAACCTGGCGCATCACAGCGCCGGCGGGTTGTTCCCGGTTGCAATGCAGGGCGCCCTGCTTCTTGTGTTGCTGCTCGGGGTGTTCATTGAAGAAGCGTTTGTACCTTTTCACACCTGGTTGCCGACGACGCACGAGTTCGCAGACACCCCGACCAACATGGTGGTTGGCGGACTCTTGACGAAGACCGGTGCTTACGTGTTGCTCCGCTTCGGCGTGGGCATGCTGCCAGGGCAAATTCAGCACTACGGTACACTGATTGCGGTGTTTGGTGTCATCAACATCCTCTACGGTGCGTTTGCTGCTTGGGCGCAGAAAGACTGGCGCCGCCTTATCGCCTTTGGCGGCATCAGCCACATGGGACTTGTCCTGCTCGGCATTGCGTCGTTCTCAGCAGCAGGGCTCCAGGGCGCCATGTTCATGATTGTCTCGTCCGGTCTCCTCACCGCACTCCTCTTCTTCCTGACGGGTGCCATTGAGGACCGTACGAAGACCGTTCAACTGAAGGACCTCGGCGGTCTCTCGAAGGCCATGCCGATGATTTCCGGATTCTTGCTCGTTGCCGCACTCGCATCCCTCGGGTTGCCGCTCACGAGTGGTTTTATCAGTGAGATTCAAGCGTTCATTGGCGGTTTCACATCCTATCCGGCCGTATCGTTCGTCGGACTTGGCGGACTCATCCTGTCCGCTGTGTACCTCCTGTACGCCATCCAAAAAACCACCTTCGGCCCGTCGGCGAAGTTGGCAGAGGGCTTGTCCGATGCGACGGCCAGAGAATACCTGCCAACGATATTACTCACCGCCCTCGTGCTGTTGATTGGTATCTACCCAAACCTCATCGGGCACCTGTTCAACTTGTCCGTGCAAGGTTTGCTGGGGATAGGGGGTTAAGGCCATGACAACTCCAGTCGATATGCTGCACCAGCCGTACTGGCTGACCATGGGACCGATGATTGTCGTGGCTGCAACAGGCTTCGTCGTGATGATTCTCGAGTTTATCTTCCGCAAGGGGGACAGACGCTGGCTGACAGTGCTGTCGATGCTCGGCGTTATCGCGGCACTCGTTGTGGCGATTGTGCATTGGAGTGCCAAACCGGCATTCGTCCTGAACACGATTGGGGTCGATCCGTTCGCATCCGTCTTCTCGGTCCTGATTCTCCTCTCGTCTTTCCTCGTCCTCCTCTTCACTTTGGACTGGAGTGCGAAGAGCAGAGTGGCCGCTGAACACACATACCTCATTCTGTTCGCCGTCGTCGGTGCGCTCGCGATGGCCACCGCAACGGATCTCGTAACCTTGTACGTCGGCCTCGAGCTGCTCTCAGTTGCGAGCTACGTGCTCGTCGCCGTGCGGACGCATTCGATTCACAGTGTCGAAGGCGGCATCAAGTACATGCTGATGGGGGCGCTCGGATCCGCCGTTCTCCTCTACGGGATGTCGTTTATCTACGGCATATCGGGATCGACCAACTTGATGCAACTGAGCTCTATGGGCACGCAGATGTTTGCCAGTTACCCGTCCATCACCGTCCTCGGTTTCCTCTTGATGCTGATGGGCATGGGCTTCAAGCTTTCGCTCGTGCCGTTTCACATGTGGACGCCGGACGCCTACGCAGGCGCGCCGACACCCATCACGTCGTTCCTGGCAACCCTGTCGAAAGCAGCGTCGTTCGCGATGCTTCTTCGAATGCTCATCTTCATCTTTAACGGTCCTGGTGCGCACCTGTTCTACTGGGCCGGCATCATCGCCGCCGTGACGATGATTGTTGGTAACTTCATTGCCTTGCCGCAGCGCAACATGAAGCGACTGCTTGCCTTCTCAAGCGTGGCGCAGGCAGGGTACATCCTCGTTCCGTTCGCCCTCTTTGGGGTCGCGCAGGCACAGGACTGGACGGGGCTCTTTGACAGCATCTCGTTTTACCTGTTTGCCTACACGTTCATGACCGTTGGCGCTTTTGCCATCGTGTATCTGGTGGAGCGCGACAAGGGATCGCTCGATTCAGACGCCTTGATAGGGCTCTATCAGCGGTCACCGTGGCTTGCCGTCGCCTTGACGATATTCGTCCTGTCGCTCGCAGGCATGCCGCTTACCGCAGGGTTCCTTGGGAAGTTCTACATCTTTGTCGATACACTGCACTTCAGCACCATGTGGCTTGGCATCGTGCTCTTCGCAACCAGCGTCGTGTCGTTCTTCTACTACATCGGCTGGCTGCGCAAGGTCTTCCAGAAGGAACCTGTCGGCGAAGTGACCGCCCTGACAGCAAGCCCAGTCATGCACACCCTCGTGGCGCTGTGCGTGCTCGGTACGCTGGCACTCGGCATCGTCCCGGCAGTCCTGTTGCACCCGCTGCTCGGATTGACTTGGCTGTACTGAGTCGTGTGTGTAAGTGTAAGACTGTAAGGCTATAACGGGGCTCCGCGCAGGCGGGGCCCTCTTTTTGCCGAACGGCACGGAACGGGGAGACAGGCTGTTCCACCGAGTATCTCACGCCGGAGGTCCTTAGTGGAGGTCCGTACCGACCTTGGTTGTTACCCGCATTCACTGTCGGTTCTGACCTGCATAGACTTCGATTGTTGTGCTATGACACGCTGTAGAGACGTGCGGAAATACGGAAAAGACCTTCTCGTACCCAGAAGGTCTTTTCAACGTCATTGTGCTGCAGCCCAAAGAGCATGGCAGGCGACACGGGTATGGGGTATGGGGTCAGCCTTCTACTTCTGGGGTCAGCCTTCTACTTCTCAGGTAGACGGAACAGATTCAAGTTAGAACCGTCGTGGTCGATGCCGGCGCGAAGTTGACGACTTCAAGGATGACCCATTGACCGGTATAAATTGTTCCACCGCCCGCAGGATTGGCAAAGGCTAAGCTGCCCACACCAGTTGCACCTGGAGTGTATGTTGAGTTTCCATTCTCCTGGAGAATTCCGTTGATATGAACCTTGAAATAACTGTTTGAAGCAGCCAATGCAGGCAAGGTTACGACAGCAACGCCTGTATCATCTGTAAAACTTGCCGCGTCAACGGTCAAAGTAGAGCCCGCTGCTACATCAGACGGATTCTGATAGAAGAATTTTTGAGCCGAAGGTACTGCGTTGGTAGTTGTTGTTGCTCCAATGTTAAGTTTGATGAGGCCAAGTGCCATAGCTATTTCCTCCTTGTGCGTCTTGATAGCGCGTTTGATGTTGGATTTGTACGGCTTGCGGGTTTTGGTGCCACGTTGAATCTGGCATCTATTTACCTTCTGGACTTTGGGACCACGCTTCACGGGGCCTTTTCTACATCTTCCACCTCCTTTCCATCCGTAAATACGAACGGATTGAACGATGATAGGAGTTCCTCTCGTTGGAACATCGATAGTCTTAAGTCTGATTCTTCCCGTCGTCACATTGTAAGCCTGTGGTAATTGAAGAACCCCATTGATATAGACATTGATTAAGGAAACGGACCTGGGATTGGGAATGTAGTTGTTGCGGTATCCGCGAACGTGATCGGCATTTCTATAGGTCCTGTTAATACCATCGGAAATTGCATAAAAGTATACAGCTGTCGTACGCATGACCCTCTGTATCGTCATTTGTTTCAGCTCGCTTGCATTAGTAAACGCATTAAGACAAATTATGAGCGCAACCGTAAGACTGGCTAAGTCAATTGTCCATCTTTGTGCAAAATAGGAGTTTGCACATGAAAAGTGCAGGTATGCCACATTCCGGAGTGGGGTGGACCTGGGCGGCGAAGTCGGTAGCCGACGTAGGTGCGGGCAGTACGGACGGTGCGATGGGGTGCAGACGGGGAACGAATGGGGTGCAGACGGTGTGCCTGCAAGGATAACGCGCTGTGGAAGCGCTATTGACGCTCACTACCGCGGACCCAGGATGGAATAGCGCGTTTTGAAAGCGTTAGGGGACAGACCGAGACCAAATAACGCGTTGTAGAATCGTTATCACATATAATTTGGATAATAACGCGCTGGGAGCGCGTTATTTCATATCAAAGAACTTGACGGTAGGGCGAATAGCGCGTTTCCAGCTCGTTATCGACCAAGGTCGATGTGGTAAATCATGGCGAAGGGGATTCGGAGTCACACTAGACGCCCAGCAGCGTCGGCCAGGCCGACAGTGGGTGCCACAACACGTCGTGCTCGCACCGATAACGCGTGTGAGAGGATGTCGAATAAGTTGACAGGTCTCTAGTACCATACGTTACGCACTCACGGTACGTAAGCAGTGCTCAGCTAGCCACTCTGACGAAGCCTTACGCACCCACAGTGCGTAAGCGGCGCCCAGCCACCCAATCCGGCACTCTCTTACGCACCCACGGTGCGCAAGCAGTGCTCATCCAGCCACTCCGACGACCCCTTACGCACCCGCGGTGTGTAAGCAACGCTTGTTTTGCCGGTTTTGATGCTCCATTGCGCACCCATGGTGCGTAAGCAACTAACAGGTTAATCGACACTCTCTGGCAGCGCGTGTTTCATATCGAAGAACCCAGGCGGGCCCTTAAATAGCGCGTTGCCAGCTTCTTATCGACAAAGGTCGATATGCTAAGGCGCGGCGAAGGGGGTCCGGCGTCACACTCGGCGCACAGCAGGGCCGGCGGGGGCGACGGTGGGTGCCACAACAAGTGGCGCTCGCACCGATAACGCGCTGTGGAAGCGCTATTGACGCTCACTACCGCAGAGCCAGGATGAAATAGCGCGTTTTGAAAGCGTTAGGGGACAGACCGAGACAGAATAACGCGTTGTAGAATCGTTATCTCATATAATTTGGATAATAACGCGCTGGGGGCGCGTTATTTCATATCAAAGAATTCGCTGGTGGGGCGAATAGCGCGTTACCAGCTCGTTATCGACGAAGATCAATATGAAGTTGAAGGTCGACATGAAGTTGAAGCTCGATATGAAATTGAAGGTCACCACACCCCACACGACGTACCGCGCAGCTCAACATTTCCACGGGATACGCTGTACAATGAGATGAGGGATATACTGGTTGATGCGAAATTTAAGTAGGGGGCCTTCGAATGCCATCAGGAGCCGTTTCAGGTTTGTCTCAGTACTCAGTCATGATTGCAGCAGATGGGTTTATTTTCATAATCGCGTTTCTCGTCGGAACCTACTACGCTTGGCGCGCGCTAGGCATTCTGAAGTGGGATAAATTCGTCTTCGATCCGTTTGGCGTCCAAGCACGCATACTGCGCTTCTTCATGGCCATGGCAGGCGGGTTTTTGGTTGGCCTCATTGCTGTTGCTTACCTTATCGCGGGGCAAGCCCTTCGGGTGTTATTTTAAGAAGCAGCATCTTGCCCCAGCACCCGCGCGCGTCCTTAAACGAAAGTGACCCCAGCTCCCGCAGCGCATCAGCACCTTCGGCGCCAGATTCACTCACGCGATCTCGCTGCAGACATCTCCCACACACCCTTATCCGCACCGCCTACTCTTAGCAGCGCAACATGCGATCCCTAGCGCTGCCTGTCATTATCGGCCACACATACCATCCCCGGCACCGTACAACTAGCCAACGCCGCACAGAAGTTATCCACAGCCCTGTGCACAGCAGTACCATTAGGAGCAGTTATCCACAGAATTCACAGGTTTATCCACCGATTAACTGTGCATATCCACATATCTGACCGATTTCATCCACAAATCTGGCTCACGTCATCCACACAAATCGTTTTTTTATCCACAAATCCTCATTTTTGCTCTTTTTCTTTTTCCTCGGTTCTTGCTTGTAAGTTGACCGTAACAATTCTGAAATGAAAACGTCATATATACGGATGGCCCATGCATACTATCCACGTGAATTGGTTCACGTCATAATTTTGCCAATGCTCGCATATTTACATTTTGTGCCGTTTCAACAAGGGAACGTGTACTCAGTCTAAAATGTTCCATTCCTGTTAAATGTGTATTCTACTAAATCTACTAATGGAGGTCGCCGAAAAAGTATAAATCCAATCCCCCTCGTCAAGACTTTGATGTATAAGCGAGCCTACGGTGGGGGAGGAGTAAACATGAAAAGGCGAACAATGTTGGTGGCGGTCTGTGCGGTGGTCGGACTGGCAGGGTACCATATGCTGTCAAACGGGGGGAACGTTGAGGCGGCGTTAAACGGCTCGAACGTGTTAGGCGGCTCAAATGTGTTAGGCGCATCACATGTGTCAAATGGGACACAAAACGGAGTTTCATCAACAGGTTCAACAGGGTCATCGGGTTCATCAGGTTCAACAGGTTCATCGCAATCATCCAGGCTAGCGCAATCATTTGGCGTTAATCCACAATCGAGTGCCACAATGCAGGCGAGATACCTCGAGACAGCCTTTAGTGCGACAGGTGGACAAGTCAACGGGTACGTCGTGCATAACTGGTCTCAAGTGAATCAAAATTTCGAGTCCCTTCAACAAGTTCAGCAATTTGTCGACAGATTAGGGAAGGAATTGCACGTCCAGGGAGCGAAAACAGTAACAAGGCAAGACCAAGGCTCTAGCACCAACGCCAGCAGCACCAACGCCGGCAGCACGAGCGGCAGCACCAACGCCACCACGAGCACGAGCGCTGGCGGTACCAACGCTGGCACCAGCACCAACTCGGGCGCGAGCTCGAGCAGCACTGCGAGCACCTCAACGAGCCCCGCGAAGTCTGGTGGAAACGGACGCGGCACACCCGGCGGCAAACCCATCGTAGCGAGCAACGGACATTCCAACCAGACTTTTGCCGAAGTATATGGACTGTGGCCCGATTCCACCCAAATTACTGTCACTGTAAGTTCGTTTCAGTTTGCAAATGGGCAAGCCGAAACCTTGCTGGTGATTCGCGCAGACAGTAAAGGCGGCAATCTTGTGGCGTTTCGTAAAGACATGGCGACCGTAGAAAAAGTTCTGCAAAATGAAAGGGTTATCCCGGAAATTAGTGCTTGTATCATCGGATCGCGCGGTGCTAGAATGAGTGGCGGGCAAGCAGAGTCGCTGATTCAGGACGCTTTTGCATCAGTCCACGCCAAGCGCGTGGAGGGCGTAACAACGTCCAACTACACCAGCATTTCCGGCTATTCTGCAATGATGCCGCAGTACATCCTCACAGATGGGCGGAAAATGAATATACAAGTCGGATTACATTATGATGCCGTTCATCACCGAACGAACGTGCTCATCGGATCTCCCATCATTACAGAAACGTACTGACAGGGAGAGGCGAGGCACGCCTGGAGGAGTACTGAGCGGTTGCGTACAGGAGTTGACGCAATGGCCAAGATAGTGATTGAGGGCGGACGTCGGTTACAGGGGACAGTCCGTATCGGTGGTGCGAAGAACGCAGTACTACCAATCCTGGCCGCCAGTTTACTGGCCTCTGACGGTGCCAGCCATATTGATGACGTTCCTTCATTACTCGATGTCGAACATATGTCGCAAACGATTGCAGCCCTGGGGGCAGACGTGCAAAGGCGCCCTGGTAGCATTCGGATAGATGCCACGCATGTCAATACTTACGAACCCCCACACGATCTCGTTCGCCAAATGCGCGCCTCCTTTGTTGTCGCGGGACCACTTTTGACCCGCGTGGGTGAAGCTGTCATTGCCTTGCCAGGTGGATGCAATATCGGGCCGCGGCCGGTTGATTTGCACATCAAAGGACTCGAAGCCATGGGTGCAGAAGCCCGCATTGAAAACGGGTGTGTGCATTTTCGCGCGCCCAAGGGTGGACTGCGGGGAGCTCGGATTTATCTCGACATACCAAGTGTCGGTGCCACACAAAACATCATGATGGCCGCCTGTCTCGCGCGAGGGACCACCATCATCGAGAATGCTGCGAAAGAACCGGAAAATGTCGATCTCGCGAATTATCTCAACGCCATGGGCGCCCGCGTGCGGGGGGCCGGGACTGACATCATTCGCATTGAAGGCGTCGCGGCAATGCACGGGGCGAATCACAATGTCATACCGGATCGCATCGAAGCAGGTACGTTCCTCATTGCCGGCGCAATTGCGGGCAATGGCGTGTACGTTGAAAATGTCGTTTCTCAGCATTTAACGTCGCTTCTTGCGAAACTCGAGGAAGCTGGCGCGCTGATTGAGGACGACGTGCAAGGCATCCGCGTGTATCCCGTTGAAAAGGGACGGTTGCGTGCACTTGATGTAAAGACGCATTACCACCCTGCTTACCCAACCGATTTGCAAGCGCAGATGGTCACAGCCCTGTGTACTGCAGTCGGCACGAGCACAATTACGGAAACCGTGTTTGAGAACCGCTTCATGCATGTGGCTGAGTTGCAGCGGATGGGGGCGGAGATCCAGGTTGAGGGTCGCACCGCCATCATCGAAGGCATCCACCGCTTGTCTGGCGCAGAGGTCACGTCGACCGATTTGCGTGCGGGTGCTGCGCTTGTTATCGCCGGTTTGATAGCCGACGGTATCACGACAGTGGGCGGACTGCATCACATCGACAGAGGGTACGACAACCTTGTCGGCAAATTCCAGGGGCTTGGGGCGCGCATTGAGCGCATCGCAGAACCCGTACAGGTGGAAGTCGGCTAAGAAGAAATAAATACGGTAGCGACTCCTCGTTCGAGGAGTCGTTTTATTTTCCAATAAAATCGCGTGTGTGCGGTTGTGCACGCAGGGATGGGGCCAGGCCATCGGGTTTTGGGTTGTGCTCAGGCAGTGGTTACTTTGGTTCCTCGAGAAATGCCGTCGTTTTGGCAATCACGTGTTGCAGCGACTTCGCACAGGTACTGTACAACTGCTTGGCAGCGGGGTTTTGAGTTTCCATCGCGAAGGACTCTAAATCGGCTTGCGCCTTCTTCAGGGTAGCAAGCGTACTCGGGTGCGCATTGCTGCGTGTAGGCGGCGCGGTGGACGCGTCGTCGTACAAGTCAACGTGGACCACTCCATTTCCGTCCACTTGAGCTAGCATGACTTGACGGATGTCTGTGATGCGCTTTCGCCTCAGTTCCTCCGCCAACCAACTGCGGCTCACGCCGAGTTGAGCCAGGGCCTGTGACTGAACCATGCCATCAATGACGATATCAACGGGTGCGGCGATGTTCTCCATCGGGATGTTCAACTGTTTCGGTGTGACAGGTTGGCTCTCCGACTTGAGCAGGACACTCAACTGCCCATCCGGTTCAAGTACACCCATTTCGACGTCTGCAACCTGGAAAGCGTTCTTTTGACGCAGCATGGATAAGAGTTGAGCAAGCGGCGTCTGAGCCTTGCGCAGGTTATCTTCCAGCACCTTGCCGCCTTGTACCACTACCGTGGGCTGTTTGCCGACAAGGGTGGCAAACTGCGGGGACTTCAGGCTCCCCCATTGCACCAGTAAAGTAAGAAGTACCCATGTGATGGTGGCAATCAACCAATCGGACCACGGAACAGCCCCATTGAGGGATGCGACACCAGCCATCGCGGCAAGACCGACGGCAATCAATGTAATGAAGTTCTGCTTCAGCAGTCGAGCCAAAATTACAAGTCCGATGAATGTGATGATGCTGTGCGTGAAGATCAAGACTTCATCGTGAGCCAATATTCCCTCACCTGCAGTAATTCCACCATGGATGTGACGCCTGACTCTTTAACCCTGTGTCCGGAGTCCCGCATCGCATGATGGAAGAGTAATGATATTCAAGATGTCTAGCCCGCGGCTGTGCATAGTGGTTGGCACCGAGGTTGGGCACACAGAGAGCTTGCCCGCAGAGTACTGCGCGCGATCCAAGCGAGCGGTCCATGCGGACCGCTCGTGACCTCGCGTGAAGAGTGCAAGCGGATCGGCATACAAGCCCACTGTGGCAACCCAGTACCCTGGATTCCCTAGAACCCCTTGTACTGTGGTTCCTCTTGCTCCAATTGCTGAACCCTGCTCTCAAGTGACTGTACAATGGTTTGCGTTTGGTTCGCAGCGTCCTGATAGAGCTGTTTGGCCTGCTGATTTTGTGTCTGCAAGGCAAACTGCTCAAAGCTCGCCTGTGCACTCTTTAGGCCCGCCAGCGTTTGTTTTACCTGTGATGCAACGGTCATGGGACAGCCTCCTTTGCGGAAGAAATGAAATTCGGGCTGCTGACGATCGCAAACGCCACGGCAATCCCGACGCTCACAGGTTGCGCGAAACCGCCAAAGCGATACCTTTACACGTTAGGAAAATTTAGGTAGTCGCAAGGCGAGGAAATTGGCACCCGATCCGTTGCCGCAGGGGACCTGCAACAAATGGCGCGTTCGCAGCTCGCTATGCGTCCCCGAATTCGAAAGAAAAGTGGATAGCGCGTCCACGACGCGCTATGCGCCCCCGAAATCGAAAGAAAAGTGGATAGCGCGTCCAGGACGCGCTATTTCCTAATGTCCCGAGCCCCGATGGGCGAAATAGCGCTACGACAAAGCGTTAGCGCCAGATGGGGGCCAAATAGCGCGTTCCCAGCTCGCTATGCGTCCCCGAAATCGAAAGAAAAGTGGATAGCGCGTCCAGGACGCGCTATTTCCTAATGTCCCGAGCCCCGATGGGCGAAATAGCGCTACGACAAAGCGTTAGCGCCAGATGGGGGCCAAATAGCGCGTTCGCAGCTCGCTATGCGTCCCCGAATTCCAGTGAAAAGTGGATAGCGCGTCCAGGGCGCGCTATTTCCTAATGTCCGGTGTCCCGATGGGTGAAATAGCGCCACCACAAAGCGTTAGTGGCGGATGGGGGCCAAATAGCGCGTTCCCAGCTCGCTATGCGCCCCCGAAATCGAAAGAAAAGTGGATAGCGCGTCCAGGACGCGCTATTTCCTTCTGAGTTCGCGCCGCGCGTTGCAAATAGCAACTTGGGAGCGCGTTATGTTCGTGTGCCCCATTCGTCGCCGCGCCCTATCCGAACCAAAACATGTGCGCGCCGCGGTTTTCGTTCATAGTTCACCGTTCACCATTCCCTGTTCACCATTCCCTGTTCACCGTTCACCGTTCACCGTTCACCGTTCTCGGCTCTCCGCTCTCAAACATAATTTTCGATTTCCACTCATACCCCTGTAAAGAGGGTTGTCCACGCGCAGTGCGGTTTGCGGTGCCATGGAGGCAGACTCCCGCATCCCGAGCCCGCCACATGATGGTGTACCGGCCGCGTGAGGTGTGCTCGCGTACCTGCCACATGCTGGCGTACCGGCCGCGTGAGGTGTGCTCGCGTACCTGCCACATGCTGGTGTACCGGCCGCGTGAGGTGTGCTCGCGTACCTGCCACATGCTGGCGTACCGGCGCGTGAGGTGTGCTCGCGTACCTGCCGCATGCTGGTGTACCTACCGCGCGAGGCGGGCTCCCGCATCCCAAATCGAGTCCACGTGTCCGCATCTACTGGTGTATCTTTCGTCCTACGCCTTACCTGTATGTCTTCACACTCCCAGAGAGTTTCGCACTCCTTAGAGACCTGATTGGAGGGTTACCGTTGCCGTCACCGTCACGCACGTTCAGACCAAAAATCAGCAAATCACGCTACCGAAAACTGAAGCGCACCGTGAAGATACACGTCATTCGCTTGTGGTGGCGCAAATACGCCGATTGGCGACTAGTCACCTTCATTGTGATTATGGCCGTGTTTACCGCCATGATTTTGATGCCGACAGCCGTCGCCATGTCCTTCAAACGAGGGGCCTGGAATTCACCCGTTCAAGCGTGGCTAGCTTCTTCGGACGAGCAGATGACGATTGAAGTATACCGAGTGCAAACTGGCGACGTCGTGTCCATGCCGCTTGGGAACTATTTGATCGACGTATTATCAGCGGAGTTGCCGCCGAGTGCTCCGCCACAGGCGCTCCAGGCCGCGGCCGTTGCAGCGCGGACTTACGCTGTACAAGCCATGCTCGCCAACCGGATGGGTCAGTACCCAACTGGGGCAGGCCCTGCTGATGCCTTAGCAGCAGGATCCGCTGCCTCGACCGCAGCCCAGGCCGCCACGCAGGGAGCAACCCAGGGAGCAACCCAGGGAGCAACGCAGGGAGCAACACAGGGAGCAACACAGGGAGCAACGCAGGGAGCAACGCAGGGAGCAATGCAGGGAGCAACGCAGGGAGCAACGCAGGGAGCAACGCAGGGAGCAACGCAGGCGGCAAACGGCACCTCCTCAAACCAACCGCCTTCCACATCACCGAAGAGTCGGCAGCCGATGACCAAGTCGGGCAGCACCTCTACGCCGAGCGGGACGTCGAGCAACAAAACCCCGGTCGGCGGCTCGTCCAGCACCGACGGGTCTTCAGGCAGCGGGTCCACAGGAGGCTCGTCCAGCACCGGCGGGTCTTCAGGCAGCGGGTCCACAGGCGGGGCATCCAGCACCGGCGGGTCTTCAGGCAGCGGGTCCACAGGCGGCTCGTCCAGCACCGGCAGGCCTTCAGGCGGCGGGTCTTCAGGCAGTGGGTCCACAGGCGCCTCGTCCAGCACCGGCGGGTCTTCAGGCGGCGGGTCCACAGGCGGGGCATCCACTAAAGGTGGCTCGTCCGCTGCCAGCGGTTCCTCGTCCGGCAGCACCCAAACGTTGCGGAATGCGGCGCTGAAGGGGGCCGACGTCACGGACTCCGGACAGTGGGATCTCCCGCTTCTAACCGCCGCGGGCCAAGACGCCAAGTGGGGTAACCAAGTGGATGCCGTCCGCGCCAAATACCAAGCCGCCATTCTTGCGACAGATGGACTGGTGGTGACGTACAACGCGCAGCCAATCCTTGCTTTTTCCTTTCAACTGTCGCCCGGTGTCACGCGCAGTGCCACAGAGGTGTTCGGCCACGCAATCCCCTATCTACAATCCATCGCCTGCCCAGACGATAAAAAGGTTGCGCAGCAACCTATCCAAACGTTCACTCCTGCACAGCTGGCGGCGCATCTGGGTATACCCGTCAAATCCACCACGCCTACTCAATTCACCGTCAGCAGCCGTGCGTCTGACGGGTTTGTGATTGGGGTGAGGGGGCCGGGTGGGGGGAGCTGGAGCGGATCGGCATTCGCAAAAGCCCTCAACCTCCCATCCGCGGATTTTACGCTGCACGCGTCGAACGGCAATCTGACAGTACAAGCAAGTGGCATTGGCGAAGATGTAGGGCTGAGCTTGCACGAAGCCACTGTGCTCGCGGGCGAGGGGGAGACGTGGGGGACGATTCTCTCGCGGTTCTATCCGGGGACGGCGATAGCGGCTGACGTGAATTTCAACTTGGGGGCGGCAAATTGATCGCGGGTAAACCGCCCCGCAAATCCAGAGAGTGACCGTATAATCACGTAAGTCTGGCAAAAATACAAACTTTTCTATCTCTTGTGTTTCACTATGGTATAAATCGTTGTTGATGTGGCGACACTTCGTTAATGAGGTGAGCGCCAAATGGATGCAAACAAACATCCACAAGAACAGAACAAAGAGGAAATGCAGGCAACCACTAAGCCGTTGGCGAAGGGTGCCGCCGGTTCGCGCCGGATCTTCTCGAAGCGTTGGGTATATCCAGCAATCTATCTGGGAGCCGCAGCGCTCATCATCGGACTCATGTATGTCAAAAGTCAAGTCGGCAGCAGTCCGGTGACCAGTAATGCGGTGGAGAACCCGTCAGGTCAGGCAACAGCGACCACGGAACAGTTCCAGTGGCCAGCAGCTACTTCTGTGAATCCGAAGGTTACCTTGGGCTTTTTCCCAAGCAAGGGGACACAGGCACAGCAGGCCAACGCTTTGGTTGTCTATGACAATGGTTACTATCCTCACATGGGTTACGACATCCAGGCTGCCAGCAAGCAGACCTTCAATGTCGAAGCCGCACTGAGTGGTAAGGTGACCAGCGTTACGGCCAACCCGCTCTATGGAAATATTGTTGAGATGACCGCGTCAAACGGATATCAACTCCGTTACGAGTCTCTCGGCAGCGTGGATGTCAAAGTTGGAGACACGGTGAAGCAGGGACAAGTCATTGGGACAAGCGGCACATGCCAGTTTGAGCAGTCCCAGGGCAACCACCTCTACTTCTCGGTCTACAAGAATGGCAACCCGGTCGATCCCGGTACGCTGTTACCGAAACTCTAAGCCAAAAGGCTAGACAAGCAGGAACAGCGGAGCACACGACGTTGGCAAGCGGATCAACAAGCGGATAAATGGCTGAGCGAATGACCCAGTAACGTGCGCAGCAGCAGATGACACAGGCACGGCTTATGCCCCAGTGCTTGGCACAGCAAAGAGCACCACGCACGAACACAGCGGCGAGCACAGCAAATGCAACAAATGCAGCAAATGCAAGACGATGCAGCAAATGCAGCAAATGCAACATGATGCAGCATGACACAAGCTGACACGACACCAGAGGCTGCAAAAAGCGCAGCATACTGCGCATTCAATAACATGGCACATGTCGCACCATTCAGTAGTTTCATTTCCCAAATCACAGTCAAAAGTACTTGAAATATCGCGCGAACCACTTAAGTAGCCGCTTCTATCGAAGTTGGCTACTTTTTTTATTTCCCTCGGAGTAAATGAGAGAAAACAAAAGATAACGAGCAAAAATAAGCTCTGACAAGCTCTCAGGGACGAAACTAAGGCATATGGTGTACACCCCCTCATATACTGTAACAGACCATCTGAGCAAAACCTGGGGAGGCGAGGGGAGTGCATGATTATATCAAGGAGCGTACTCTAAAAATCGGTGAGTATATTGTAGAAACAAGAAATACAGTCAGGACGATTGCAAACGAATTCGGGGTCTCAAAGAGTACGGTCCACAAGGATTTAACGGAACGTCTGCCAGAAATCAATCCTGATTTGGCGAACCGCGTCAAAGAAATTCTCGAGTATCACAAGTCCATTCGACACCTGCGCGGGGGGGAAGCCACGAAACTCAAGTACAACAAGGATGTCGAACCGGAGCCAGTGAAAAATGCGTCGAAAAAGTTCGAACGCAAGACAGGAGTTTCTAGCGGACTGTAGAATTCTAAGCTGAATGTATCTACGGTCGTGTTCCGTGATGAACTTTGGCGTCGTGCTCATGTGCTGATACTTACGCATGACTTTATGCACGGGGTTATCGAAAGTGACTTGAATCATCGAAACAGCGTTCAATGGTCCAGGGAGATTTTACAATCACCGACACAACGGATACGCTCAGATGCACGCTCAGTTGGGGAGGACTCGCCGTAAATGTTTTCCAAGGATATCGGGATTGACTTGGGCACAGCCAATGTCTTGGTCCATGTACGTGGTCAAGGTGTGGTGCTGAATGAACCATCGGTTGTAGCTATCGATCAGGTCACGAAACAGGTGGTCGCTGTCGGAGAGGAAGCCAGGCAAATGCTTGGACGGACTCCAGGAAATATCGTCGCAATACGCCCGCTGAGGGATGGCGTCATTGCAGATTTCGAAGTTACTGAAATCATGTTGCGGCATTTTATCCGAAAATCTATTGGACGCAGTGTATTCATTCGTCCGCATGTGCTCATTTGCGTTCCTGCCGGCATCACTTCAGTCGAGCAGAAAGCCGTTCGTGAGGCAGCAGAAGCCAGCGGCATTAAACAAGTGGATTTGGTAGAAGAACCGAAAGCCGCTGCAGTGGGCGCAGGCCTCAACATCTTCGAACCAAGTGGAAGCATGGTCGTCGACATCGGTGGAGGAACGACAGACGTAGCAGTCTTGTCGCTGGGGGACGTTGTTACCTCCACCTCTCTCCGCATCGCCGGAGACAAGCTCGATGAAGCCATTGTCAAATATATTAAGAAAGAATACAACCTGCTGATTGGTGAGCGGACCGCGGAAGACCTGAAAATGTCGCTCGCGACCGTGTATCCCAACAGCCGTGTTGGCGAAATGGATGTGCGCGGCCGCGACATGATGTCGGGCCTGCCAAAGACCATCACGGTGAAGTCGACTGAGATGGAAATTGCCTTGCATGAACCCATCGAGAGCATCATCCTCGCAACCAAGTCGGTCCTCGAAAAGACGCCGCCCGAACTTGCTGCGGATATCTTCGACAAGGGTGTCGTCCTGACAGGTGGCGGCGCACTTGTGGACGGGCTTGACAAGCTGATGGTGGACCAACTGCA